>JANLXT010000055.1:0-6819 GCA_031365225.1 candidate division FCPU426 bacterium
GTCGCAATCCCGACGCGGAGATGGTCGCCAACGGCGTCTATTTTGTCAGTGTGCGTGGCGGCGGAATTCAAAGCCTTCGAAAAGTCATTGTTTTAAAGTAGATTAAAGTTTCGTAATGCGGTTTTTTTATCTTAATTTGACTGGAAGAACTTCGAAAGTGATTGGGATTACAAGCCTTTCATAAACACCAAACGTCAAAAATCCTATAAAATGCTTGCAGTGCGTTGTGAATAACTTGGGCCATTTTTTCGGACCTTGTTTCGCTATTTATTTTATCGAGAAGTAGGAGATCCCCATGCTTTCAATCCAACAAAAACACAAATTGAGCAATGCTTTTTGGGCTTGTTTGCTTGTTGGAGGGCTGGCGGCGACGAGCGTCGGATGGGGGGCGCTGCCACAAAATTTAAATTATCAAGGGCGTATGGCCGATCTAAGCGGACCGGTGCCCGATAGCACAGGTAACACGGTGGTCTTTAGAATCTTTAACGCCTTGAGCGGTCCGACAGAGCTTTGGGCCGAAGAGTATAGCGGCGTCACCACCACCGCGCGTTTTGTGTCTACCAAGAGCGGCCTCTTCAATGTGATCTTAGGCCAATACAATCCCATCAACCTGCCCTTTGACGTTCCTTATTATTTGCAAATTGAGTGGTTCAAAGTCGGAGTGGGCTACGAAACATTAACGCCACGCCAGCCCTTGACCATGGCTCCCTATGCTTTTCGCGCGAAATTTGCCGAGAACGCCGTCGTCAGCGTTCCGCTCACCTTGACCGCCGCTGGCGCTCTCATCCCGTTTTCTTCTTACCAACTTGGTACCGCCAACGCGATCTACGCCGAAGCGGCGGGCGCTACTGCCATCAGCGCGTTTAGCAATAGCGCCGCGCCAAGCATCTATGGTGTCTCGAACAATGGCGATGGTGTGATCGGGCAGAGCAATGGCGTGGGCAATGGCCTCGTGGGCAAAATCTCGGGTGGCGCGATCCCCGTGGTCAGTGGCGCGGGTGTGTACGGGGCGACATCGATCGGCAATGGTTATGGTTTAGTTGGCGACGCGGCTGGCATCAATGGCATCGGTGTCTCGGCGACCGCCACGGGTCCCAGTGGCATGGGCGTCTACGCGCAGGGCAGGACCGGTGTTCTGGCCATAGGCACAACGTTTGGTATCGTGGCCGGTGGACCGGTTGGCATCTCGGCGTCTTCCAACAACGTTCCCCTATATGCCAAGAACACGTCAGGCGGTAGTTTCTTGCCCGCCATCTTGGGCGAGGCCAGCGGCACCGGCCTTGGGGTGGTTGGCCGCAACCCGAGCACGAAGGGCGCGGGCGGTTTGGGTGGCACGGTTTGGCCCGATGGCACATTTATGAATGGCGTGGGCGTGCATGGTGTCGCCTTTTCGAGCAACACGCCGGGAGTTTTTGGCGAAGGCGATTATGGCGTGCTGGGCCGCGTGACGCGGGGGGCGGGTAACGTGGGTGTCTACGCCCAGTCCACCACCAACACGGGCTATGCCTTGCGCACTTCAGGTAGCAGCATCTTTGATGGTCCGGGCAACACCACCACGTTTAACACCTATGTCAGCTTTACCGCGGGCACCAACCTCGGCGGCGGGGGTGGTAGCTATGTGCTAAAAGCCGGTGACAGCATGACCGGCTCACTGTACCTGGCGAGCGACCCGAGCATGCCGGCCGAGGCGGCGAACAAGAACTACGTGGACAGCAACTTCATCTTGCAAGCGGGCGACAGCATGACCGGCTCACTGTACCTGGCGAGCGACCCGAGCATGCCTGCCGAGGCGGCGAATAAGAATTACGTCGACACCCTAAGCAATGACCGTGTCTGGAAGGGCGGCGACACCATGAGCGGCCTGCTCGACATCAGCGCTACCGCGCAGGCCCTCAGGCTCAGCGGCTCGGCCAACACCACGGGCGTCCTCTCCGTGCGCAACTACGGCAGCGGCAGCCCTTCGTACACCACCCTCAGCATCAACCACGGCAATGCCGCCGACCGGGTAGGCCTGATCGGGGCCAGCAACCAATTCTTCACAAATCCCAGCGGTGCCATCGGCATCTATGGCTTCAGCACGGGCGGCATCGGCACCCAGGGCCTGGCCTCCTTGGCGTCGGGCTACGGCATCTCGGCCCGCAACAGCTCGGTAGGCGCCAATGCCATCGCCTTGAGCGCCACTTCGGACAGCGCCACCGGCACCGCCGGTTGGTTCAGCAGCGCCACGGGCGTTGTCGCGGTCACGGACCTCAACACCGGCGTGGGCCTGCGGGCTCTTAACAACAGCTTCGCCGGCGGGGGCGTGGCGATCGATGCGGTCGCGATCGGCATGAGCGGCGTGGGTGTCCACGCTCGGGCCCTGCAAGGCGCGGGTAGCAGCATGGGCGTCATCGCCGAGGGTGGTTTTGTTGGCGTTTCGGCCGTGGGTGGCATTGGTGGTGGCATCGGTGTCTATGCTCAGGGCAATACCGCGCTCGAGGCGGTGGGGGGCCTCACCGTGCGTGGCATGGCTGGTTACGGCGCTTCGAGCGTCGGACAGGGAAGGGTCTTCTTTGATAGCACCGCCAACAAGTTCCGCGTGAGCGAGAACGCGGGTGGCTATGTGGACTTGATCGGCGGCGGGGTTGCGGCCCCGCTCAGCCTGACCCTGGCGTCCTCGGCCACGAGCCCGCTCTCGGTGAGCAACGCGACAGGCACCGCCGGGCTCTTCAACGGCGATCGTGGCATTGTGGCCGACGGCTTTGCCGTGGCGGTATCGGCAAGCTCGGCTGCGGGCAATGCGGTCTTTGCGCAGAACAGCGGAAGCTTCGCGCCCACAGCCTACTTCATCCAAGGCACCAACACTGCCGCCGCTGGCTCGGCGATCGCTGTCTATGGTCAGGCGCGCAATTCTACCGCGAGCATCGGTGTCTTTGGCTACACCGCGTCCACGGCGCCCAGCTTTCCGGCCGCGGGAGCTTCGGTCTACGGATATTCTGACGCTGCCAACACGGCAGCGATCTGGGGCCGCAGCACCAACGGTCCTTCCAACTCCTACGCGGTCATCGCGGAGGGCTCGGCCTTCGGCCTCTCGGCCACGGCCAGCGGAAGCAGCGGCCCTGTCATTGCGGTCCACGGAGCGTCACACGGCACTAGCAACCAGCGCTTTGGCGTGATGGGTCGTGTGAACATGCCCACCGGCGGCTTCCAGACGATCGCCGGCGGCGTGGGCGTGATGGCCGAGAACGGTGACGGCACGGGCTATGGCATGTACGTGCGCAACTTCGGAGCCGGCGGCAAGGCCCTGGTCGCTGGGGCCAATGCGCAGGCCATATCGGCCACCACCATCAGCGGTTCGACGAGCGCCATCTTTGCCTTCAGCAGCTCGACGGCGGCCACGATTGAAGCCTATAACGAAAATGCCAATGAGGGCATGGGGGGATATTTTAAAGGCGTCACGGGTGTGGTCGTGGTGGGCGGAGCCCTGGGCGTCTCGGTCAGCTCGAAGGACATGGCCATGTACGTGCGTGGCAATGACGTTGGGCATGCCATCTATGTGATCAACGACAATCCCAACACCAATGCTGTGGGCCTTCGAGCCCAAGGCGCGGCGGGTGGCATCCGAGCCTCGCCCTCCGCACTTGGCACGACGGGCTCTGCCGGCGTCTATGGCGACGCGGTCTCGTTCTTTGGGGCGTATGGGGTCGTGGGCAGTGCCGGGGTGGCTACCGCAACCGGTGTGCTGGCTCAGAACACGTCCACCATCGGGGTGGGCTCTTCAGGCGCGGCGCTGCATGTGAGCGGCTCGATCAAGACCAGCAATGCTCTCATCAATGAGGGCATCAACATGACCACTACTTGGAACGTGAACAATAGCGTGTCGCTCGCGACCGGCCCGGCAGGCCAAGCCCGTTTTGGCGTGGGTTTTTCTGGGACGAACATCACGACGATCAATGTATTCACGCCCATGTGCCAGCCAGGCAGCGTGGTGCTGATAACCTGGACGGGCATGACGCCGACCAACTACTACAATGTGCGCGCGAACCCTGGCTCCTTTGCGATCACGTTCGTTACGAATCAGGCATTTCCGGCCAATACAGGCTTCAATTACCTGATCATCAATTGATCTAACGGGCTGCTCTTGGCCCACAACGAGGGGGAAGTAAAAGAATGGGAATCTTCAATGTGAGGGTAGAAGGCATCAACCAGAATAGCGCCACCGTGCGCTGGCAGAGCACGGTGGTCGCTACTACCGAGCTGGCCTTTGGACAAGCTGCGACGGATGGCACGTGCAATCTGACAGAGCTGCCCAAACAGGCTGGCAACGATTCGCTTGATCATAGCTATCCGCTTAACGGGCTGACGCCGGGGCAGACCTACTGCATCCAGGCCAAGTCCTTCGACAACAACAACCTCTTTGACTATCTGCCCTGCGATGACGGCACGGACATGCAGCATTTTGACACCACCCAGGATGTGGGCGATGTCACCTCGCTGACTGTCACCAGCGACAAGACCGAGATGAACATGGGCGGCACCGCGACGCTGACGCTGACGGCCAAGGCCGCAGGCGGGGCGGCCAACAACCGCCTGGTGACCTTGAGCATCTTCAACGGCAATGACCGCGGCGAGTTCCGGCCCTCCAATGAGGTGCGTACGGGCGCAGGTGGCACGGTGCAGGTGGAGTTCAACGCGCTCAAGAACGGCAAGGCCAAGATCCAGGCCGTCTGCGAGCAGAAGAGCAGCCCGGTCGAGATCCTGGTCCGCCCGCCGGCTTGATACGAAAAGAACAACAACAATAGTGCTATTTAAGAGAAAAGAGACCAAGGCTGGATGAAGACTAGGCTCCACATAGCCCTCGCGATCTTCGCTGCGACCCTCGCCGGGACGCTGCAGGGCGGTGCCATGTCCTCGACCACCTTCCAGAGCGACTGGAACGTGGTCGACGCGGGCGGCAACACGCGCGCGTCGGCCACGTTCACGCTCTACGATGCCGTCTTCCAGACGGGCATCGGCTTTGCCAATAGCGCCAGCTTTAGCGGGCATGCCGGCTTTGTGCAGGCTCTCGACACCCCTACCCCGACGCCACCGCCAACTTGGACTCCTACGCCCACGCCGACCCAGACCTATGCGCTGCCGGCGGAGCAGCTCAACCTGGAAGTCTGGGATTCCGGCTCAAGCGCCAACCTGATGAAGCTCGGCGTGCGCATCACCAACCACGGCGCCTCACCCATCGCGGTCAACCGGCTCAAGGTCAAGATGTGGGTGAATGACGGCTACGCCCCCGCCAATTGGAACGCGCAAGCCTTGACCAATCAGAACAACGTGTTCAACAACTTGGATGTCGACCAGGGCAACGTCACGGGCGCCTCGAGCGTCACCTTCACCGCCGAGACCTTCGCCGATTGCGGGGGCCTCAGGATGTCCAACCTGAGCGTGCTGACGAGCGTCAATAGCGCGATGCCTATCCCGGCCAATGGCGGCTACATGAAGACGAACATCGGCAACAATTGGGCCTTTGTGCATCGCTTTGACTTCTCTAACCCGGACTATAGCGACGACTATTCGCGCATGGGCGATCTGGGGGTCAGCGATACGGTGCGTGTCAGCTCGCCGTACTTTGCCCTCTATCTCGATGGCGTGCAGGTCTGTGAGTTCACGGCCTTTGATGTCGTGGATGGAGCGACCGGCTTGGCACCCTGCGGCTTGAGCCCCTGCCCGGCCATTCCGCCCACCATGACCTCGACGCCGAGCCCTATCTATAGCCCCACTTTCAGCCCGACCGCCAGCCCGGTCTTCAGCCCCACGCCTAGCGCCACCGTCAGCCCGACCTGGACCCCTGCGCCCGGCAGCGGGCCAAAACTGAACCTTGAGATCTGGAATCCTGGGCAGTCGGTGAATGAGTCCATGCTGGGGCTCAAGATCACCAATTGGGACGCCACGCCCATCCAGATCAGTCGCATCAAGGTCAAAGTCTGGGTGAATGACGCCACTGTTCCTGCCAATTGGACCAACAGCTCGGTCACAGGCCAGCTCGAGACCCGAAACAGCTCTGATGTCTGGGTGGCTAACATCATCACCGCGTCCGGCCTGACGGTCACGTCCTCGACATTCACCGATTGCGGCGGCACAAGGCAGAAGAACCTGGTGATGACCTTGGGCCTTAACGACGCGGCCTCGATCCCGGCCAACGGCGGTTACCTGCGCTCCTTCGGCGACTTCAACACCTTTGCCCGCTGGCGGCATAGCGATTGGAGCAACATCACCTACACGGATGATTACAGCAGGGTCACAGACGCGGGGACGACTTACGCCACCCGCATCAACAGCATCTATTACACGCTGTATGTGGACGGCGTGCAGGTCTGCGAGTTCATCGGTGCCGGGACGCCAGACGCGCTGACGGGCCAAGAGCCCTGCGGCATCACTGGTTGCGCCACGCCGACGCCAACCTTGACTTCGACACCCAGCGCCACGCAAACGTCGACTCCGACGGCTTCGCCCACGCAAACAGCCACTCCGACCGCGACGCCTTCGGTCACGCCAAGCGTGACGCAGACGATCACTGAGACGATTACACAAACCGCGACTCCGTCGGCCACGCCTAGCATTACTCGGACCGTCACCGAGACGATTACACAAACCGCGACTCCGTCGGCCACGCCTACGATCACTCAGACGATTACGGAGACCATCACCCAAACCGCGACGCCTTCGGCCACGCCAAGCGTGACGCAGACGATTACGGAGACCATCACCCAGACGGCGACGCCTTCGGCCACGTCCACGGTCACGCAGACGATTACTGAGACGATCACGCAAACGGTGACGCCTTCGGCC
>JANLXT010000056.1:0-4422 GCA_031365225.1 candidate division FCPU426 bacterium
GACTACCCGGCGTGCCCCACAGCAGTGGGGCGTTGGACGAACTCGACGCCATGCGCGCATGCGGCCTAAGTTCCGAAGAAGTATTGCGCGCCGCGACCTTGGGCGGGGCGGTGGCCCTCGGGCACGAGGCGCTTGGCCGCCTGCGTCCCGGATCAAGCGCGGATCTCTTGCTCGTCCCAGGCAACCCGCTCGAAGATTGGACTGTCATGCGTCGTCCCTTGGCCGTGCTGACCCAAGGCCGTTTATTGCGCTTTAACAAAGCAGAGAGCGATGCTGTGTCCAGCGCGCAGACGCCATGACCCAGGGTGCCTTTGTCTCGCCCTTGCGCCCCGAAGAGATCGACCAGCTCTTGGCTAGCCCTGCGGCTAGACGCCTTGACTACTGTTTGGAAGAAGCTACACGCTTAGAAGAGCTGTGGGGTTTAGAAGGCGAGGACGGTTGGGTGCGCGTGCGCCTGGGCAAAAATGGTCCTGGGGCTTTGGCACTTTGGCCCCGCCAAGAGCTGGCGGCGTTGGCCGCCAGTGACCCGACCGAACAACCAGGCCGCCTGGGTCTGGACGAGCTCTTGGATTTTGTGCTACCAGAATTGGATCGGCTCGGGCAACAGGTCGCGCTCTTCCCTCACTTAGGTGAGAGCGCGACCCTTAGCGCCCAAGCTTTGACACAGCGCCTCGAAGACGCGCTTGACGAAGAAGACTAGAGAGCAGTCTCGATCGCGGCGACCAGCTCTTTGTCGTCCGGCTTGGTCGAGGGCGAGAAACGCCGCAGGATCTTACCGTCTTTGCTAACTAAAAATTTCGCGAAATTCCAACCAATCGCACCCGGGTCCGGGCCTTGGGTCGTCAAATACTTGTACAAAGGATGCGCGCCTTCGCCCTTTACATCGATCTTTGAGAACATATCAAAAGTCACTTGATAGTTTCTGTCACAAAAATCCTTGATCTCGCCGTCTGTCCCTGGCTCTTGGGACCCAAAATTATTCGCGGGAAAGCCCAAGACCACCAATCCCTTGGCCTTGTGTTTGTCATAAATCTCTTGCAAACCCTTGTATTGAGGGGTGTTGCCGCAGTTGCTGGCCACATTGACGATCAAAAGCGTCTTGCCTTTATAGTCCGCCAGGCTCTTTTCTTTACCCTCAAGCGTCTTCATCTTAAAACCGTAAATGCCTGTTTCCACAGCTTTCTCCTTAGTTTTAGACCGAGATTTTTTGTTTTTGGTGGCAGCTTCCGCAACACTCGCAAATAGCAGTCCCACAACTAGGCTTAAGCTCAAGATTCTGGCAAAAACCCTTTTCCAGCCTGTATTTTTCACCTTATGCTCCTTGAGCGCCTTCCCCTGCCATGCTGTTTAAGGTAGCATAGTTCCCCCGCCCTGCCGGGCCTTAGCATTGATTCTAATCACCTAGCTCTACGTGTGTATGTCACGACTCAGTTTTTTTAATTCGCTCAGCCGTCGCCAAGAGGACTTTGAGCCTATCCACGGCACCCAGGTCGGACTCTATACCTGTGGGCCGACCGTGTACCACTATGCCCACATCGGCAATCTGCGCACGTATGTCTTTGAAGACCTGCTGGTCCGCGCGCTGCGTATGGCCGATTACCAAGTCAACCATGTTTGCAATATCACCGATGTCGGCCACCTGACATCGGATGGAGATGACGGCGATGATAAGATGGAAAAAGGTGCCGCGCGCGAGGGCAAGACGGTGTGGCAGATCGCCGAGTTCTACACCCAAGCGTTCTTTGACGACCTCAAACGCCTAAACATCACGCCCGCCACCCATTGGCCCCGCGCCACGCAACACATCCCCCAGCAGATCGCGATGATTCAAACGCTGTTGGATAAAGGTTTTGCCTACCGCGTGGACGACGCTGTTTACTATGACGTGTCCAAGTTTCCACGCTACGCCGATTTTGCGCGCAAAGACATGCAAGGTCAAGAAGCGGGCGCCCGGGTCGCTCCCAGTGGTGGCAAGCGCAACCACCAAGATTTCGCGCTATGGAAACTGAGCCCCCCTGGCCAGCAGCGTTTGATGGAATGGGACAGCCCATGGGGTAAAGGTTTTCCGGGCTGGCACATAGAGTGCTCGGCCATGTCGATCCAATATCTAGGTGAGCAGTTTGATATTCATTGCGGCGGAATCGACCACATCCCCGTGCATCACACCAACGAGATCGCTCAGACCGAGGCGGCGACGGGCAAAACACCTTGGGTTAAAACTTGGATGCACGGCGAGTTCTTGATCATGGACAAAGGCAAGATGTCAAAGTCCAGCGGCGAATTCTTGACTTTGCAGAGCCTGCTGGACAAGGGTTTTGCGGCGTTGGACTACCGCTACTTTTGCCTGGGCACCCACTATCGCGCCGCGTTGACCTTTGCCTTTGAAGGTCTTGAAGGGGCCAAGGCGGGCCGCAGCAACTTGCGTGAAAAGCTCGCCCCGATTCTACTCGCAAACGCAGACACAAACGACATCAAGCAACACCCGCTTTGGTTAAAATTTTGGGATCAGCTCCGCGACGACCTTAACAGCCCCCGTGCGTTAGCCGTGGTCTGGGATCTGGCCAAGGACAGCCAAATCAACCTGAGCGTCAAACGCGCTTTGCTCGAGGCCATGGACCAATGGCTGGGCTTGGGCCTCTTAGAACCACTCGCTCCCTTGCCCGAACTGGTCTTAGATGCCGGATCAAAGCGTCTCTTGGACGAAAGAGCCACCGCGCGCGCGACCAAGGACTGGGCGGGTTCGGACCGCCTGCGTTTAGCCCTGCAAGCACGTGGCATCGCAGTCAAAGACGGCAAAGACGGCCAGACCTGGGGTCCGGTCTAGGCACGTTGGCTCTTTAACCCTATAATCACGCCACCCAAAAGATCTTTCGGAGGCACCATGACCAAGATCCTAAATATCGGCATCCCCAAAGGAAGCCTAGAGACCGCCACGGTGGAGCTGTTTAACAAAGCAGGCTACCAAGTCACGATTTCATCACGCAGCTACTATCCATCCATCGATGACGCCGAGCTCAAGTGCATGCTCATACGCTCGCAAGAGATGAGCCGCTATGTCGAGGACGGGGTCCTGGATTGCGGTCTCTGCGGACACGATTGGGTGGTCGAAAATCAGAGCGATGTGCTCGAGATCGCCGAGCTCAACTACAGCAAGGCCACCGACTTGATGGCGCGTTGGGTGCTTTGCGTGCCCGAGGCCAGCCCCTATAAGAGCGTCAAAGACCTGCAAGGCAAAAAGATCGCCACCGAGCTGGTGGGAGTCACCAAGCGTTATCTTGCCAAGCACAAGGTCAAGGCCGAAGTCGAATTTAGTTGGGGTGCCACCGAAGTCAAGGCTCCCGATCTGGCAGACGCCATTGTCGAGATCACCGAGACGGGCTCGTCCTTGCGCGCCAACAAGCTGCGCATCTTGGACACCGTCTTAGAGAGCAACACGCGGCTGGTCGTCAACAAAAAGGCGTGGAAGGATCCGTGGAAGCGGACCAAGATCGAGAATCTGGTCATGCTGCTGCAAGGCGCTTTGTTAGCCCGCAAGATGATCGGCTTGATGATGAATGTGCAGACCAAAGATGTGCCCAAGGTCCTTGCCATCCTGCCTTCGATGAAAAACCCTTCCATCAGCCCCTTAGCCAAGGGCGACTGGGTGGATCTGGTCACCGTGATCGAAGAGAAGCAAGCCCGCGACTTGATCCCGGCGCTTAAACGCGCCGGCGCGCAAGGCTTGGTCGAGTACCCCCTCAACAAGGTCATCTACTAACACCATGTCCGCCACCGACCTCAACAAGCAGGGCTCTGAGCTCTACAAGCAAGGCCTTCTCGAGGAGGCCTTGCCCTTCTTTAAGCAAGCCGTTGAAGAGGATCCCAAGCATTTTCCTGCCCGCATGAATCTAGGCATCGCGCTCTTTAGGCTCAACCAGCTGGACGAATCGGTGAAGCATTGCCTAAAGGCGGTCGAGTTGAATAGCGCTCATCCTCAAGCGCATTACCACCTTGGCAACGCTTATTTCGCCAAAAACTGGTGGGAAGAAGCCTTGACCGAATATGAAAAGGTTCTAGAGTTGAGCCCCGACCACGCTGGCGCGCATTTTGGGCTGGGCGGCATCTTTATCAGTCGTGGCTGGGTCGATCGGGCAATCGCCACCTGGGAAAAATTCTTAGCCTTGGATCCACAAAGCTCAAAGGCGCAGTACGTTCGCGAAAATCTTGAAGCCGCGCGCCAGAGCAAAGTTGTGATAAAAAAATGGTAAGAAGCGTTCTGGCCATCCTTCTTTGCGCCTGCGTGCTCAACGCTCCCAACATCTGGGCGGAAGAGACAGCCGATCTCAGTCCCAGCCCCACGCCCATCACGACGCCTTTTGTCGCGGTCACCAGCGCCATCGAAACACCCCCTTTGCCCCCAAAGACTACCGGGCACCCCTTTGA
>JANLXT010000057.1:0-1751 GCA_031365225.1 candidate division FCPU426 bacterium
ACCCGCCGCGGGGGCTGGCGGGCTAAATGCTCCCAATAGCATGCTTCTTTATGAGGGGGGGCTCTATCTAGCGGATCAGAGCAACAGTCGGGTTTTGATCTGGAACAGCCTGCCCACCGTGAACCAGCAGCCCGCGGATCGGGTCTTGGGCCAACCCAACATGGCGTCAAGCGGATCGGCGGCGAGCGCCACGGGCATGAACGGCCCGACGGGTTTAGCGTTGAGCGGCTCAGGCCTCTTTGTGGCAGAGAATTCGGGGAACCGCATTTTACACCACAGCTGTGTGCCCGCCGGGACAGCCACGATCTCACCCACGTTCACCTCTAGTCCCAGCATCAGCCCGACGCGGACGATATCGTCGACGTACACGCCCTCGCCCAATGTCAGCCCTACCCCGACCAGGACCGTATCGTCAACAAATACGGCTACGCCCAACATTAGCCCCACGCCCACCGCGACGACGAGTCCCACTCCCCAGATTGCTGGTTTTCCGTATTACACAGGGTTTGAATCGGGAAGCCTGGGCACTGAATGGACCACATTCTCTAGTGGGGTCAACGGCAGGATCTTGGTCACCACCCTCAACGGACCACAGGCGGGGGCGTATCAGCTGACCATGGATTGTGTGAACACGGGGCCTTACAACCTCAACGAAGCTATCCTGCACGTCAATTTGGCCGGACAGCCAAGTGTCTTTTTAGAGTATTGGACCCATTGCGAGTCCGAGGACAACGAGGTGCTCCCGGCCAGTTTTGCGGGCTCGTTTAATGGGGATGGCGTCAGTGTCAGTCAGGATGGGGTGAATTGGGTCACGCTGCATACGGGATTCCCAAATTTTGGGACCGTGCCTCAATTTTTCACCACCATCAATCTTACGAGCGCGATGGCGACAGCGGGCTTTTCGGACTTTTCGCACATCCGCGTCAAGTTTCAGCAATACGATGATTTTGAATGGCTCACCGATGGCATCGGCTGGGACGAAGTGAGGTTAAGCGCGACGGGCCCGACGAACACGCCGACGCGTACGATCTCGCCTACGTTTAGCGCAAGCCCCACAAGGACCCCAAGCCCCACGACCTCACCGACCTTCACGGTGAGCCCGACCTTCAGCGCCAGCCCTACGGCAAGCCCCACGCCCACACCGGGCACCTGTAGCAATTTGATCGGCAGCTCGGCGCTCTATGCCGCGAGTAGCTTGGCGGTCAATCTGACCACCGAAGGCACGTCCGATTGGGCGCATTGGGGCTATACGATCCCCACTAGCTTTAATCACAAAGCCAGTGGCGGGACCCAGATCAGTAACTACAGCGTTGTGAACGGGGCGACCTTTAGCAATTACACAAGCAACAGCCAGCTCTTCACTTGGTCCGATGGTAATCCTACGGCGGCGATCGCGGGCACGCAGTATGGCGCGTACACCAGCACGGTCGGGGGTGGCTGGCAGTTCACGGTGCCAGCCGACCTGACCGCCAGGCGTCTAAAAGTTTACGTGTCTTTGTGGACCTCGACGACTGGCACGCTCACCGCGACGCTTAGCGACGGGAGCGCTCCCGCGTTCAGTCAGACATTAAGCGCGACAGGCACGCAGCAAAGCGCCACGGTCACCCTTAACTATGTGGCCGCTTCGCCAGGGCAGACGCTCACCATCACCTGGACCCATAACACGGGCTACATCTTCTTTGGCGGGGCATCGCTTGCCGTCGCTGCTTTGCCACCCTGCATCACGACCGTCCAGTGCGCGGCATCGCCAC
>JANLXT010000061.1:0-13764 GCA_031365225.1 candidate division FCPU426 bacterium
CGTGGACCCTAAGTCATTTATTGCCAAGGCTTTTGATCCAAGGCCGCCTGCAACGCCTGGACGAAGTGGTCTTGGTCACTTTCACGGATGACGCCGCCCGCGAGTTAGCCGAAAAGGTTCGCTCCACGCTCAACGCCATCACCCATCAAGTCGAACGGGACATGGAGGGGGACGCGGTCAAGGAGCCTGGGCTGGAGGTCTTGCTTAAGCTTTGGCGCGAACTCCCTTCTGACGAGCGTGACTCGGCGCGCCGCCGCTTGCAAAACGCCCGCGACAGCAGCGATCGTTTATTGGTCTCGACCATCCATTCTTTTTGTCGGCGCGTGCTCAGTGACCAAGGTTTTCTTTGTGGCATGCCGGTGGGCTTTGATCTGCTCACGGACGCGGACGAGCTTAAAGAACAGGCGCTACGGGATGTTTGGCGGGCGGATCTAGGCTCCGATCCGCTGTTGGCCAGCCTCGCGGTCGAGCAAGTTTGGAAACTTAAGGACGTTCTCGCGGCTTGGCGTTTGACCGAAAGGTTAGACGCCCTGCGCTTGCACCCAGAGCCTTTGACCCTCGAAGACGCTAAAAAAGCGGTCGTGGCCGCGGTCAAAGCGATCAAGGCGCGCGCGGTGGACCTGGACGCCATTCAAAAAGAGCTGACGCTCGTCCAGAACGATCTGGCATTGGGCGCTCAGCCCGAGCGACTCGCCGACTACAAGGCGGCGCTAAAAAATTTGGATCCCGCCTCGCCGTTGGACACGCACTGGCGGTTTTTTAACGCGCTGCATCAGATCAAGCTGTGGCCCAAGGGCAATACCAAGCTGGGCAAAACGGCCCAAGAAAAAATAGGCGGGCTGGGCATTTTTGTCGCCGCCCAAGCCTTGAACGGCGGTTTAGAAGCCTTGCGGTGGGCGTGGACGGGGCACGCTTTGCGTGGCGCCAAAGCCCGTTTGCAAAACGAATTGCGTCGCGCCAATTTGGCGACTTACGACGACCTGATTGAGCGCTTGGCGGTGGCGCTGCTTCAAGCGGGCAGTGGCGCCGAGCTGGGGACGCGTTTGCGCGCCCGCTGGAAACTGGCCTTGGTGGATGAGAGTCAGGACACCGATCTTAGGCAGTGGTCTATTTTTAGCTCGATCTTTTTAGATCCCGAGGCGCGCGAGCAAAGCTTGGTCTTGATCGGCGACCCCAAGCAGGCCATCTATAGTTTTAGGGGCGCGGATCTGCACGCCTATCTCAGCGCCAAGGCGCGCGTCAAAGACCCCGCGCGGCAGAGCACGCTGACCCAGACTCAACGTAGCGCGCCAAGCTTGGTGGCTGGGTTTAACGCGCTGTGGGGACGTTTAAAGCAGCCTTTGGCGTCCGCCGAGATTGATGTGCCCGCGGCGACATCCGCGCGCGCCGATGACGAGCGGCCCTTGCCCAACGATCAATTGGGGCGCGTGATCGTGGCCACCGTGGACCTGAAAGCCCAGCCTGCCTGGAGCGTCTCGGACGATCGCCTTGAGCTGGCCTGTGGGGCCACCGCGGCCGCCATCGTTGATCTGCTCGACCAAAAACAAGACGCAGCCCACGGGGCCATCTTGCCTATGCATTGCGCGGTGCTCACGCGGACCAACCGTGAGTCGGTGGCGATCTTTGACGCCTTGCGAGCGCGCGGCGTCAGCGCCGTGGTGCGTGACGAAGGCGATGTCCTGCAAACCGAAGAGGCCGCCGACTTGGCGTGTGTCCTGGCCGCGTGCCTGCAGCCTGGGCGACAGGGACTGCGCCGCGCCGCGCTGGCGACCCGCCTCTTAGGATTCGACGCGCCCGCGCTTTTGGCCCTCACCGAGGCGGACGAAGAAGCTTGGCAACGGCGCCTGGCCGGTTGGGGCGACGCGTGGCGCGAGCATGATATCGCGGCTCTCTTTCAGCTGGCTGAACAAAGCGCGGGCGGCGGTTTTAGCCAACGTCTAGCGCGCGATGTCGAGGGCGAGCGCCGCCTCACGGATCTGCGCCATTTGTGCGAGCTCTTGCAAAATCAAGCGGCCCAGGATCCTGGTGGTCCCGAGCGTCTGTTGCACTGGTTGCAAAGCGCGCTGGCGGGTGGCGAGTCTGATACCAAGGCCGAGCGGCTGCGGCGGCTTGATCGCGATGGCGAAGCGGTGCAGATCTTGACCATGCATCGCGCCAAGGGCCTGGAGTTTGATTTTGTTTTTTGTCCTTTCTTGTGGTCCGTCTATAACGAAAAAGAAAAAGAAGACGCGCCCGCGCTCTTGCGCCTGCCCGACCAAACGCGCGCGCTCACACTTTTAGCGCAAAGCTCAGACGCGACGGTCTTGCGGGGCCTGCAGCGCCAAGAATCTTTGCAAGAACAACTACGCCTGATCTATGTCGCGTTGACCCGCGCCAAACGACGGGTGTGGTTGTTGGCGGGCTACATCGCGTATGGCAAGGGCAAGGCGGCGCAGCCACCCACCGGCTTAGATTGGTTTTTGGGCGAGCATCCTCCCGGCGAGAGCTTTGATAGTTGGTACGCGCGGATAGAGGCCCAGAAAGTTGAGCCCAAAAAGGGAGAAGAGAAACTCTTCACGTGCGAGCACCTGAAAGTGTTGGACGATCTTCAAAAAGCCAACCCAACGATCTTCAGTGTGCTTCCCGCCACGGAGCACGCGCGCCTCTACAAACCGTCTAAAGTCAGCGTGACCAAGCCAACGGTTCGACCGTTTCCGGACAAAGATTTGGGCGCCTGGCGCCTGACCAGCTTTAGCAGTTTTAGCAGCGGGCAAAACATCGTGCGCGAGCGTCTGGATCCGGCCGTGGAAGTAGCGCTCGAGCCCGCCGCGCCCGAGACGCCTGTGCTCTTGGCCAGCTTTCCCAAGGGCCGCCACGCCGGTGACGGTTTGCATCAGATCCTAGAGCACTGGGATTTTACCTCGGACACCAGCGAGCTGGTCCGCGCCTCTTTGGAACAGCATCGCCTGGGCAAGCCGCGGCCTGAAGCCGCCGAACCGGCCGAGCTGCTGGCCCAGGCCTTGCCCCAATGGGCGCGGGCGCAAGTTCCTGGTCTGGACTGCGCCCTGGCCCAGGCCGCCGCGGATCCGGCTTTGTCTGAGTGGGCCTTTATGTTGCCCTTGGGCCCAAAGGGTCTGAGCGGGGAAGCCTTGGCCGAAGTTTTTGCCAGGCACGCCGCCAACGACGCCGAGCGCGCTTACGCTCAAGCCTTGCGGGCCTTAGCCCCCCAAGCGCTCAATGGCATGTTGCACGGCTTTATCGACAGGCTGGCCACGCAGCAGGGTCGTTGGGCCGTCTTGGATTGGAAAAGCAATCATCTGGGCGACTTGCCCAGCCACTACAGCCCGGCGGCGCTGTGGGCTTGCGCGGCCGAACATCATTATCTGTTGCAGATACAGCTCTATCTGCTGGCGCTACGCCGGCACCTGCGCCTGCGTGAGCCACAGGCCCAGGCGGTGGGCGCGGGTCTGGTCTTTTTGCGCGGGCTTGAGGCAGGCACGGACAAGGGCTTCTTGATGCTGACCCCCAGCGCCGCGTTCTTAGATGATCTCGAAGCCCTCTTTTCTGTGGCGGTGCTGGCATGAGTGAGCCGCTTATTGATCTGTTGCGCCGTCGCTGGCAATTGAGCCCGCAGGCTGAGCCTGTGGTCGAAAAACTTTTGAAGGCCTGGTCCCAAGGGCACACCGCGCTAAAGTTAGACGCCAAAGAAAAGGCGGCGCTCAAAAATAGCGCGGCGGTCTCGCTAGGCGACGACCCCAGGCCTTTGGCGCTGAGCAAGGCAGGGCTCTTGCAAAGTTGGCGCATGCGTCAGGCCGAGCGGCGCGTTGCCGACAAGCTGAGGCTCTTGAGCCAGGCCGCGACCGACACGCTTGCGCCCACAGTGAAGAAAGCTCTGCGATCTCTTTTCAGCGACCCCACCGACGCCCAGGCCCAGGTCGCCACGCTAGGCCTCACCCTCCACTTCACCCTCATCACCGGGGGCCCCGGCACCGGCAAGACTTTCACCGCCGCGCGGCTGCTGGCCCTGCTGGCCCTGCAAGATCCCGCCCGCCGTTTCGCGCTGGCGGCGCCCACGGGCAAGGCCGCCCAGCGTTTAGGCCAAAGTGTACGCGACGCTTGCGTCGATCTGCCCAAGGCTGTGTCCGCGGCGTTGCCAATTTTGCAAGGCGCGGGCCAACGTGCCAGCACTCTGCACAAGCTCTTAGATTGGCGTCCGCATGATGATCGCTGTGGCTACAACAGCCAGCGGCCCTTGCCTGTGGATGTGGTCTTGGTGGACGAAGCGTCGATGCTCGATGTCTTTCTCTGGGACTCGCTCTTGCAAGCCTTGCCCGCGCGCGCGCGTCTGATCGTGTTGGGTGACCAGCGCCAGTTAGAAAGCGTTGAACCCGGGCGTGTGTTGGGCAGTTTGGTCGACGCGTGCGACGACAACGCGGGCAGTCTTGGCGCCAGCCATGTTGAGCTTACCCGCAATCATCGCTTCGCCAAAGTCCCCGCCATCGCCGCCGCCGCCGCGGCCATTCGCGACCACGATGGCAACGCGCTTCTCGAAGCCGCGCCGACCGCGCCCAGCGACAGCGGCGTCACGCGCTACGCTCCTTCGAGATTGGACGCGGCGTTGACCCAAGTCTGGCCCCAGATCACCGAGCTCGCGACCGCGATCAGCCCCCAAGTCGCGCTCGACGCGCTCTTGCGGCTGCGTCTTCTTTGCGCGCTCAACGAAGGCCCCTGGGGTGTCAGCGGCCTCAATCAACGCGTGCAAGCCAAGCTGGGGCGTGATGGCCAAACGCGCACCACCCAACCCTTGCTCATCCGCGCCAACGACGCTCAAGCCGGCCTGCACAACGGTGACCTAGGCGTCTTGCTCGACACGCCACAAGGACCCCAAGCCTATTTCGCCGGCCCGCAAGGCCCCCGCGCCTTCAACCCCAGCAGTCTGCCCCAGTACGACCTGGCCTGGGCCATGACGGTCCATCGCGCCCAAGGCAGCGAATACGACAGCATTCTCCTAGTTTTGCCGCCCCTCAACGCCGACGGCCAAGCTCACGAGCTACTACGCCCCGAGCTGCTCTACACTGCCCTCACCCGCGCCAAACAACGCGTGATCCTGGTGGCGGACGATGAAGTGCTCAAAGCGGCGTGTGTGGCACGGGAGCGAAGGGTGACGGGGTTGGCGGGGTGGCTTTTGGTCGCTTAGGTGGGCCCAAGTGACCACTTGGAAAGGGACTTGCCACTCGTTTCTGATTTCTGTTATATTAAGTGTATCAAATTTAGATTGTCTTGATAGGGATGCCTCGGAATGACCGATCAGCTACTTGAGATCCGCTATGTGGAGTTTGAAGGCGGGGCCATTCCCTATATTAAATGGTTCCGCAAACAATCCGCAGAGGTCAAGTCCGAGATCGATGCTAGGCTCGTCCAAGTCAGAAAGCGAAATTTCGGGGATCACCGAAGGCTGCCGCGGGGAGTGGTTGAACTACGCTTTAGTTTTGGCCAGGCTTTGCGGGTCTACGGAGGCGAATGGAAAGGGCAGTTCTTTCTATTGGTCTATGGGGGCTTCAAGCCCACCCAGCAGACAGATATCCAAGAAGCAACACGGCTTTGGATGGCATTCACCAAGGCCGCCGGTAAAAAGGGCGATAAGTAGGCTAGGCCGATTTTGGGCCACATTGAACGAGGTGCGTCATGTTTAGAACTCACTCTTGGAACAAGGAAGTCGCGTATCAGCTTCATACAGATAAAAAGTATGCGAAGCTGCTGGTTCAAAAACTGATCCGGGACGGTGAAGATCCCGATGACGTCATTCGCCACGTCGTAAGGGCCTATGGGATCAAGGAGCTTTCCGAAAAAGTTCATGTTCGTCCGCAAAACATAGTCCGAGTCCTGAGATCACCAAAAAATGCGAAGGATGTGACTTTGAACAAGATATTCAAACCTTTTGGGTTCAAGGTAGAGCGGCAACTCGCTCTAGTTTAAGACAACGACTTCGGACGATTTCAAGTCGCGCGCCCAAGCTTAAAAACCACCAGCTTGAATGATCCAAATCCGTTTATAAGGGCCCAATCAGCCATGCTTGGGTCCTTTATTTTGAAGCGGCACCGCCTTGACCCGAGCCAAACAACGCGTGATCCTGGTGGCGGATGACTAAGTGCTCAAAGTGGCGTGCGGGGCGAGGGAGCGAAGGGTGACAGGGCTGGCGGGGTGGTTGGGGGAGAAAACTAGATCGTAGACGATCGCAGTAAAAGATCGCTAGGTTAGTCGCAGACACCTTTTATGCGGAGGCGCGACATGATCTATCTGCGGAAAGAATTTAGAGTCGAAGAAATCCAGAACTTGGATGCGCTTGTCAGAATCTTACCACCCAAATTCGAATGGCCCGTCCTAAGACAGACCACGTCACTTAAGCGCCCTATCGTTCAAAACGTCGAGATTTACGATTTTTACACCAACACATATTTGGGCAACTGGGATGAAGACAGCTTTGATTTTGCAGGTGCTGACGACAAAACGATTCACGACTTAGATTCGCATCTCTTCCAAAAAATGTGGAAAACAGAACTTCTCCAAAATGCATGCATGATGTCGAAAGCACCGAAAAAGAAAGAATTTACCTTGGATAGTAAAAAAGCAGACATTAGATCTAGATCAATAGGTAAAACAAAAGGATAATTTCCCAGGCGCTCCTTCAAATTGAGCGATCAACCTTGGGGGATTTATGATGCTTACGCCCAGTGCAGTTCGGATTGGCGATATCTTTAACGCAACTTCAAAGTACGCTGTCCCCCGATATCAACGAGATTACAAATGGGGCCTAGAAGAGGCCAAAGAACTTATTGACGATATTCGAAATTATATTCGAAACAGCAACGAAAATTTATTTTTAGGAACACTAATTTTTCAAGCTCCCAAAGACGAAATAATCAATATTGTGGACGGACAACAAAGAATTACAACGTTGTTAATATTGTTGCTTGCTTGCCGGACTCAGGCCAAAAAAGTTAACCCCGACCTTGCTACTAAAATTAACGACAAGATCGCTTTTGTCGAGGAAACTACGGCGAAAGTTTCCGGTTCGCGATTAATTGCTTCCGACTCAATTCGAACAGTGATTGATTTCATGTGCAACAATGAATGGGATGGTGCCAGATTCCCTGAAAAAATTAATAGCAAAAGCGTCAAAAAAGCAGTTTCAAAAATAAAACCCATTTACAATAACTTTCACGATGCAATTGAAGATTTTAATGAAGTTCAATTGGGCGAATTCCTAAAAGCACTTTACGATAGCTACGTGTTTCGTGTCGAAGTTCAAAGTGAAATGGAAGCCTTAAGTGTTTTTGAGAGAACGAATGCACGTGGCCTTGATTTGGAAATATCGGAGCTATTGAAGACGTATCTTTTCGCTAACAAAGTTGAAGGTCTTGAAGAAGCTTGGGAGCAGATTGTCGAAAATTCAAGCGGCACGCTCCTGCGAATGCTTAAGTACTTTTATGTCTCGAAGAGAGGGTACATTCTCAAACCTGCTCTTTATAAGAAACTTAAAGAATACGCGACAGAGCAATCAATGGACGCAGAAAAGCTTACAAAACAGCTTCTGAATTTTTTAGAATTGTTAAAAAGGCTGATATTCACCAAACAAGAGAATTTCTAACTTCGGCCGGGTGCGTTTCAGCCGGTAGCGACGAAGACAAACTTATGACTATTAACTTTTCGCTACAAGCATTGAAAGAATTTAATATTGCCCAATTTTGTCCATTAGCCTACGCAGCCATAATGTGTTTTGTTGGGGGTGGCAATGGGGATAAGGCTAATAAATCTAAACACTTGGTTTCATTTTTCGAAATGCTAGAAAAATACCATTTCATCAACAATGCCGTTTGTGAAAGAGTTGGGAATGATATTGAAAAGATATATGCTGATTTTTGTGAAAAATTTCGAAAGTCAGAGGACTTCGAGGCGACGCTAGGAGAATTGAAAAAGGCGCTACTTGAAAAAAGAGCGGATCGAGATGAATTTTTGTCACGGTTTTCAAAAATTAGTTATGCCGAAGATCCAATTGGCGTTATTGCTTATACTTTTGATAGGTTATATAACCATAAGCAACGCGCCGGAAGTTGGGTGCGTATTTTCAACGCAGATCCAGCGATTTCAAGACGAAATTTCAACACGGAACATTTTTTTCCTCAGAAGCCCCAAGGTGGCATCCCGCAAGATATGGTAGGGAGTATTGACCTAATAGGCAATTTGCTGTGCCTAAGTTTTATCACCAATTCGACCCTGAACAATGACATGCCCGCTGCAAAGGTTGTGAAACTTGAAGGTGCCCTTTCCGGTCAGATAAAAAATATTCCAGCAATTACAGAACTTATTTCTTTATTCAAAGAACGAGGGAAATGGGGAAGTGAGGAGGTTGTGGAAAGAGGACGGCGCTTGGGGGTCTTAGGTTACGATGAAGTTTGGCATTTCTAAGTGAGCGATCTAACTTGAACTATTGGTGGGTAAATCAAAATCAAACGTCTGCCCATGAAATTGGAGGCGGTTATTTGTGGTCGCCTAAATTTGCTCGCAATGGCGCAAAGCAATCAAGTTATGAAAATATGAAAGAAATCGAACCAGGCGACTTGATCCTGGCATATTCGGACAAGAGCGTTGGGCATTATGGCTTTGCAACTATGCGGGCGCTATCGGCACCGAAGCCTGAGGAGTTTGGCAAGTCAGGACTAAGTTGGTCCAATGATGGCTGGTGTGTTTATGTTAAATGGACACGAATCGATCCGATTGACCGTGATGTTATAGGCCGAGTAGCTCGTGACATTTTTGATGAATTTGAGATCCCCTTTGACGTCAACAGGTCCGTCAAACAGAGCTACCTTTTTAAGGTAAGTAAACGAGCTGCGGATTTTGTTTTAGGGTTAGTAAAGATTTCCCATTCAGAAATGGAGTATCAAAGCATTTCACTCGAACCGGAATTTTTTGTAGCCGAAAACGTCATTGATGGCTATGTCGAGAATGCAATTGTTCAAAATACAGAAATTGATACGACTACTAAAGAATCTGTAATACAAGCAAGACGCGGCCAAGGTCAGTTCAGGGACAATTTAATTCAAATAGAGAAAGCTTGCCGCTTGACTCATGTGGATGACCATCGTCTTTTAGTAGCGAGTCACATTAAGCCTTGGCGTTCGTGCGAGACAAATTTTGAGCGGTTGGACGGGAATAATGGGTTGTTGCTAACACCAACGATGGATAGACTTTTTGATCGTCGGTACTTGACGTTTGAAAATAACGGCGATGTCGTGCTATCTGAACGAATACTGCCCGAAACTTATGAGCGAGTCGGTTTGATCGTTGATAAAAAAATTAATGTTGGCGCCTTTAAAGAAGAGCAGGCACGCTATTTGCAATTTCACCGGGATATATTCTTAGGCTAAGTTGGGCGAAGTTATTACCACGTTGATTAATTGTCCAAAAAGATGGTGAGCCGATGCCCCGGAAAAAATCAAAGTGACCTTCCCCCCCAGTTCTGATGCAGGAACTTGCCTGGGTCGCCAAAGCTGAAAGCGTCAGCCCGGGGGTCTTAGTACGTCGTATGCTCGCTCAAAGATTGCGGGCAGGGAACGTGACGTTGAATGCCGCATGGAAACTGGCGACCAAGCAGGGGCCTGTATTGTGGGCCGATAAGCTGAGTAAAACCGAGTGAGTGGGGTTGAAAGAGGGGCGGCGGCGGATCAAGCGGGGGTTTAAGGGGCTGAATGGTGTTCGTTTTCGTTTGCCCCTATCGCCGAGGCCTCAGCTCAAACCATACCAGGCCCCGCGACCGCTGCCGTGAGCTTTCAAGTGCCCTTGCTTCACCAGCGCCCTGAAATGGGGTTTGAGCGTGTTTCGGTTGGACCCGGTCAGGCGCACGGCTTCGGCCATGGTGACGCGGCCTGCTTCGCGGGTATGCTCCACGATACGCAGCGACAGCGCTGGCATGGGCGATAGAACCAGCTTGACCCAACACCTAATAAATTAACCAATTACACCCATTTACGTTAAATCTCGAGTTCAATAGTGAAGTGCAACACTTGAAGAGTAGGGACGCCAAAATTAACTTTGTGACTAATATATTACTCAGTATTGACATATTAAGTATAGTTTACTAATATATTACTCAAATGAATCAACTACACGAGATCATCGCAAAGACCCGCAAGGCCCAGGGGCTTAGCCAGTTGCAATTGGCGCAGGCGGCTGGGATCAGCCGGGCTAGTTTGAGCCTTTTAGAGCGGGGCGCGGCGAGTGATTTGGGGTATCGCAAGATACAGCGGATCGCGGCGCGCTTAGGGCTAGAGCTGCGCCTGCTGCCGCAGGCGGCCATGCCGACCCTTGATGACTTGCTCGAGGAGAACCGCCGTGGCTGAGGCGCTCCAAGTCTTTTGCCAAGACAGCCTGGTGGGACGGCTGGGGCAGGAAGGCAGGGATTTTTCTTTTGCCTACGCGCCCGACTGCCCGGTTGAGCGGGCTGTGTCGTTGACCATGCCGCCTCGGGTGGCTTCGTACCAGAGCCCCGAGCTGCATCCCATCTTTCAGATGAATTTGCCAGAGGGGCAGTTGCGCGACGCGCTCAGCTTGTCGCTGGCAAAGCTGTTCGGGTCAGATGACCTGACGCTGTTGTCGGTGCTTGGTCGTCACCAGATGGGACGCTTGGCATACAGCCTGCCGGGCAGGGAGCTGCCCTCGAGCCCAGACGCCAAAGAAGACCTGTCGGCGCTGCTCGAGGAAGGCAGGCGCGACGCGTTTCACGGCCTCTTGCAGCGCCATCTGTTCCACTCGGGCGTCTCGGGGGCTCAACCAAAAGTCTTGCTAGAGGTCAAAGACAAAGCCGCCGCCAAGACGCCATTTTTTATCGCCAAGGCATGGGGCTCGGACTATCCGCAGCTCGCCGCCAATGAACAGCATTGCTTGAACGCCGCGCGGCGGGCGGGGCTTCAAGTGCCAGGTTCGCATCTGACTAAGAGCCGCGAGCTCATCTTGATCGAGCGCTTTGACCGTGGGCCCAAGGGGGAATACCTAGGCTTTGAAGATCTGGCTGTTTTGCAAGGCCTGCCTAGCCGAAAAAAATACGACTCATCGCTGGAGCGCTGCGCCAAGACCTTGCAGGCGTTCATCGCGCCCCAAGAGCTTGGGGCCGCCCTAGGTGATTTTTTCAAGCTGAGCTGCCTCAATTGGATCATCCGCAACGGTGACGCGCATCTCAAGAATTTCGCCCTGCTCTACGACACCCCCCAAGGCAATCGGCACCTAGCCCCCGCTTATGACCTGGTCTGCACCGCCGCCTACCTGCCCCGAGACGTTCCAGCCCTTTCGCTGCGGGGCAGCAAGCGTTGGTGGCCCAAGGACTGGCTCTTGGACTTTGCGGTCACTCACTGTCTGCTCTCAAGCGCTCAAGCCTTGGCGGCGATGGCGCAGGCCGCCGAGGCGGTTCAAGAGACCTTGGCCGAAGTCATTGCCGATCACGCGATGGGTAAAGTCGGTCAAGCCATGGCCCAGCATTGGCGCGAGGGCCTAAAAGCGGCCAAGGCCTAAAGTCACGCCATTTACATGGTCCTACTCAGTTTTGGGGGTCACGTCGGTTTGAGCGCCTTGACAGCTCCCCCTCCTGTAATATAATTACTTACAGGAGGAAGCCATGCGCAACACCATGACAATCAGTTTACCGCCGGCGTTGATGAAAGAGATCACGCGTATCGCCAAGGCCGAAGGCGTCAGCAAGAGCGATGTCGTCCGCGAGTCGATCAAGCGCAGCTTGTTCATCAAAAATTTAGACACGGTCCGGGAATGGGCGGTGCCCAAAGCCCAGGCGATGGGCGTTTATTCTGACGAAGATGTCTTTAAGATCGTCTCTTGAGGTTTGTTTTCGACACCAATGTACTGCTGTCGGCCCATGTGTCGGTTGGCCTGAGCAAGCAGATATTGGACCATTGCGTTCAAGAGCATCAAGTCCTGCTATCCGAGTTCATACTTGATGAGTTTCATGACAAGGCCAGGTCCAAGTTCAAATGGCCCAAAGAACAAGCGGACTTTGCCGTCTGGAACCTGCGCGCGCACATCATCTTGGTCGCCCCCAAGCTCCTCGCGAAGCCCATTTGCCGCGACCAAGATGACGATATGGTCCTGGCCACGGCCATCGCGGCGGATTGCCACGCCTTAGTCACGGGTGACAAGGACCTCTTGACGCTTGAGAAACACGCCGGCATCGCCATCGTGAGCCCTAACCAGGTTTTGGCTTTCATCGGCGCGGTCAAAAAGTTGAAACCCAAGCGGATTCGCTGATGCCCCTTTCACGCCACCCCAAAACACTAGGCCCCATGTCAAAACTCAGTGATTTCAACAAAACCCAAGGAGAGACCCCTGTGAATCCACGCGCATTGATGTTGGGCGGCTTGATGATGGCGGCTTCGGCTTCGGCTTCGACTCCGGCCGTAGCGGCGGCGTCAGCGGCGCCGTCGCTCAGCCCAGGGTCAGTTTCTGACACGGGAGGGGCGCTTGCGGAGGGGGTGCGTAAAAAAGTCTTGGCCAACGGGCTGACCCTGTTGGTCAAGCCGGTCGGTTCGGCGCCAGTGGTGGCGGTGAACGCTTGGGTCAAGGTGGGCAGCGTGCATGAGGACCCCAAAGAGCGGGGGATCACGCATTTTATCGAGCATATGTTGTTTAAGGGCACGCCCAGCTTAAAGGTCGGCGAGCTGGATCATCTGATCAAGAGCAATGGTGGCTACAACAACGCGCACACGCGCTACGAGAGCACCGACTTTATTGATGTCATGCCAGCCGACAAACTTGATATCGCCATCGAGACCATGGCCGACGCGCTGCGAAATTCCACCTTTGACGCGGCGGAGCTGGATAGAGAACGGCTGGTCGTGCTCGAAGAACTGCATCGGGCCCAGGACAATCCTAGCTTTGAGGCGTGGAACCGCCTGACCAATCTGGTCTTTGATAAGCATCCCTATAAATATCCCATCATCGGGTTCAAAGATATTCTAAAGAAGATGAGCCAGGCTGACTTGCTTAGCTATTGGCGGCGTTGGTACCGGCCCGCCAATTTGGTCTTGGTGGTCGTGGGCGATGTGGACGCGGACGAGGCGATGGCGAAGCTTGAGAAGGCGTTTGGTGATTGGACCGAACCCGCGGCAAAACCAAAGATTTTTGCCACCGACGCCGCGCGCGTGGCGTTGCAGAGTGACGAGTTTACCGGCGATATCGAGACCACCTTGGCGGTCATCGGCCTGCCCGGTCCCGCCGAGTTGGACGAGGACGCGCCGGCCGTGGACATGTTCTTGAGCATCTTGGGCCAAGGGCTCTCGTCACGGCTTAATCAAAGCGTGCGCGAAAAGAAAAAGTTGGTGCATAGCGTGTCCTCGGGCCAGTTCAATGGCGCCAGCCCTGGCCTTATGTACCTGTGGGCCGAGCTTGAGCCCGCCCAGGTCAAGGCCGCCCTGCCCGCCATCTGGGCCGAGGTCGAGCGCATCAAGCGCGATGGCGTGACCCAAGCCGAGATCGATCGCCAACGCCTGCGTCTTGAGCATGACGAGGCCGGCGAGCGCATGAGCATGGAAGGCATGGCGGGCAAGCTGGGCTATTACGAATCGTTGGGTGGGGATTACACCCTCGGGGACACGATGAACCGCCGCTTCGCCCTCGTCAGCGCCGAGGACGTGCGCAAAGCCGCCGAAAAATATTTTAAAGTGAGCCGCGCCACGGTCGTGGTCTATCGCCCCGCCAAGAGCGCCGCGACGGGCATGGACG
>JANLXT010000123.1:0-4038 GCA_031365225.1 candidate division FCPU426 bacterium
AACGCCCACGCAACAAGAACCAGCCCAAGACCGGCAGATTGTGGCGCCACCGTATAGGCGCATGACAAAGCGGGCAACGCGACGAGGGCCACCACAGCGACTGTCCCTCGGGATAGCGCGCCATGAAGACATTGGCAAAGCTACCCACGCACAGGCCAAAAAGTAGGGCCATACTAGGCGCCATTTCAGCCTCGAATAGCCCAGCCTCTTAGGCCGGAAGACGGATTTAGATTCTTTAATAAATTAGCAATATTCTTCAAGGCTGTCAATAACCTGTTAATACTTTGTTGGATATCTTTTTTTAGCCTACTCACTGACCACGTTTCCAAGGTCAAACATAGGCATGAACATAGCCACAACAATAGTACCAATCGATACGCCAAGAAAAACGATGATCAGCGGTTCTAGCATAGAACTAAGGCCTTCTACCGCTGTATCCACCTCTTCTTCATAAAAATCGGCTGCCCGCATAAGCATTTCGTCAATTTTGCCGGTTTCTTCACCGACGCTGACCATTTGAATGACCATAGGTGGAAAAATACCGTCTTTTTTAAGTGGCTCGGTCATACCCTGGCCTTCACGAATACTGGCCCGAGCTCCGTTAATAATATTTTCAACCACCTTGTTGCCAGAAGTCTTAGCGACAGTTTCGAGAGCTTCTAAGATAGGGACGCCCGACTTGAGCAAGGTCCCAAGGGTGCGCGCGAATTTCGCAACTGAGGATTTTTTCGCTAGATCGCCAAAGACCGGCAGATTAAGGATGATCCGGTCGATGATGACAGCGCCTTTTTCGGTTTTACCAAAACTCTTGATCGCGGACACAAGCGCAAAAATCGCGCCGACGATGAAGTACCACTGATGCTGAAGTATGCGGGACAAGACCACGACCCCCGCTGTCAAGGGCGGCAGCTCTTTACCAAAGCTGGCGAACACCGATTCAAAAGTGGGGATCACATTGATGAGCAAAAACGCGATGACGATAATCGCGACCAGCACCACGATCGAAGGATACATCATCGCGGCTTTCACCTTGCGCTTGAGCGCCTCGGCTTTTTCCATATAAATTGACAAGCGCTCAAGGATGGTATCCAAGACACCACCTAGCTCTCCCGAGCGAACCATGTTGACATAAAGCTCATCAAAAACTTTTGGGTGCTTTGCCATCGCGTCTGAAAGATTGCCACCCGAGCTGATCTCGTCCTTGATGGCAAGCAAAACATATTTAAACGTAGGATTGACCGCCTGCTCCCCGATGATGGATAGACATTGCAAAACAGGCAAGCCCGCGTTGATCATGGTTGAAAATTGACGCGAAAAAATAGCCACATCGCCCACTTCGACCTTGGGGGCGGTGAGGCGAGCAAAAAAACCGGGGGCGTTCGCGTCTTTTTTTGCCGCCTTTGCGGGGGCGGCTTTAGATGCTGCCATGCTGATTAGCTCCTAGAAACGGCCCTTTTCAGCCGCCTTTAACCAAGCGCTCTAGATCGCGAATATCGGTTGTGCGATCCATGACTTCTTTATAACTAGCCTTCCCTTTACGATACAAGTTCGCGAGCGCCATATTCATAGTCTGCATGCCAACGTCCGTGCCTGTCTGCAAAGATGAATAGATCTGGTGGACTTTTTCTTCGCGGATCAAGTTGCGAACCGCAGGTGTCGCGATCATGACCTCGATACAGATGTTTCTGCCGCCACCCTCAATCTTGGGCACCAGCTGCTGACACATGACCGCCTGCACGACAAAGCTGAGCTGAGTGCGCACTTGCTGCTGCTGCTCCGGCGAAAACACATCGATGATGCGATTGATCGCTTGCACTGCGTCGGGGGTGTGCAAGGTGGCAAAGACTAGATGTCCCGTCTCGGCAATGGTCAAGGCAGCGCTGATGGTCTCCATATCGCGCATCTCTCCGACCAAGATCACATCTGGGTCTTGGCGCAAGACATATTTGAGTGCGGTAGAAAAACTACGGCAGTCGGCACCGATCTCACGTTGATTGACAATGCTTTTTTTGTGGTTATGAATAAATTCTATGGGATCTTCAATCGTCATGATGTGAGCTTGATTGTTCTCGTTGATCCAATTGACCATGGATGCCAGTGTGGTCGACTTGCCCGATCCTGTAGGTCCACAAACGAGGACCAAGCCCTTGGGGACTTTAACGATCTCATTCACCACCGCTGGCAACTCGAGCTCTTCAAAAGAACGAATCTTGGTGGGGATCTGACGTAAGACCGAGGCGACCGCCCCACGCTGCTTAAACACGTTCATTCGAACGCGGCCAATTCCTTCGACACCAAAAGAAAGATCAAGCTCATTTTCTTTCTCAAATTTCTCTTTTTGCTCATCGGTCAAAACGCTATAGACCAGCGCTTGGCATGTTTCGGGGCGCAATTTCTCGTAATCCATCATTTCCATTTCGCCATGTAAGCGCAATGCGGGTGGCGCACCGACCGTCAAATGCAGGTCAGACCCGCCTTTTTCAAACAACTCTCTTAATAATGCATCGATGGAAACCATGAAGCCCCTATAAAAAGTAAGCGCTTTTCTGAAATTCACTAACTATGTCTTATATTATGAAACTTGTTTTCTGTCAAGTCGGAGCCTAATAATCTGACAAAATTACTATCCTTGGGACAATAAAGCTGCAGCCATTTCTCTAGAAGGGACCTTCCCTTTAAACCAAGCTCCAAAGCTGAGCTCTCCTTGGGCTAAGAGCATGGGCAAGCCATTCATAATGGTCCAGCCCTCGCTCGCTCCCGCGGCCAAAAAAGGCGTCAGCACAGGGACATAACTGATATCAATCGCCAGACGCTTTGCACCTTCAGGCACGGGTCCCAAGGCACCTCCAGCCTGTCGCGAAAATTTAGAGTCTGGCACGGTATTAATCACCCAGTCTTGAGTAGAAAACTCTTTATTTAAACGACTAAACTCAATTTCTCCCGCCCCGACTTTTCCAATGCTGCTAAAGCTCCGAGCGAGTGAATCGGCCTGCGCCAAACGCCGTGCCAAAATCCGGACGTGCGCACCGGTGCTCGTCAATGCCCACACGAGTGCTGCTGCCGCTCCACCAGCGCCCAAGACCGTGACTTTATGGCCACGCGGGCTAAGTCCGTGTTCCCTTTTTAGCGCCAACAAAAATCCGTCGCCATCGGTATTGTGCGCGCGCCAAACCCGCCCTTGTCGATAGAGAAGATTTGCCGCGCCTATTTTTTTGGCCTGCGGCGTTGGGGTCGCGAGTGAAAGCGCGGCACTTTTGTGCGGATTGGTGATGTTTGCGCCCACAAAATTGGGGCTCCCCATCAATGCTTGCGCCAGGCTTAAAAATGCAGGGGTATCTTTGACCGGCAAAGCGACATAGGTCGCGTTTAGATCACGAGCGATCAGACCCGCATTTTGAAAGGTAGGTGAAAGCGTGTAATCAAGCGGCCAGCCGAGGATCGCGATGGTCTGGGTTTTTCCATTTTTTAATTTTGCGATCATTGTTCCTCCAGCGTCATGCCACGCAAAGCCAGTATAGCACCCAACACCGCTTGAGTCGCTTGGGGGGTGCGCAAAATCCAGGGGCCAAGATTGAAGGCGAGCCAACCCGCATTCGTTAAAACACTCATCTCGCGAGGGCTAAATCCCCCCTCCGGCCCGATCAACAAGCGCGTGGGTGTGCCCGCGCCTTCGATCCCAAGCAACGATCTTAGCGCGGGGGCGCTTTGCGCGCTACCCACGATACTTAACCCCGCGAAAGGCTTGGTGGCGTACGCCATAAAATCCAGCTGCACCGTGACCTGAGGTGGCGCCGAACGCAAGCATTGGCGGCAAGATTCTCGCAAGCGCCGAACAAGCCTCTCTGGCTTAAGGCTCCCGCCTTCAAAATTCGCCTGACAGCGCTCACTGCTCAAAAGAGTAATCGTTGCAACGCCCATTTGGCAGGCCCCATCCAAGGCCTCATCCAGCGCATCCCCTTTGGGCACGCACAGGCCCAATTCTATTGGTTCGCAAGGCTCGAACGCAAAGACTTGTTCTAGGCGCAAACTGGCCTGATC
>JANLXT010000128.1:0-5337 GCA_031365225.1 candidate division FCPU426 bacterium
TGGTGCGGCGGGCCTGCGGATGGATGAGTCAACGCAACTCGTGGCCATTGCACTGTCGTATCAGGTCGCAATGGGATTTTCGAATCTTAAATTCAAAGAGTCCCTCCGCGATGAGGCTATCCGCGACTCAGTCACGGGCCTCTTCAATCGCCGCTTCATGAAAGAATCCCTCGACCATGAGATCCAGCGGGCTCAACGAACAGGAAAAAGTGTCGGTGTCATCGCCTTCGACTTGGATCATTTCAAAATGGTGAACGATACCCTGGGACACTCCGCCGGAGATTCCCTGCTGCAAGGGATAGCCAATTTAGCTAAGAGCACCCTGCGCGCTGAAGACATATCGTGCAGGCAGGGAGGGGATGAGTTTTTATTGATCCTGCCGGATATCTCGGAACGCGATACTCTGGCGCTGGCAGAAGAGCTCAGGCAGAAGGCAGGCCAGTTCACTCTAGATCAGTTCCCAGGTCTAAACGGCAAGATCACCCTCTCGGCAGGCGTGGCCATGTACCCGCAGGACGCTTCTACATCCGAGAGCCTGCAAAAAGCCGCGGATAAGGCTCTTTACCACGTCAAGTCTCTTGGTCGCAACCAGGTCTTTGCTGCTAGCGGCTTGGTCTCTCTCGCCTAACATCGCAGTTAGGCGCGTTTCGGACAATAAAGAGAGATTTTGGATAAAGGTAAGTATTTCATCCGCGCTTTGACCGACCGCATAAGCGTCGGGCTTGAATTTGGAATGAGTCTTGATGAATAGTTCGAAATCGTCGGGGTGATATAGATGCCGAGGAGCTCTGGTGGGAGCATCTTTTTAAGGGCGCTTTTTCTGGAGTCTAGGGTCCGGCGAACATGCGCAGATGGGGAATGTCTGAAGTCATGAAAATTATATTTTTTCTCCTATTTCAACTTCGAAGTCTGGTTCAGTGTCTTTGATCTTCCTGCTTCCACTTGCTGAGACTTCCCGGATTTTTTCATTGACGCCTTCCAGCACCGCCTGCCCTGAGTCGATGGCCTTTTCATAGGCCGATTTAACGGCGACTCCAGATAGCGCCGGAAATTACCGCTCCAATTGATCAATTTTTGATTCCAAATCTTCCATGGTGCCCTCTGTTTTGATTACCTGTTCAATGTATCTCTGGATTGCCACTGGTTTCAACGGGGGATTCTCCCTTGGATCAACGCGTTCACGCGCGTCGAACCCCAGGCCACCGCGGCCGCCCCGACCAACAACGTCGCGGCCATCGACGGACCCGTAAGAATACCTTCTGCGATGTGCATGCCTAGCTCCGTAGTTGAAAATTGATTTCAATACAAGATTGGACCACAGCCCCCGAAGGCTGTCAACGAGTCAGGCTACCAGGTGCCAGAGTAAAGTACTTGTACGCGATAGTTTTGCGAAGTAACGCGCCAAAAATAGGTGGGCTGGGTGGGATCAAAACCGCTAACGTCGTAGAGAGCGACAAAGGGGGTCATGGTGACAGGGCTAGGCAAATAATTTATCGGCACACCCGCGGGATAAGAACTGGGCAGAGTGACATTGAGGGTCGAGCAAGCAGTACAAGGCATGTAGATATTCCAGTAGTTAACCACCCCGCTGGCGATGGCAACGGACCAAACATTGCCACCGCTGCCACTGACCACGTGGGCCTGCAACACGCGCGACCCCGAGCTGGGTACCGCGTCAAATATCACCGTGCCGTTGTAGTTGAACGTGACATTGCCGACATTGCTGGCTTGCTGAATAACCGCGCCATTAAGATTTAGGGATGTGCCGCCCCAATTATAAAGGTTGGATCCAAACGTGAACTGAGTCGCGCTGGATGGCGCCGCGCTATTGATCGGGAGCGCCGCGTACGTTGGGTAATTAGTGCCCGTCGCGCCCAAGTACCACTGATCGCTAGTGGAAGTACCCGCATAGGTCGCGTATGAGACCTGGTTGGCGCCACTGGGTATGTCCCAGTTTAGCGTCTGGGTCATGGGTAAAAAACCAAGCCCCGTCGAACCCGTGAAGGTGATGCCCAGAGGATTGCTGGCGAGGCCTTGATCAAAATAAGCCGCGGTCAAAGATGTGCCTGTAAATTCGTGCACGGCCACATGCACCAGTGAATCAAGCTCTAAATTCGCCGCGCGGTTGATAGGAAAGCACGGCAAAGATAGACAGGGCGCCGAAACTGAGCTGGCGAGGTCGTTACCATAAATACGGTAGTCGTTGTTGGCCGCCGTACCCGACACATCATAGACCACCGCGGTCGTGACAAGGGGCGCCGAACGGAAGACATCCAAGATCAGCAACGTGGCGGTTTGATTGTAGACTGACGCGATGTAGGGCAGATAAAGGGGCAACCCTGCGCTGTTAGGCGAAAAGACATGCACGTCCACCGGCGGGACCGCGTTGACAAAGACCACCTCGCCCAAGGCGTCGGTGTTGAGCGCCCCGGCAGTGTCGGTGCCAAGCATGACGACCGCGTTCACCACGGCGGCGCCTTTTTTGTCTAGGACGCGCACGACAATGGTGGGCAACGGTGTGGGAGTCGGGCTGGGAGAATTGGTCGGCGTGGGCGTTGAGGTCTGCGTCACCGTTGGCGTGCCCGTGGGCAAAGGCGTCGCGGTGAGCACGGGGGTCAGTAGCCAATAGTTGTTAGGGTTTTGCCTATCCCAAGGATTGCTGCGCCCCGTGGGCGATTCTAACCAAAACGGAAAGGCCCAAGCCAGGACGCTCAGGCTTAGGCAACATAATGCGATGATCCAACGCAGGGTTCTGAGGCTCAAAACTCTTTTTGCTCCTGAAGGTAAACTTTCGGACCCCTTTACTATACCTAGATTTAGCCGTGCCTCCCAATGCTTTGAAGGCCCTTGGCGGGCCTAGCTCAGGGCTAAAAACATCGGATTTAAAGCAATTAAAATAGAAAAAATAGGCAAACATCTTACACTAGGGCCATGTCCCGAGCCGTTCACGCGATTCAAATATGCTCGCTCAGCAAATCCTTCGGCCGCGTGCCTGTCTTACGGGCCATCGACTTGGATCTGCGCCCTGGCGCTTTAAGCGTGCTCATTGGCCGCAGTGGCAGCGGCAAGAGCACGCTCTTGCGTTGCTTGAATGGGCTCGAGACGCCCGAGCAAGGACAGATCACGGCGGCGGGTGTGACGCGGCGTTTTCCGGAGCATGCCTTTGACAAAGATCTGGAGCACAGTGTGCGCCTTAAAGTTGGCATGGTCTTTCAACAGTTTCACCTTTTTGGCCATCTGAACGTCTTTGAAAATCTAACGCTGGCGCCGCGGGTAGGCCAAGCGCGCGCCACGGCCGACACCACACGCGCAGCCACCGCCCTGCTCAAGAAATTGGGCCTACACGCCCACGGCGGGCACTATCCCCACCAATTGTCCGGCGGTCAGCAACAAAGGGCGGCCATCGCCCGGGCCCTGCTCTTGAGCCCCGAAGTGCTCTTGTTGGATGAGCCAACCTCGGCGCTGGACCCTCATCTGGCCCAAGAGGTGCTCGAAGTCATGCTTCGCCTTAAGCGCGAAGGCATGACCCAGGTCCTGGTCACGCACGAATTGGAGTTTGCGCGCCGTTACGCCGACCATGTGGTGTTTTTAGAAGAGGGCCAGGTCATCGAGCAGGGTAGCCCCGCGCGAATCTTTGGCAAACCTCGCGACCCGCGCACGCGAACTTTTACGCGGGGCCAACGATGAAGCGGCTGCTGTTAGCGCTTTGCGTCGCCTCAAGCCTTTCGGCCACGCCTGAACGGCTTTTTTGGGCTGGTGATTCTGAGGGCGGCGCGCCATTTATCTATCAGGACCCAGACGACCCGACCAAGTTGGTGGGCGCCGAAGTTGAGTTGATGGCCTTGCTGGCCGCCAAGCTCGGTTATGAGCCCAGCTTTGTACAAAATTCTTGGGACGGCCTCATTCCCGGCTTGGACCGTGGCGACTATCAATTGGCCTGCAACGCGATCGAGATCACGCCTGAACGTAGCCGCAAGGTAATCTTCACCCGGCCCTACCTGAGCACCTACGCGCAGTTGGCCGTGCGCCGTGACGAGACAAGCATCACGAGCATCGACGATCTACATGGTAAAAAAATAGGCACCTACAAGGGCGCCCAGACCCAGGCCATGCTCGAGGCCATGGGCTACAAACCGGTGCTCTACGAAGCCATTGATCCCATGTATCGCGATCTAGGCAATGGTCGCTTAGACGCGGTGCTGCTGGATCAGCCCATCGCCCTTTACGTGGGCGGTCCCTTGCCTGAGGTGAAATTTGTGGGGGGCCCCGTGGGTCGCCTGCAGTACGGCATGGTCATCGCCAAAGACGCGGCGGCGCTAAAACCCGAGCTAGATGAAGCCATCGAACAACTAGAGCGCTCGGGCGAGCTGCGGCGGCTCTGGCAGCGCTGGGGCATCTGGAACCAGCAGATGCCCGCTGGTGAAGGGAGCGACGCCCAGCCCAAGGCGCACGCAAATTATCTAAAGCAGCGGGAGGTCAAGCGAACGTGGCAAGCCGAGGCCCGGCGATACTTGGTCGACTTTACGCCTCTCTTGGCGCGTGGCGCGTGGGTGACGCTGTTGCTAAGCGTGGCGAGCATGCTAGTCGCTGTCGTCGTGGGGCTGGCGGTCGCGCTAGCACGGGTCTATGGTCCTTGGCCGCTGCGTTGGTTAGCGCTGGCGTGGGTCGAGCTACTGCGTGGCACTCCGCTGCTCATCCAGCTCTTTATCCTCTTTTATGGCCTTCCGCATATGGGGCTCTTGCTACCGCCCTGGCTGGCCGCAGTGATCGGCTTAGGTCTTAATTATTCGGCGTACGAAGCCGAGAACTACCGCGCGGGTCTGCTGGCCGTGCCGGCAGGCCAGACCGAAGCCGCGCTGGCCTTAGGCCTATCACGCTGGCAAGCGCTGCGTCATGTGGTCCTGCCCCAGGCGATCCGCGTGATCCTGCCACCAATGACCAATGATTTTATAAGCATCTTGAAGGATTCGAGCCTGGTGAGCGTGATCACAATGGTCGAGCTGACAAAAATCTACGGGCAGTTGGCCAGCACCTACTACGACTGGCTGGGCTTAGGGCTGCTCACGGCCGGCATGTACTTCTTGATAGGATTGCCATTTGTGTGGATCGCGCGAAGCGTAGAAAAAAAGATGCGGGCCCCCGCTTGACGACCTGCTGCGAACTGCTCTAATCCCTATGTGGGATATCCCACATAGGAGAAGGAGCGACCACGGGCCCGGTCATCGAATATGATGCGCGGATAGACCTGAAACGGCGGCTGACGATCCGCGGAGCCAACTACAACTTCTACCACGTCTAAGAGTTCGCGGACGGCCACATCCTGCTCGAGCGGGTCAT
>JANLXT010000204.1:0-19320 GCA_031365225.1 candidate division FCPU426 bacterium
AGCCCCGCCAGCTGGTCGCGCCCACTGAGCTCTCGAAAAGGGCGCTCAAGGCCATGGACGCCAGCGTGGCGAACCTGAAAAAAGGCCGGGCTTCCAAGCCCATCGACCTCTCGGCTTTCGAAGGAAAGAAGGGCAAGCGCTGATTGTTCAAGCATCCCGAGGACCAAAAGAAGGCGGGTTACGCCAAGGTCCGGCTATCCGCGCTGGGTGAGATTCTTACTTAAGATCAAACATCCGTGTGCCCTGTTTCTGGACAGGGCTCGCCATCCGGTCCAAAGCGATGCGTGACACCAAAGGGATGAATCCGAAGGCTTGCGCGTCGCGTTGCACGGCTTTGGCATTGTGGGGATTGAGGCAATAATCCAAGGTGAAGACCGCTTTGCCAGCCCGCAAGTAAGCTTTGTACCCCTGTATCTTTTCGTCCCAAAGCGCTTGCTCTCCTTTGCTGGATACATCTCCGCCCGCAGGGTCCTCCCAAGCAGCGCCTGCAACGCCCCGGAACCAGGTATCCTCGAACGCCACCCCATCGATGAGATCCAAGCTGCCGGGCTGGTCTCGGATCAGGCCCACCGCATTCTGCTGGATGATCAGCGCCCGGGGATTGATCGCGCGGGCCTGCTCTTGGATGGCCCGCATGAGGCCCAGCATGCCAGCCGCTGCCGAGACGCCCTGCCTTTGAGCCTCGGCGAGCACGCTTTCTTCTTCGTACGCCAGGATCCAATCCAAATAGAGGCCGTCAAAGCCCGCCCGCATGACGCGCCGCACCTCAGCCTTGATCAAGGCCTGCCAGCGAGGATCCCAATAGGCCACTTGATAATTACCTTCCCAGCCATCCGGGTCCGCCGCCAACAAAAATCCAGGCTTCCCTCGCTGGCCCGCTCGCGGCGCCTTCCAGCTCTTCTTCCAATAAGCCCGATAAGACTCTGCCTGACAGGCGTCGAGGTATGCCAAGACGATGCGGTCCGGCCTGTCGCGCTTTAGGCGCGCGACCATCGCTCGCATATCAAAAGACCCATTGCCCTTCACCGTCGCGCCCGGCTCAACGACCAGCATGTCGTAATCGCTCTTTGCCAGAGCCTCGATGTCAGCCTGTTTTTCGGTGTTCTGGAGCTGCATCATCCAGCTGCGAACGCGCGCCAGCGGGTTTGAATGGGGATGGGTAGCGGCGGGCATAAAAAGAGCAAGACCAACTAAGAGCCTTGCTCCTTTTCCCTTAAGACCGATCATGATGGCGAGCGCCTCTAGCGCACCCGGGGCGGGTTCTGCCTCAGGTCCTCCACCAATTGCCGGCTCAGATCCCGCGCCACCAGGGCCATGATGTCCTGATAGCCCTGCGGCTTGGCGATCAGCGCCGTGATATCGATCTTGCCCACTTGCTCCTTGGCCAGCGCCGTCAGCTGCGCCGCGCTGCGCGAGGCCTTCCAGACCACCCCGATATGCGGCTCGCTCAAGCTGGCTTTTAGGTCCAAGACCGGCAGGTAATTCTTGGTCTTGGCGTCATACGCCAGACCCCAGCGGCTCACCGCCACCGCCATCCCCACGTTCCCGCCCGACTCCACCACCGACCCAAAGAGCTGCGCCTTCACCAATTCGTCCTTAAAGCCCTGAGCCGCCAGGCGCCGCAACGGGCTGGCCGATTTCTTAAGCGCCTTCCCCAACTTCAACTCCAACCCCTCTTGCCCCAGCGCCCCCAACAACGCATCCCCCAGCTTAGCCGCTTCCCCCGCCTGACCCCCCAAGCTCAAAGTCACCGCATCCGGGAACGGCAGCTCAGCCGGCACGCTCACGCTGATGCGCTGGCCGATGAGAGCTTGGAAGAGGGGGGCCGCAGCGCAGCCGGTTAAAAGAGTAAGGCTAAAAGCTAAAATCTTTTTCATGCGTACTCCCAATCACAGATTAGTGGAATTTAAAAACACTTTTCACCGGAAACTGCTTTCTAAATGCAACTCGTGTGCGCCTAACCCTTCGGGGCCCAGGCTTCCTAAGCATCGATGTGCTGGGCACCTCAGGGCAGGCTTTCCATCAATAGGGGGCAAGTCAGATACCAAAACTCTCCACGCACTAGATTTCAATAGATCCTAAGATCCAAATCCGACCGAAAGCCTGCCCTGAGGTGCCCAGTGCACTATTGACTCGGGAAGCCTGGGCCCCGAAGGGTCAGGCGCAGAGAACTGGATTACATTTCACAGCTTTTTTAAATTATATTTTTTTAACCTACAACTGCAGCTTCTCCAGCCTCTTCACCAATTCTTCCCTCTCCAGCGGCTTAGAGGCGCTGGCGTGATCCAGGGCGACGATGTAGCGGCCGATGCGGCCGTTTACTTCGCGGTTGATGATGCCACCTTCGGACATGTCGGGGATGTAGCGGCCCATTTGGCCGCGGATCTTTATTTCCATGCCTAAGAGCTTGGCCATGGGGCCAGCGTGGGTGTTTAAGTACATGCCTTCGTATATCTCTTTGGCTTGGTCAGTGTCCGCTAAGTCAAAATAATTGTACGAGGCGATGCCATCGGGGGTGGCGTAGGTACCGGTGGCGTTCCATTGACCGACCATGCGCTCGGCCCATTGCGACCCGCCGCGCGCTTGGGCGTAGTGGGGGGTCAAGCGATAGAGCGTAAATAGAAAGAGAGCCTCGCCTTGGGCGTTCTTGCGGGGCAACGCTTGCAACTGTTCTTTGACCTCGGGACGGGCCCAGAGGCCGTCGCCCACGCCGGCGGTTTCGGTCCAGCGTTGTAGGGCGCCCGTAGGGTCTTTGGCGGCGTCGATGCAAGCGGCGTAAAAGCGGCCTTGGTCCTTGGGCTCGCGCAGCAACATATAGATCTTGGACTGGTCACCCGTCTTTTTTTCGAAGCGCTCACCCTGCAGCTCGGTGCCATTGACCAAGAGCGTCAGCGGCTTGGCGTCTTTGGCGCCTTGGGCCACGATCTTTTGGCGCAGCTCAGCCCAAAGCGCCGAATCGTTTGTGAGGTGCTTGAAAAATCCAGCCAAGACCCAGGCCCGTTGATCGGCCAAAGGATCTAAAAAGTGAGCCACCGCAAAGCGATCCGTGTCCTGACGCAAGGTGGCCAGGCTAAGCCCCAACGGCAAACGCTCGTCGGGGATCTGCGCCTCGAGCGTCAGATCAAAGAGTACAGGATCGCTGGTCAACGTAGCCGCAGAAAAATCGGCCATGATAAGCGCCTCGACCACCGCCGCGTCCGCGCCAGGAAAAAGCCCCAGCAGGCTCTCGAGCGGCTTGCCCAAAGCTGGTTTGACCGCCTTGACTGCGCTGCGCATCGGCGCTTTCCAGTCATTATTTTTCGCGCCTAAAAGACTATTCGAATACTTGGCGTAATCCCGGACCTCTTTGACGGTGATGCCCCAGTGCTCTAGCTTGGCGCGCCACGGCTCAAGCTCGCGCTTGTCCGCCACCGCGCCCAAGTGCACCTCGTGCCAGATACCCAGGCGATCTTGTTTGCGGCTGACCACCACGGGCCATTCTTGAACCAACTTTTGAACGCGGCCTGCGTAGGCCTCGGCCTCGGGTTTTTTTCTAAAACGCCCCAGATAGAGCGAGTGTGGTTTTTTTGCGCTGGGAGCAGGCATGTCCGTAGGCGCGACCTGGACGCTGGGACTGTCAACGCGCCGACAAGTTCCGCCAAAATAAAAAAGGCCCAGCACAACGGCTAGGCCTCCAACTTTCCAAAAAATGGCTTGGGTGTTTGATATTTTTTTCATGCTAATCTTCCATCTTTTTCATCACCCAACCAAAAGGCCGTTTGAGGCCAGGCGTGTAGATGGCTTTCACCTCGATCGTGTCCCCAGTTTTAGTTTGGGCCAAGCGCAAGAAAGCGGGGTCTAAAAGCAAGAGTGGACGCTTGGCCGAACCGAGCACCTTCATCTCAAAACCTGCCAGCGCTTTTAGCTTGTCCTCGTCCACCTGCTTGCTGACCGCTTTCCACTCACACTTGTCGCAATGGCGGGTGGTCACCGAGCCATCTTTCATGATCTTGACCGCCGTATGCACCTTGCCACCGCATTGCGGGCAAGCGCGCCGATCATCGGACTCAAGCTTGCGGCGCTCTTTGCCCGTGGCCACGTTGACTCGACGACGGTCTTTTTGACGCTCGCGCATGCGTGCCTCGGGGTTAACGGTTGATTGCTTTGCGGCTAAAAACAGCGCTGGGCGCGCTTTCTTTATACGCGTCATTGCTGGCGACCGTCGTCATCCTAAAAAAGTACTCGTGCCCGGCTTTTAAGTGCGGGATAACCACTTTACCGCGCCCCAGGACAGGGGTGTCTGACACCCTCTCAAAATTACCGTTGGCTTTGTCAGCCATATAAAGATGATAGCCCATCGCGCCCTTGGGTGCTTGCGGGAACGGGCCAATCTCGACGCCCGCTCCCATATCTGGACGCGCTGTCTTGAACGCATTGGCCTGATTGCACGCCGAGCCCATCACGAGCGGGGTGAGCACCAACGCGACCAGCAAGGCTTGCCATGTTCTTTTGTTTCTCATATCCCTATTCTGCCAAAGGCTTGTCAGAGGTCAAGCTGCTTGAGCCCCCTAAATACCGCCGCATTATAAAGTAATTAATAAAAGGGATAAAGGCCAAGACCCCAAAGAGTGGCCCCAGCGCTGGCGAACTTAGGTCGGTGACACCCCAGAGCACCACCGCGCAGGCCAAGGCTCTACCCACATTGAGGGGAATCTCTCGCAACAGCATAGCGTCAGCCCGCCGGTGCTTAAAGCGTGGGTTGCTCTCGACAATGCGTATCTGCGCGGCAAAAAGCGGGATATTAAAGACTGACATGGCCATGGCCGAACCCAAACCATAAATGACCAAGATCCCATACGAGCGGGTCAAGGCCATCGGCAAAGCGGCGACAAAAAATGCGACAGCCGACCAAAGTAAAAAACCCTTGCGGCGCTCAGGATGCCCAAGATGGGCCACCATCCAGCTGGCTAAAAAGCCGCCCATCGCGGTCAACGCCGCGTAAAGGCCGCCGTGCCCCTCGCCACCTCCACTTTGATAGCTCATCAGCATCGGCAAGAACATCGTGCCCACGCTCATGGCCCCCATCAACAAAGCGGTGACAATGCCAGCGTTCCAGCCCGCGGGTTTGCGCGCGATCAAAAGGCGTTTAAGCGAAGAAGACCCATGCTGCGGCTTGCCCAGCAACGGCAGCGAAACTATCCAGGCCAAAACAAAAAGCGTGAAGCCAATGCCGAACACATACGGATAACCCTGGGTGCCATCCGCGCGGCTTAAAAACCAACCCGCCAACGGCGCGCCCGTGAAGGTCGCCAAAAAATACACGGCTTGATTGCTACCCAAAACCGCGTCGCGATCGGAACCTTCTTCGCTGATGTCGACCATCAACAGGACCCATGCCTGCCAATAGAGACCCACACCTAGACCCCAAAAGAAACCTAGACTGCCAGCCCAATGCACGGCATCGGGGCCCAACAGAAAGATAGCCGCTTGAAAGATACCGTAGACAGCCAGACCCAAGCGCAGGCTGGCACCGGGACCATGGCGACGCGTCAACAACCCGGCGATCCAGTAACCCACGGGAATCGCAAGGTACGAACAGAACGCGTGCCAAGCGGGCAGGGCGTAGGTCTGGCTAGCTCGAAAGAGAAAGACGCCGACATAAAGATTGCCGATCTGCACGGCCTGCCAATGCAACGCATGCACCAACAAGGCGCGCTTGGCGGGTCCCGAAAGGCGGGTCCAGGGCAATTGTGGCAAACGAAGGATCAAATTTTACCTATCCGAAGATGTGCCACGCCGCCTGGTTTAAAAACAAGCAAGAGCAAGAGCGCGCACGCCGCAAAGAATGCCCCGCTGTAAAACGCGGTGGCGGGCCCATAAGTATCCCACAACCAACCAAAGAAAAGGCTGGCCGGTAGCGATAAAACGCCCGTGGTCAGGTTGTACCAACCAAAAGCCGTGGCCCGGGTCTTGACCGGTGCCAGGCGGGCGATCAAGGCCTTCTCGGGTCCTTCGGTGAGACCATGAAAGAGACCATAGATAATAAAAAGGGCCGCCACCTGCGTGGGGTCTTCGACATAGGCTAGGCCGACATAAATAGCGATATAGACTGTCCAACCAAGGGTGATCGAGGCTCGCGCGCCCATGCGATCGGCGATCTGACCACCCAGCAGACTGCTGCTGACCTTGACCACGTGCAGCGCCATCCACAGCAAAGGCAGGCTCGCGATCGGGGCGTTGGAACGTGCCGCTTTCAGCAAGAGGAACATGTCACTGGAAGCGCCCAGCGTAAAAACCGCGATAGGAATGAGCGCGGGCCAAAGCTCGCGCTGCGGGATCCACGACCACGCAGGGATGCTTGCCTTGACTGGCGGGGCCACCTTCTCTTTAAGCAAGAACAGGATGACCAACACGGCCGCGATGCCGGGTATGGCCGCGACCATAAAGATCTTGCGCAGGTCGCCCGAAAAATAGCTGAGCAAGCCGACCGCGATCAAAGGCCCCAGGACCGCGCCCGTGTGATCCATGGCCCGATGAAAGCCATAGACCCTACCGCGCTCGTGGTCTGACGATTCGGCGGCCAGCATGGCGTCCCGCGGGCTGCTGCGCAGACCCTTGCCTATGCGATCGGTGACACGCACAGCCACCGCGTGCCAGGGCACGCTGGCAAAGGCCATCAAGGGACGCACCAAACCTGACAGGCTGTATCCCAAGAGCACCAACGGCCTCTTCTTGCCCGTACGATCCGCCCGACGTCCAGCAAAAACCTGTAGCACGGCGTTGCTCAGCTCGGCAAGCCCATCCACCCAAGCCACTGCCATCGCTCCACCACCCAGCACCGTGGTGATAAAGAGCGGTAGCAACGACACGACCATCTCACCCGAGATGTCTGTGAAAAGACTGACCAAGCCGATCGCCAACACATTGCGTGTCAACCAGCTGGGGATTTTGATGCCTTGCGATTTTTTTGGTTGCATGGTTCTCGTATTTATTGCGAGGTAGTTGTAAATATCAGCCGACCTTGGCCACCAGACGCCAAAACCGATTTACGAACGGCCGCTCTGACGTGAGCAGCCCGTCGGTGTGCCCGCGCCATAAGTAATACACGGCTGGGTAGACGATAAGCTCTAATGCAAAGCTAGAGAAAAGACCTCCGACCATGGGCGCGGCGATGCGCTTCATCACGTCGGCGCCACTACCCGTGCTAAAGAGAATGGGTAGCAGGCCAGTGAAAGCGCAGGCCACGGTCATGATCTTGGGTCGCACGCGCTTGACCGCGCCGTGGTGCACCGCTTCACGCAGATCCGCGAGCGTGTTCATGCGCCCCGCAGTTTTCATCTCGCCATGGCTCAGCTCTAAAAAAAGCAGCATAAAGATACCCGTCTCAGCGTCCAGGCCCGCCAAGGCGATCAGTCCCACCCAGACCGCGACGGACATGTTGTAGTCTAACAGCTTGAGCAGGACAAAAGCCCCAATAAGCGAAAAGGGCACCGCCAGCAAGATGATGCAGGTACGAGTGATAGAACGTGTGTTGAGAAAGATGAGCCCAAAGACCAAGAGCAGGGTCAAGGGGATCATCCACCGCATGCGCTCGGCAACGCGTTGCATGTTCTCGTATTGACCAGAAAAGCGCAGGCTGATGCCGGCCGGCAACTTGACCTTGGCGGCCACAACTTTTTTGGCTTCTTCGACATAGCCGCCCAGATCACGCCCCGTCACGTCGACGTAGACATAGCCAGCCAACAGGCCACCCTCGTCGCGGATCATAGCGGGACCCTCCAGCTTGCGAACCTGGGCGACTTGACCTAGCGGCACCCGAACAGAGCTGCGGGCACCCATGCTGCCGGGAGTCAGCAGCACGCGCTTGATCTCATCCACATCGTCGCGCAGCTCGCGGGCATAGCGCACATTGACGCCATAGCGCTCGCGTCCCAGCACCAGCGTAGTGACATTCTCGCCCCCCACCGCGGCGGCAAACTGCATCTGGGCTTGCTCAACGCTGAGGCCATAACGAGCCAGTGCCCGGCGGTCCCAGTCCACATCCAAAAAGTAACCGCCCGCCGTGCGCTCGGCAAAGACATTGCGCGTGCCCTCTACATTTTTTAACGCGCGCTCAATCTCAATGGCCACGCTCTCTATCACTTTAAGGTCAGAGCCCAGCACCTTGATGCCAATGGGTGTGCGCACCCCTGTCGAGAGCATGTCCAGCCGATTTTTGATGGGCATGGTCCAGATATTGGGGATGCCCGCTAGGCGTAGCTGGTCATTCATCGCGTTGGCCAGCTCATCGGTTGTCATCCGATCGTCCCAAGCCCAGCGAAAGAGCGGGTGGAAGATGCCCGGCAACCAAGAATACCAACGGCGCTTCTCTGGCCACTGCTCACGCGGTTTAAGCTTGATGGTGGTCTCTATCATCGAAAATGGTGCGATGTCCGTGCTGCTGTCCGCTCGGCCTGACTTGCCAAAGACATGCTCAACCTCAGGGAAAGTTTTAATGATCATGTTCTGGCGCTGCAGCACCCTGGTGGCCTCGGTCACAGACATGCCAGGCAAGGCCGTGGGCATGTAGAGCAGATCCCCCTCGTCAAGATTGGGCATGAACTCCGAGCCAAGGCTAAGGTAAACGGGCACGGTCAACAACAGGGCCAGCACGGCACCCAGCATGGTCTTGGCGGGATGGGTCAACACCCATTCCACGACAGGGTGATAGACCTTAAAAAGAAAACGGCTGACGGGGTTCTCTTCTTCTTTGTGCAGCTTGCCTACAAAGACTGTATTCATGAATCTGTTCACCAGCTTGTTCTTGAACGTGAAAGGGTCCAAACGGATGATGGCCAAGCGCAAGGCAGGATCCATAGTGATGGCCAACACGCCTGCCACCAGCATGGAGAAGTTTTTGGTGAAAGCCAACGGACGAAAGAGACGGCCTTCTTGATCGACTAAAGCAAAGACCGGAATAAAAGAAACCGCGATGACCACGAGTGAGAAAAAGCTGGGACGGGCCACTTCTTGAATGCTCTTGATCAGCACGTCTTGATAATTTCCGTGGCTTCCCCCAGATTTCCAGAGCTCAAGCTTTTTGTGGCTGTTCTCAACCACCACCACGCTAGCATCCACCATCGCACCGATGGCCACAGCGATGCCTGCCAACGACATGATATTAGCGGACACGCCCAGCAGATGCATGGGGATGAAGGTCAGCAACACAGCCACTGGCAGAGTCAGGATGGGGATGAGCGCAGAAGGAATGTGCCAGAGAAAGATCAGGATCACTAGCGAGACGATGAGCATCTCTAGCAACAGCTCGTGCGTGATGGTGCGGATAGCCCGGTGGATAAGATCGCTACGATCATAGACCGTCACCAGCTCCACCCCAAGTGGCAAGCCTGGTTTAATTTCTTCTAAGCGCTGCTTGACGCTTGCGATCACATCGGGCGCATTCTCGCCATGGCGCATGACGATGATCCCACCCACCGCTTCGCCTTCGCCATCCAATTCGCTAACGCCACGGCGCATGTCCGAGCCCCACGCGACCTTGGCCACATCCTTGACGCGCACGGGGGTGCCCGTTTTCTCATCCACGCGCACGGGAGCTTCTTCGATGTCCTCCAAACTCTTGACCCAACCGCGCCCGCGCACCATAAATTCAGCGCCCGAGAACTCCATCAGGCGTCCTCCCATCTCTACGTTGCTGGCCCGCACTGCTTCCAGTACATCCAAGATGCCGACGTTGTAAGCTTGCAAGCGCGCAGGGTCGGCTGTCACCTGCACCTGCTTGACAAAGCCACCCACGGACGCCACTTCGGCCACGCCAGGCACGGACTGCAGCTGATAGCGCAGATTAAAATCCTGCAAACTGCGCAGATCACTCAGGTCGTGCTTGCCGCTTTTGTCCACCAAGGCATACTGAAAGACCCAACCCACGCCCGTGGCATCGGGGCCCAGCTCGGTCTTGACGCCCTCGGGCAGTATGCCCTGCAGCTTGCTCAAATACTCCACGACCCGGCTGCGGGCCCAGTAAGGATCCGTGCCATCCTCAAAGATGGCATAGACATAGCTATATCCGAAATCCGAGAAGCCACGGATGGACTTGATCCTGGGCGCGCCAAGCATCGCTTGAATGATGGGGTAGGTGACCTGCGCTTCGAGCACATCAGGGCTGCGATCCCACTTGCTGTAGATGATGACTTGGGTGTCACTAAGATCAGGGATGGCGTCGATGGGGATGCGCCGTAGCGAGAACCACGCCGCGACGCAGAGCGCCCCGATGACGCTGAGGGTGAGCCACTTGTTGATGGCGCACCAGGCAACCAGTTTTTCGATCATGGCTGGCCCCCAAAGTCACGTGCGGCCGCTTGAAACCGCGACTCTGAATCGATTAGAAAATTAGCCGATGTCACCACCCATTCGCCAGCTTTAAGCCCTTTGCGGATCTCGGTGAATTCATCGCCCTGCTTGCCCACCTGCACTTGGCGGGGCTCAAAGCGCCCACCGTCCAGCTGCACAAAGACCAACTGACGATCGCCCGTGTCGAGCACGGCTTCTTTGGTGACGCTGACGCCCTTGCCCAGCTTGAGCTGCACCCGCACATCCACATAAACACCCGGACGAAAACCTGGACCGGCGGGTTCTAGCAACGCTAAGCTCACCCCAAAGGTGCGTGAGTAAGCGTCCAAAGACCGGTCCACCCCAACCACCCGGGCTTTGCGCGCGCCTTCACCCGTGACCCAGACCTGGGCCTCTAAGCCGTTCTTTAAAAAGCTACCATCCATCTCTAAAGCCTGAGCCAGGATGCTACCCGGATCTTCACCCACGCGACCAGGCAAACGCAAGGTGCGCACCACGTCGCGCTCTTGTGCTTGCTCGCTACGCACGCCGCTCAACTGGCGACGCTGCTCAGAAAGGGTGAAGGCAGCGTGGTCCGTCCCTTGGTCGAGGGTTTTAGCAACACGGGTTTCTGGATCGGCAGTGCCTTCGACCAACTGCAGATGCATGTGACAGATCGGGCAATCTCCTGGCTCATCCCGGACGATCTGAGGATGCATGGGGCACTGGTACTTGGCCTTGCGTGCTGTGACGGGCGCACTCTGATCAGCGTCATAGATGCGCCAAGCGAGTATCCCTGCGCCCACGACGCAGAGTGTCATCGCGCTAAAGATGAGGATGGGTAATTTTTTCATGGCTTCTCTCCTAGGTGGTGAGCGAACAACGACGCGGCCTGGTGCAGAAGGTGCGCGCGGGCTTCGGCGACCTGCACCGTAAGGGTCTCCAGCTTCTCCTCGACCATGCGGTAGTCTTGCACGGCCATGAGAATTTCACTGGGACCTAACGCCGAGGTCTTGAAGCCGCTGCGCGCCAGCTCTAGGCCACGGGTGACTCGTGGTAACGTCTGTTTGAGAGTGATGCGTAGCGCCTCGGTCGTTGCCTTGAGATCACCCCAATGCATTCTCAGATCCTCGCGCAACATCAGGCGGGCGGCTTGCTCTTTGTAGCGGGCGCTCTCGAAAGCGGCGTTGGCCGCGGTGTGCTCGCCATATTGACCCCAGCCCCATACCCAAGGCAGGCTCAGCCCCAGCATGGCGCTGCTAGCGCGCTGTCCCATGGCGTCTTCCGTTAACGAACCCGACAGCATCAGGTCGGGCAACCAGCCCATCGCCGCGGCGGCTTTCAGCGCTTTGGCCGCCGCCAGATCAGCGCGGGCCATCGCCAACATGGGCGCGTGAAGCTCGCCGTGAGATTGAATGCTCTCTAAACTTGGGATGGGCTCGTCCACCAAAGCCTCAAGGTCCAGTTCGGCAAGCGGCAGTGGCTTAAGGGGGTCGGTTCCCATCAGACGCTGCAGCCTTACTTCGGCCATCGCGCGGCGCTGTTCAGCCAGCGGTATCATGCTTTGCACATCCGCGTTTTCCATGGCCAGCATGCTGTCCATAAACTGTCCCATGCGATCCAGCTGACCAAAACCAGCGCGACGCGCCGAAGCCGCGCTCATCTCGGCGGTGGCCGCTTTGACTCGCTGCAATCCTTGCAAAAAACGCTGGGCCGCCGCCAGCCCAGCATACGCGGCCCGGGCCTCTTCCAGTCGCTCTCTGAGCACGCGCTCGGCGTCCACGTTTTTCGCGTCCGCCATGCTTGAGGACGCCTTCCCCCTGAGCCAGGTTCGACCGAAAAACGGCAGCTCTTGGCTGATGCCCACCCGACGTTCCATCCAATTATTTATATCAGGTGAAGGCCACGCCAGACCCATCGTCTCTAATTCTAAACGCGGTGACGCCCAAGCGTGGCTGGCAAGCGCCATGCCGCGAGCTTGGTCAGCGTCGGCCCTGGTCGCCGCGACGTCTGGATTACGCTCGAACACAGTTTGTAGCACGCTTTCCAAACGGAGGGTCTTGGGGATTTCTGTGGCGGCGAACGTGATACTCGCCATTAATAGATTCACGCTCATCAGCGCTGTTTTTAACATGGCTCACTCCGAAAGGTTCGAGATCCCAGTTCGCGCGCGACGCTAGCTGCAAAGACGGGCTGGGCCTAGGGGGCTATTTTTAGATTTTGTGACGAGGGTAAAGAGGACGAGCTTACGCCTGGGGAGGCGCCAGACCTAATGGGATAGAACGAACTGCTTGCAAAATTGTTGGAATCGGTGGAGCGCGCAATAAAGCGGTCACTTGCACTAAAGTCAAAGCGAGGGCGGGCGTGGGTGCCAGTGCCACGTTTGACATCACCTGGGGCGCCGAAAGTTTAGCCGCGTTGACCAAAGTCCCCATGGCTTGCTCGGCCAACGAGGCGCTCACACAGACCGTGGATGCCAAACCGGGCAAACGCCCGTTTTGGGTCAAGAGGTCAGAGCCGTGCTTGCACGCGCGCAGGCATACCAAATCACTGCCCCCCTTGCTATGCGTGCAGGCCAGCGCAAACACCGACCCGGTGCTCAAGCTGAGCAAAAGGGCCAGGCAGGCCGACACAACTTTTTTAAAGCGCATCTGCTTCATACACTGACTATACGCTTCCGAAAGAAAAGCGGCCCAAATATCTTTTGGGCCGCTTTAAAACCATTTGAAATTGCTGTGGATATCAGTTTTCTGAGGTGCCGAGGCGCGGAACAAGAAAGAGCAGACCCAAACCCAGCCCCACCGAGATCAAAATCGCCAAAAATGCGTTGAGGGCATTGAACTCTAAAGCAGGATGACCCGCCAAGCTCATGCAGACCATCGCCGCCAACAAATGTAAAAACATCACGCGCCCTGTTTTTACGATGCGTACGCTGAGGGCGGCGGGATCACCCGTCTGCTCGCCCAAGAGCACTTGGCGTAGAAGTAGTGCCGTGGGTCGTAGGCGCGTCATGCCCATGATGAAGACAGCCAAGCCCAAGACCGCGCCCAGCAAGGCCCATTGGGCATTGCTACTGGCGATGCCCGCGCCGCTCTCAAGATACATGTGTCCAAAGAGCACAACGCCGCTTAAGAGGGTGCCCATCGCACTTAAGACCGCCCATGCTGTTTGCCGTTGAATCATCGCTAAGAAAGCCTTGGCCTTGTCAGGCGGCGCCAAGGTCGCCAAGGCGGGTCCGCTGACCAAGACCGGAAAGGCGATCAAGCCAAACCACAACAAGCCCAACAACACGTGCACCAAGCGCAAAAGAAATTCGACCATGGCTACCTCCTAGAGTCCCAACGCTTCTTTGACTCGTGGCAACAAGATGCCGCGAATACCTTGAAAACATTCTTCAAATCCTTCAGGCCCTTGGCCTTCGGGGTCCACAAAGCCCACATGAATGATCTTGGTGGCTTTGGGAAACACCGGGCAATGATCGCGCGCTGGATCGCAGACCGTCACGACCAAATCATAGTCACGCTCCAAGACCATGTCTAAGGTCTTGCTATGCAAACCGTCCGTCGGGATGCCATGTTTTTTTAATATCGCCAGCGCGTTGCGATTAACCACACCCAGCGGTCGCACGCCACTCGAAAAACCTTCCACACCCAAGGCTTTTAAATCAGCGTTGATCAGCGCTTCGGCGATGATCGACCGGCACGAATTGCCCGAGCATAAGACCAGTACGTTCGCCATCTTTAGCGCAACCCTTTCATCCAATCATAGACCACCGTCGCGGCCCAAGAACCAGCAAAGGGCGCGGTCACATAGATCCACAGGTTCTGAAATTCTCCAGCTGCCAAGGCGGGGCCCAAGCTACGCGCGGGGTTGAGGCTGGCTCCCGTCAGGGGACCGGCCCACAAACCCGCCGCGGCGATGGTACCGCCGATGGCCAGGGCGGTGTTGGTCAATGGCACCCCTTGTTCGGTGACCGAGAGTATCACCGTCATCAAGAGAAACGTGAGTGCCGCTTCAATCGGCCAAGCCGCGATATCGCTCATGTGAGGTTCGGTCAGGCCCAGGCTCGCTGGACGCAGCACTACTTTTAGCAACAGTGCGGCACCCAACGCGCCCAGCACTTGAGCACAGACATAAGGCGCAAAAAGCTCTTTGCGCAAGCGACCGCTTAAACGCATGCCCAGGCTCACCGCGGGATTAAAATGCGCTCCACACACAGGCCCCAGGATCAAGACCAAGACCATCAACACGATGCCGGGAGCCAACGCACCCGAGGTGCCATTGACCGAGCCCGGCAATTCTGCCGCGACCACGCCAGCGCCAGCGGCAAAGAGCACCAAAAAAAATGTCCCAATAAATTCTGCCACCAACGCCCGCCGTCCGGTGGCTGGCCACAAGGACCCGATGGCCTTTTGTAATTGCATATCTATTGCCATTTATTTTCTCCTGAAGAAGGTAAATTTATTTTTGTAGCCCATCTAAAATCTCTAGTCTTGCACAAATCCAAACTGACCCTGGGCTTGGCCCTGCGCCGCCGCACGCACCCAATTTAAGATCGCTTGGCGCAAGTTAGATCCAGGGCTATAGTCCGCCTCAAAATGGCCGTGGGCCCGGCGTTGTTCTTGACTGAAAGATTTGGCGCGGGCTTCGCCCAGCGCGTCGCCTGGATGATGCACGGCTAAGCTGGTGCCACCAAATTGTCGCAAGAGCGCGAACGCCGCCACATCGCTGTAGCCATCCCCAAGATACAACATTTGTTTGAAGGGCACACGCAGATCTTGGGGCTGCACTTTATCGTTGATGCCAGGCGCATTGGCCCCGCGCCAGCTACCTTTGGCGATGGCGAAAAGTTTTTGAGTCTTGACGGTGTAACCGATCGTCTCTTTTGGAAAACTTAAGCGCGCGCCCAAACCGTCGCCCGGATCCTCTTCGGCCATGCGGCAGGCAAAAAGCTCTGAAAAGTAGCCGTCCAAACCTTGTGACTCAAGACAACCTTGGATCATGGGTCTCAAGCCGCCACTGATGACAAAGATCTCTAGCTGCCCGGGGTCGCAAGCGTCTTTCATTGCTTTAAAGAGCCCGGCTCCCGCGGGGCTATCTACCAAGCCTGGGTAGAGCGTGACTTGCTTGCCCCAAGCCCGCAGTTTTTCTGCGTCCAGGCGCCGCGCGGGATCCTGACGGCCTTCTTGGACCAAACGATAAAGATAGCTGTGTTCTAGATCAAAACCATCTCCAGCAACCTGGAGCTCGGTGCAAGCTGCCCAAAAATATTTTGGTTCCAAGCCCCAAGCGCGTAACACAGGCTCAATCATCGTCTCGGGCGCTAGAGTTTGATCAAAATCAAAAATCACCGCAATTTTCATGGCCCTAGCATACGTGAGTGCGGTTCCCAGTGCTAGACCAAGAATGCTAGTATCTTTGTATATCCTTTTGGAGGGTCTATGCTCAAGTCCTGCTTAATTTTTGCGTTATCGCTGGCGACGTTCGGACACGCCGATGTCAATGCCGCCAAGGCCTTTTACATCGAGGGCTCCGCGCTAGAAAAAGCCAAACAATACCAAGCCGCCATCGCTAAGTATGAGGAAGCCTTGCAAGCCGAACCCCGCTATGCCTATGCCAACAAACAGATAGGCAACTGCAAATACTTTTTGGGCGATAGCGCCGGCGCGCTCCAAGCCTACGATGCCTACCTGGCTGCTGTGCCCAGCGACACACGAACCAAAGCCTTCGCCGACAGCTTGCGCGCAAAAATGGGTGGCGCAACCTCCACCGCAAGATCCTCGAGCGCGGGTAGCGGACCTTTCAAGGCGGGCTTTGGTCTGGGGGTAAGCGCTGGTTTCAATACTTATTCAATGAAAGATTTCAATGCCCTCTTCACCACGACGGCAACTGGCACCACGGGCGGTCCCATCACCAGCGGCATGCAAATGGGTCTCAATGTTGGCTATGGCATCAACGAAGCATTGCGGGTCGGCTTGGATCTAGACTATCTAATGGCCGCATCCACCCAAAAGACAGAGCAGACGATCCCCTTCTTTGGCACCATGAGCTCCACAACCGATTATAACTTCCCTCTTATGTGGATCGGCCCTCAAGCTAGCTATGCCTTCACCAAGCTCGGCGATTCCGCGCGTTTAAGAGGCGACTTAGGCTTGGGCATGTTGATGCTCTCTGGCACCGTCGATTCAAGCTCGACTTTCTTTGGGATCACGACCAAGAGTAGCTCAACCGTCAGCGGTAGCGGATTTGGCTTTCGTTTGGGTGCAGGCTTAGATTGGTCGATTGCTCCAGGCTTTGAGCTGAATGTCGACGCAGGCTATCGTATCGCGACCATAAGCACCGTCACCTTTAAATCAGCAACCACAACTGGCACCTGGACTAAAGTCGACGGCAGTCCTTTGCCTCTCGATTACAGCGGCATCAGCAGCAAGCTGGGCGTGCGCTACGTGTTCTAGACCGCAAATCATCAGAAATAAAAAAAGCTCCCCCACGTGGGGAGCTTTTTTATTCGCTTTTAATTCTATCTACCTTTTCTTAAGCGCCGACACGACAAAAGTGGTTTCGCTGACTTCTAGCGTGAATGTCACTTGATCGCCCACCTTAAATCCCTTGGCCAGGCGCACGTCGGCCAGTTCGAAGGGCATGGTCATGGCTTCCATGACATTGGGGATGGCCTCGTGATTGAGGACCACGATCTTGTTCTGCTCACGAAACGCCTTGATCACCCCTTTTACTTCGTAACTGGCAACCTTGGGCGCCGTCACAGCGGTCGATTCGGCTGTTTTGTTGCAGGCCACCAGGGGCAGGCCTAGAGCTAAGATCGTCAGCAGTGTTTTTAGTACGCGCATCGTATTCTCCTTGAGTGTAAAGATCAGAGCCGGTTGGCTCTAAAAATTTTTAAAGATTCTGCCACTAGCACGGTCACGCCCAGCGCCTGAAAACAAACCAACCAGCGAGCGCCGTTCAAGGGTTCCATGCGCAAAAGATGCGCGGTCCAAGGAAGATAAAGCAAACCCAGCAAAGATCCTAGCACTAAGAGCGACACACTCCAAAAAGCCAGGTTGTCCCAACGCTCACGGGTCCAAAAAGGCGCGGGTGAAAGAAAGGCCCAGCAAAGACCCAGTGAACAGAGCAGCAAGGCAAAAAAGGCCTGGGCCCGCGCGATGGGTTCTGCGACCGCCGCGCGCAAGTCCAAGACATAGAGCCCCATCGCCAAGAAAGTGACTAAGATACCCAAGGCCAGCGCGGGCGCGGCTTGACGCCACGTTAACATCGGCGCGCCCGGGTCGCGCGGCCCTTGGGCCATCAGGTCTTGGCTCACAGTCGTGCGCTCAAAGATCAACGAGCAGGCAGGCCCGATAAAAAGCTCTAAGAACGCGACCTGGGCCGCTTCGATCAAGGGCGGTTGCCCCAGCAAAAGACAGCCCAGCACCACGCCCACAATGGGCACGTGCACCGCCAGCACAAAGAGCGCGGCCCGCAAGATACGCGCGGTGGTGATACGACCTAGCCGCACGCCTTGCATCAAGCTGGCAAAGCTATCGTCTAAAAGAACCAGATCGGCAGCCTCGCGCGCGACATCGGTGCCGCGTTGACCCATGCCGATACCCACGTGCGCCTGCGCGAGGGCGGGTGCGTCATTGACCCCGTCGCCCGTCATACCTACCACCTGACCCTGCGCCGCCCAAGCTTTGATCAGATCAAGTTTTTGACTTGGATCCAAGCGCGCGAATATTTGTGTCTCGCGTGCCCACGCGTCCACGCGCTCTGGACTACGCTGTAGCTCGTCGCCCAAGACTACGTGCGCAGCGTCCAGGCCCAATTGTTCTCCGATAGCGCGCGCGGTCTCCGCCGAATCACCCGTCATCATGACCACCCGCACACCCGCCCGCCGTGCCAACGCGATCGCGTCTCGCACGCCCTCGCGCAAAGGATCTTCGAAGGCCAAGAGTCCAAGATAACGCAGACCGTCAGGCAGATCTTTAGGCGCGGGACCGTTCAAGGTGCCTTCGGCAACCGCCAAAAGCCTCAGTCCTCGCGATGCTAGGCTACGCGCACGCGCTAAATATTCTTGGCGCTGGACTTCAGTCAGGTCGCAATGCTCTAGCACACCCTCGATCCCCCCCTTCATCGCCAAACGTGTGTCGTCCCACACGTGCCCCATGCGCGGGGGGCGTCCGCTCAAGCTGTATTCATACGTCAGCTTGCCTGACACGGGTTCGCAGCGCTGTAAGATCTGGCGTTCCATCGGATCAAAAGGATCTGGGTCGCTTGCCAAGGCGGCGGCGTTGAGCACCGTGCGCTCGTCTACACCCGGCGCGGGGACGATTTCAACCAAGGTCATTTGGTTCTGGGTCAGGGTTCCCGTCTTGTCTACGGCCAAGAGTGTCACGGCACCCAAGGTCTCGACTGCGGGCACGCGCCGGGCCAACACACCGACCTTTGAAAGTCTTCGCGCGCCCAATGCCATAAAAACCGCCAAGATGACAGGCAGCTCTTCGGGCACGGTGGCCACGGCCAAGGTCAGTCCCCGCAACAACGACTGCGTGAACGCTAATCCTCGCGACCAATTGAGCAGCACGACCGCGACGCATGCAAACGCAGCGATCCAAGCAAGCGAGCGAACCAAATGACTGGCCGAGCGTTGAAAGGGTGTGGGTGGCGGCTCAGCCTGAGCAAGTGAGCGTCCCAAGCGACCCGAACGTGTGTTCAAGCCTGTGGCATTGACGATCGCCATCCCTTGGCCCTGCACCACCAAGGTGCCAGCCCAGACTTGTCGCGCGATCTCGTCGCTGGCGTCAGGATCTTTAAACACAGGCAAACTCTCGCCTGTCAAAAGAGATTCATCGACTCTGAGGTCGTGCGAATCATTCAAAATCGCATCCGCGGGAATTCGATCCCCCTCGACCAAACGTAACGTATCGCCCGGGACCACCTCGGCCCCTGGCAAGCGAACCCAAGCGCCATCTCGCGCGACAAGCGCGCGCGGGCTAGCTACACGACCCAAAGCTTCGA
>JANLXT010000217.1:0-3453 GCA_031365225.1 candidate division FCPU426 bacterium
ATGGCGAAGGGCATCGCAGTTCGCGTCAAAGGCGCACGGGCATGAAACGCAAAGTCTTTGTGGACGCCAATATTTTCTTGCGCTTTTTTGTGAGAGACGACTCGCCTCAACACCAGCGCGCAACCGAGCTGTTGCGCGCTGCGACTTTTAATCGCAAGGATTTTAACAAGGCCGGGGCCCAGCTCCACGAATTCTGAGCCTTGAACAGCATGACCTCGTAGCTCAGCTGGATAGAGCAACGGTTTTCTAAACCGTAGGTCGCAGGTTCGATTCCTGCCGGGGTCAAATTTTTAGAGCCCCTTCGAATGTTGAAGGGGCTTTTTTATCTTAAGGCGGTCATCCGCGTGCTTAAATTTGCGCTTTATATCCTGCTCACATTGAACAGCGCGGCCTGGTCGCAAACGTGGGAGCGTGTGGCGGATATCAAGGCGCAGCGCTTGGATCCGGCGCGCAAGGCGTGGGTGGCCGTGGTCGCGCAGGCGGCTTATGCCAAAGTGAAAGATCAGGTGATGGTGCGGGTGCCGGGAGTCGTCGCGGGTTCGCGCGTCCAATTGCGAGTCGCTTTTGCCGATGAACCTGAATACAAACAGTGGAAACGAGACGAGGCCGCCAACGGTGGCCTGCGTTGGCAGGCGGTCAAGGCGCTGATCGATCAAGCGGGCGAAGGGCCGGTGATCTTTCAAAGTCAGGGCGCGTGGCCCAAGCGTGGTTCAGCCAAGATAGAGATCGGGGTCCTTAGCAAAGGCAGTCGGCGTTTTGAGCGCTATCTTGTGGCGCAGGGAACGGTCCAAGGCGATCGCTTCGTCACGGAAAGCTTGGTTTTTGACAGCGCTTTGGCGTCTGGCGCCTGGAGCGTGATGGCGCCTTGGATCCGCCAACGCCTGCTAGACAAACACTAAGGCCTAGGCTATAAAATGAGTCCCCTGACAGACTTTTCAAGCCGTCTTTTGGGGTATGGTGGGTGTAGCTCAGCTGGTTAGAGCACTAGATTGTGATTCTAGGGGTCGCGGGTTCGAGTCCCGTCATCCACCCCATTTTTTGGCCGGCCCTTGGGCCGGTTACGGTCACGTAGCTCAGCTGGATAGAGCGCTGCCCTCCGAAGGCAGAGGTCGAAGGTTCGACTCCTTTCGTGACCAAAGACTTCAGGGCAGCGTTGGCACGAGTATTTCGTGACCAAAGCCGACAGAGTGCCGCGCATCCAAGCGGTAAAGATCTGAGGCCGTCGCGAAAGCGGCGGCCTCTTTTATTGGGTGACATGATGGATGGTTTAAGTTTAGGTCTGTTCTTTTCTTTTTTAGCGGTCTGCCTCGCTGGCCCTGTTTATCTGCCCCTGCGCAATGCCGTGCCCGAGTGGGTCTATCAGACCATGCTGCTGCCATTCACCGCTGTGTTTGTTTGCGGTCTGTGGTGGTTCTATCAGCGCAAGCCATTGAGCGCCAAGTTAGCCAAGGGCCTCACATTGTCGAGGGTCTACGCGTTAGCGGGCAGCGTCCTGCTGACGCTGGGCTTCGCGCTACAGCTGATCTCTACCCGAAAATTTGGCGCGCTGGGTTATCCGCCGGTGGGTCCCGGCTTGAGCGCCATCTACGTGGCAGGCCTCGCGGCTTTTCTCTGGCTAGGCCTGTGCCGCGAGATGCGCCCCAAACGCTGGCTTGCTCTCAGCTTGACGCTTTACTTAGCCATCTCGATCTATAGCATCGCGTATTATCCTTTGCCGTTGCGCAGCGACATGCTGACCATGCTGCAGCAAGGGTCGCGGGCTTTTTTAGACGGCGCCTGGGACAAGATCTATTTGGCACCCCCCGCCTTGGCCATCACCTATTTGCCAGGGCTCTGGTTCACGTATCTACCTGCCGAAGCACTTCACATCGATCTGCGTTGGGTCAGTGTGGCCAGCACCTTGATCGCTGCCGGCCTTTTGTGGAACGCAGCCACAGCGGCTCAACGCGCCTTGCTTAGTGGCATGCTACTGATCTGGTTGCTCAGCCCATGGATGCTCTTTCGGCACGACGCCTACGTGCATGGGTTTTGGGTCTTCTTGGCCCTGATCGCGTGGGGCCTCGCCAAGGGCCGTCCGTGGGCCGTGGTGCTGGGAACCGCGTGCTTCGCGACGCAAAGCCAGATCGCTTGGGCCTTTGTGCCGTTTATGCTGGCGCATCTTTGGCAAAGCCGGGGCCCGCGCTGGGGCGGCATCGTGGTGTTGAGCGTGTTGGGGGCGCTGGCAGTGCTGGTCTTGCCCATCTATCTTTTGCAGCCCGCGCAGTTTTTGCAAAATACCTTTGGCATTCACAGTGGCCAGGTGACGGCAGAGAATCCCAACACGGTGTGGTGGCTGGCCTTGCTGCTGCCGATGGCCGCCTTGCGCCCTGTGTTGGGCTTGGGGATGGTAGCCTTGCTGGCCAGGGCCTGGCACAGGGTGGCGAGCGCCGAAGGGGGATTGCGCTGGGCTTGCCTTGGCCTGCTGATTTTTATAACGGGCAATTCGCCCGTGCGGGATTATTTTTTCTTTATTCCAGGATTGTTGATGATGGGGTGGGTGTTGCTAGAGCCTGCCAAAAGACGCAAAGGCGAGTGACTTGCCTGGGATAGCGTCACGCGAGCGTATCTTTGGCCTGGACTTGCTGCGCGCCGGGGCCATCAGCCTTGTGCTGACCTGCCATATGAATGTCCTGGGCCAAGTTTCCACCGCGTGGGGCGTGGCTTTTTTTCATTACGTTGGCTTGATCGGTTCCGAGCTCTTTTTTATCATCTCTGGATTTTTGATAGGGGGCCGCGCCCTGCGAGACCCCTTGCGATCGTTCGCTGACATAAAAAGTTTTTGGGCGAGACGTTGGTGGCGGACCCTGCCGCCCTTTTTTGTGGCGGCGATTATTTGGGGCTGCATTCAAGAACCTGGCTGGATCTTTTTTCTTAAGCGCCTGACATTCACAGGCACCTTGACAGCCGCAGGAGTTGATTGGCCGCCGGCCTTTATGCCATTCACGTGGTCCTTGGTGGTCGAAGAAGTCTTTTATCTGGCCTTGCCCTTGATCATCTTCGCCTTTGGTAAAAAAAAGGTCACACTGCGAGCCTTGGGGCTGATCTGGGTCAGTTTGGTCGTCTTTCGAATCGGGCTCTTAAGCCTGTATCCCTTCAACTTTGAGATGGCTCGCGCTTGGCCTTGGGTTCGCTTGGATGCGCTTTGGGCAGGGGTGCTGGCGGCGGGACTGGTTCGCGAAAGAGCTTCGCCCCGCGCGCGCGCGTGGCTGCTGGGGGCGGGGATCCTGGTGACTAGCGTTTTCGCATGGGCCTGGTTTGTGGTTCCCATGCGTCATTATGCCGACCGAGCCTATGTTGTCTTGGGCCTACCTCTGCAGTCACTGGCCTTCGCTGGTCTGGTGGTCAGCGCGGCTAGTTGGCGCTCGCTGGGATCGCAAGCCTGGGCGCGCGCCATCAGCAAAGGGGTGACCGGTT
>JANLXT010000305.1:0-1962 GCA_031365225.1 candidate division FCPU426 bacterium
CAGCCTGCTCCGCCGCGCGCCGAGGGGCGTGCCATCATGGCCGAATTCTTACGCAACATCCGCCTTGAGAACTGCGTCGAAGTGCCCACGGTCACCGCGATGGTCATGCGCCGTGTCCCTGCCAGGATCGAAGCCGAAAACTTTGGCCATTTGGGCGAGGGCAAGTCCTATCACGCCAACAGCAGCTTTCGCCGTGCCGAGATGTACCGCAAGGGCGAGCCGGTTCGTATCAACAGCTTAGGGGCGCCAGGCTACAACGTCGGCTGGATCGAAAAAGGCGAGTGGATCCAGTATGACTTGATCTGCGACGCCGATGGCGCCTACGACTTCACCTTTCGCGTGGCGGCCGATAGCGGGGGCAAGTCTTTTCACCTAGAACAGGATGGCCGCGATATCTCAGGCGAGGTTGCGGTTGAGGGGACGGGTGGCTGGGAGAAGTGGGCACTGGTCCACAAGAAAGGGATCCGTTTAAAACGGGGACCGCTGAAGTTGCGTTTTGTCGCGACCACGGGCGGCTGTAACTTAGATTGGTTCAGCGCGACGCCGGCGGGCAGTCCGCCCGGAACAGATCTAAGCGCCTCGAGCGCGCGTCATTTGCCAGGCCTGGTGCAGGCAGAAGATTTTGGCAACGGGGGCGAGGGGAGCTCGTACCACGATACAGACGCCGCCAATCAAGGGGGCGCGCTCAAACCCAAAGAGGGTGTCGATATCCAAGCCTTGCAGAGCGAGGCTGGCTTGAGTGTCACGCTCGATAAAGGCGAATGGCTGAGCTACGAGATCAACAGTCTGAGCGCCCAGAACTTGGGTGTCCTGCTGCGCGCTCAATCCAAGGCGGGTGGCGCGTTGCAGGTCATGGTGGATGGCAAGCTGGCGTTGAAGACAGATGTGAAGGGGGCTTGGACCGAGCGCGCTCTGGGTCGCGTCGCCGTGGCGACTGGCAAGCATACCCTGAGCCTTTCCGTGCTTGCTGGACAGATTGATATCGATTGGATCCAACTCAAACCATAAGCCAAAGAAAGGGAAGCGCATGAGCCGCATTAATTTTCCTAAAGATTTTATTTGGGGCACCGCCACTGCGTCGTATCAGATCGAGGGGGCGGTCCACGCAGAAGGTCGCAAAGAATCGGTCTGGGATCGTTTTAGCCATACTCCCGGTAATGTGCTCGGTGGCGACACGGGCGACGATGCCTGCCGTCATTTTGACCATTGGCGCGAAGACCTAAAGATGATCAAAGACCTGGGTGTGGATTCGTATCGCTTTTCGATCGCCTGGCCTCGCGTGATCCCAGACGGCGTTGGCGCGGTGAACGCCAAGGGCCTGGATTTTTATGAGCCTGGTCGACGAGATGCTGCGCCTAGAGCTGATCCCTAACGGGACCCTTTATCATTGGGATCTGCCCCAGTCGCTTGAAGATAAAAATGGCTGGATCAATCGGGACACCGCTTACGCCTACGCCGCGTACGCCGAAGCCGTGCTCAAGCGTCTTGGCGATCGGGTGAATCTATGGGCGACCTTCAACGAGCCACAGATCTTTGTCGGCTTGGGCTACAAGATCGGTGTTCACGCGCCGGGACGTAAAGAGAGCCGTAAAGACGTCACGCAAGCCATTCATAACGTGCTCTTGGCCCATGGGCTGGCGATGCAAAGCATACGCAAGCACGCCCCTAAGTCCAAGGCGGGCATCGTGATGGCGCCCACCGCGGTCTGGCCGGCCAGCCATTCGACCGCGGACCTAGAAGCCAGCGCGCGCCACTGGGAGCAGACCAACGACTGGTGGGTGCTGCCGATCTTAAAGGGGCATTACCCCGAGCGCGCGCTACGCGATCTGGGTTCGGACGCGCCTGACGTGCAGGCCGAGGATATGCGGGTCATTCACAGTGGCTTGGATTTCTTAGGGCTCAATTATTACACACCCGCGCGCACCCAGGCGGACCCCAAGGACCCACGTGGGTATGGCGACG
>JANLXT010000288.1:0-2749 GCA_031365225.1 candidate division FCPU426 bacterium
ATATTTGGTCCAGAATGGGTCTGAGGAACCATTTCGTCTACCTGTATCGGGAGGGTGCGATGGCAAAAGCAAAATCCAGCAAGGCGCAGCGAAGAAAGAAAGTCCTCAAGAACAAGATCCTACGCGCGATCAAAGGCCTGAAGGGCGGGCTCAAGTCAGCGGAAAAAGCTTTTAAGCGTAAGAAGGCCAGCTCGCTCAAGGCCATCAAAGGTCTCGAGAAAAGGCTCAACGCTTTACGTAAATAATTCAGGCCTCAAAAAAATAAAACGCCTGCGTCGAAGCCATGACGTGGGCGTTTTTTTAACCCTCAAACAAACAACAGCCCGTATTTTCTTTGAGCATGCATGCCGCTTTCAAATTCAGCCCAGCTTTTGATAAAAGTTCTAGACCAAGAGCGTTGGTTCGAGAAAATTTTGCTAGCCCTGCCGATGGAAGCAGGACTTGAAATGGCGTTTGAAAGATTTGCCCCTAAGGTCCAAAGCTGGTACCACGACGCCGCTACGTTTAGTCCCAGCGAAACGCGCGCAAGTTTTGGCGTGGCTCCTCCGCCCGGGCCTTTTCAAGCGGCGTTCTTATTCTTGCCCAAGTCAAAACAGTATCAAACTTTCGCGCTTCAACTACTTGCGCCCGCGCTGCTAGCCCAAGGGTCGATTTTTGTCGTGGGCCCCAAGGACGGTGGTGCGGGATCGGCCAGTGGCCTGATTGAAGCGGCTGGACTGAAAATAGTCTCTAAACATTCCGGCAAGCATTGCGTGCTGTGGCGCTGCCAGACGGGGACCGCGGTCGCTTTGGCCCCGGCATATCCCTATGCGCATTTTGAAGCGAGTGGCTGGGGGCACACCTTAAAGATCGCGACCTTGCCAGGCGTGTTTTCGCACGGGCGCTTTGACGTCGGCACCGAATATTTTATCAAAGTCCTTCAAGAGCAAGCACTCACATTCGGGTCCGCGTTGGATTGGGGTTGCGGCGCGGGCGTGCTTGGTTCGCTTTTGAGCAAGCTGGCGCCCGCGGCCAAGATCACGCTGGTGGATATCAACGCGCTGGCCATCGAGAGCTCGCGCGAAACGATACGGATCAATCAATTGAAGGGGATTGAAGTCGTTGTCAGTGATGGGTTTGCAGGATTAGAGAACGAGAGCTTTGACCTGATAGTCAGCAACCCGCCAGCGCACAAGGGCTTTGACTCGGACCTAGGCGCCACAAAGAATTTTTTAAAAAATGCGCCCGCGAGGCTCTCAAACAAGGGACGATTGTTTATCGTCGCCAACGCCCACTTGCCCTACGGCGACGAGATGCGAAAGTCCTTCAAAACGGTGACGGCCATCGCCTCGGCGCGAGGTTTTACTATTTGGCGCGGGGAGAAATAGAGCGGGGCTACCAAGTTGCCTCGGCGGTGCCACCTTGTTGCTGCATGCTTTTTTCAGAATAATGGTGAACTTCAAATTGATTGCCATCGGGATCCGTGAGCCAGATCTGCCAGGTGAAGTCACAGCCTTGGGATTTAGCTGAGTGGGGCACGCCTTGGGCGTCAAGGTGGGCGATCAAAGCGTCCAGATCCTCGGTCTCAAGGCAAAAATGGACAATGCCTGTGTTTACCGGGGGACCCATGGTCGGATCTTCAAAGATCTCGATGTAGGTCTTGTCGGTGATCTCTAAGTAACGGCCAAAATCCTTGCCTTTGCGCGTGAAGTTGAAGCGCTCAACCGCGCCGAGCTTCTTGTAATAATCCAGCGAGCGCTGTAGGTCTTTGGCGTGCAGGCAGACATGGGCCAGGCGCTTGAAGAGCATGGGGACCTCGTGAAGGGTGCCGCAGCGGAGGGCTTGGGCGACGCTCATCAGACTAGCACGCTGGGCAGGGGCCTGTCAGGCGGATTTGGCCTTTGGGCCCGGGGTGCTGTGGCACGATAAAGCCCATCCAATCTGAAAGGGATCTATGAGCTTTGACATCCAAGCGATACGCGCCGCTCTGCCGGTCATCCCTGCCGAAAGCCCGTTCTTGATCGCCGTCGATGGCGGCAGCGGCTCGGGCAAGTCCACCTTGGGCACCGAGTTGGCGGCTGCGCTGGGCTTTGAGCTGCTCTCCCTGGACGAGAGCTTTCATATCCCGGTCCCGGATGCAGTCCTGGATCTGAGGAGCCCGGAGGATAATTTTTTGGAAGCCTTCGACCGAGCCGCCATCCTGGCCCGGCTCAAGGAGCTGAGGGTGGCGCTGCCCGCAAAGCGGGTGGTGATCGAGGGCGTCTACAGCCTGCGACCCGAATGGGCGGGGCTCTATGATTTCAGCATCTGGATAGAGCTGAGCCCTGCGGCACGCCTGCTGCGCATGCAGGTCAGGCAAGAGAACACCCCGAGCCAGATGCGGCTCTGGCAGGCGACCGAGGGCTGGTACATCGGGGCGCATAAGCCTCAGGCGCGGGCCAGCCTAGTGCTCCGCGCAGAGGTTTGAGAGGGAGCTGTCCATGCGCATGCGATATTTCAGCATAAGACAGGGCTTGAGCTCAATTGCATTTGGCGCAAGAAACGGGTGGCGACCCCCCGGCTTTTCATGGCATATAGACCCATGCAAAAACTTAAGATCAGCGTTCAAGGGGCCAGCCCGATGGAGCTGGCAGCCAAGGGCGAGGGCCTGCAGCTGCTTGTCGGCCTTTGGCCCACGCCCTGCGGGGACCTCTATGTCGCTTGGGCTCCGCGCGGGCTGGCGTATGCCGCTTTTGTGGGCGCCAACGGATCCCTGCGGGCTGTCGAGCAG
>JANLXT010000017.1:0-18897 GCA_031365225.1 candidate division FCPU426 bacterium
GATTGAAGAAGAACTAGGTGCTGAAGCAGAGTATCTGGGGTTAAAGACGTTTTATAATATTGATCCAAAATAGGCTTTGACGCATCAAGGGCCCCGGACGTAAGTCCGGGGCTTTTTTTTAGTGGACGGGGTATGGACCAAGATGAAATGAGGCGGCAGGCTAAATTAGCTCGCCAGGGAATAGACGCTCGATTGCGAGAGACTGCCGCGATTGCGGTGGCCATGCGACTGCAAGTGCTTCCGGCGTTTGCGACCGCGCGTATGATATTGGGATATGTTGGAATTAAAAATGAAATGGATAGTTGGCCGTTGTTACGACGCGCATGGGCTTTGGCAAAGATAGTCGCTCTGCCACGCGTGGAGAAGAGCTCAAAAAAAATAAGCTTTTGGCGTGTCGAGGGATCCCAAGATTTAGAAGAGGGCCCCTTTGGTATTCTGCAGCCAAAAGCCATCGAATCGCGCTTAGTGAAGCCTCGGCTGGCAGATCTTATTTTAGTGCCGGGATTGCTCTTTGATCGAGCAGGCGGGCGTATAGGGTGGGGTCACGGGTACTATGATCGTTATTTAGCTGACGAAGGTAAGGATGCGGTAAGCATTGGCGTAGCGTTTGATATTCAAGTGATGGATAGGTTGCCTCAAGCAAGCCACGATCGCTCAGTGGATTGGCTTTTGACCGAGTCGCAAGCCGTGGATTGCCGGGGCGTGCGAAAAAATTAAGTTCTACTCTTCGCCTGGAAGAGCGACATAGGCTGATTGTCTGCCACGTACCAAGAGCAAGACCGCCTGGTCACGCTCATCCACACGCCGTGTTATTTTTTTCCAATCTTTTTCATCTTGCAATCTAGATTGATTCAATTCTAAGAGCAGATCTCCCGCTTGGATCCCTACCTTGGACGCAGAGCTTTGAGCGGTCACATGGGTGACGAGGACTCCTTCGGCTAAGGCCAGACCCCGCTGTTGAGCTAGTTGAGTGTTGTTGCTGATGACGCGCAGACCATGCCAAAGGTCGCTTTTGCTCACGGTAGCGCTCTTGGCGTTCTCAATCAATAGTTCGATGGTCGTTCCTTTGCGTTTAAGGGTGAGAGGGATGGGTTCACCTGGGGTGATTTCGTAAAGGCGAGTGCGTAGCGCAGAGGTGTTCGCTATTTCTTTTTTGGCCAACTGAATGATGACATCTCCGCGTTTGATACCAGCTTTTTCGGCGGCGCCGCCCGCGGCGACATCGCTAATCAAAACCCCGTGAGGGCTCTCTAAGCTCAAGGCTTGGGCAAGCCGAGCGTCAATGTCCTGCGTGTAGAAGCCCAAACGAGGAGTTTGGACTCGCCCAGCCTTGATGAGATCTGGGATCGCGCGCTTGACCATGTTGATCGGGATGGCAAAACCAATCCCGATGCTGCCGTCATTGGGGGTAGAAATAGCGGTGTTGATCCCAATCACTTCCCCTTTGATATTGCATAAGGGACCACCAGAATTTCCATGATTGATGCTGGCGTCGGTTTGTAAGAAGTTTTGGTATCGATTGCCACCGGCATAAACGCCCGCGCGTTCTTTGGCGCTGATGACCCCGACCGTGAGCGTGTGGTCAAACCCGAGGGGGTTCCCAATGGCGATGGCCCACTCACCGATCTTGACCTTGGAGCTATCGCCAAAACGTGCCGGTTTGAGTCGAGTTTTCGGTTCGATTTTCAAAATTGCCAAATCAACCGCTTCGTCCTCTCCAATCACCTTGGCGATGTATTCACTTCCATTTTGCAATCGCACGGTGATCTCATCGGCGTCTGCCACGACATGTGCGTTGGTTAGAATTTGTCCATCGGCACTTAGGACAAGACCCGAGCCAAGACTTTGGCGCTTGGTGACCCGATCTTGTCCGCGCGGATCGCCCGCAAAAAAGTCTTGCCAAAAAACGGGTAGCTGTTGGCGCACCATGCGTGTGCTACTGATGTTAACGACCCACGGATCGGCGAGTTCGGCTACATGGGTAAAATCATTTGCCGCACGGATGACCGCTGGCGAGGGATCGACGTGAGAGGCTGCGGTGGCCGCGCTACTTAAAAGGATTAGGATGAGTGGAAAAATGGGAAACATGGCCACCTTTAAAAAAAAGACATAACCTTGCAGGTCATGTCTTTTTGACGTTTTACTTGAATCGAAAGTTTTAGAATAAAAAGAGCATGATCGCGCCCACCGTGGCAACGCTACCGCCCATGACCCAAGGATTCATGGGCGGTTCGGGAGCTTCGGTCGAACCAGTTTGCGCGACGGGCGCGGGATTGTTCATCGGGACTTGAGAAGGAACGTTGCTGGCCTTTAGGCTCGCGACGTATTCGGTCAGCTGAAGGTTGCTGGGATCAGTGGCAATGGCTTTTTCCCACCATTGAATGGCGGCGGCTTTGTTTCCACTTTTATAGTACTGATTGCCATAGCTTTGATAGGTTTGGCCAAGGTACTTTCTCAGGCCTTGGTCTTGAGGGTCAAGCCGAAGGCTATATTCCATATATTTTAGGCCGTTCCCTAAATCGCGCTTGGCCATCGAGGCATAGCCTAGGCCTTTATAAGCGAGCGCATTTTGAGGCTCAGCTTTTGCGGCCGCACCAAAGTACTTGATGGCTTCATCATATTTTTGAGCCTGCATCATTTGGTTGCCGTACTGGATGTATTGCGCATTGGCACGTGTGAGACTTGTCAGGATGATGAGTCCTAAAAACAGTCCGAGCGTGGCGGTCAAGTTGCGTGGGGCGTGCATGGGTCCTCCGTGAACTGTGGCTATTTTACCTAAAGACTTTGATCTCGTGGCACTTGAATTGAATAATTCGTTAAAAAGAGCTAATTTCATGCGTTTCCCAAGATAAAATTGCCGATCCTTGAAGGACGGCGCTATGAGCGGGCCAAGAAAGACTTGTATTAGCGCTAAGAATCTACTTTTTCAACCCCATGGCGCCGCACAAGAAACGTATCAGCGGGTCCACATGGCGGCAGGCGTCTAAAAAGCGCTCTAGGAAGTCTGGGGCGCAAACTTGTTTATCTTTGATGTCGACCCAAGTGATGTAGTGGCGACGTTTTAGATCTTGAATCATAGGATGGCTTGGATCAAATCCCTTGGGCGCACGTTTGAGGCTGTCCGCGTCCCAGAGGGGCATTTTTGAGCGTTTAAGGCGCATCCAAGCGGGATCTTTGGCCGCGACGCGGGCGCGTACAGCTTTAAGGGACTCGGCCTCAGGCATCCAAATGCCTCCACCCACGATGTTCTCGCCGGGCTCTAGGTGTAGATAAAAACCTGGCGCATGCACGTTGCCCGTAGTGGCGCGATGACGAAATTGCGCGGCGGCATGCGTCTTGTAAGGTGTTTTGTCTTTGGCAAAACGTGTATCGCGATAGATGCGAAAAAAACTTCCCCCGACAGGACGGGGATCGGCGATGTAGGCTGGATTTATCTTTTTTAAACCCGTTTGTAGATCAGCGATAAAATGCAAGAGTGGTTTTTTGACATCTTCTTCATAGCGCGCCTTGTTGGCGTTGAACCAGGTTCGCTCGTTGTTGAATTTTAGTTCGACTAAAAATTGAAAAAGTTTCGTTGTGAAGTATATTTTTTTAGGCATGCGCTTTCCAATAAAGAAGGGCACGGCGCAGAGGCCGTGCCCTAGAGTTAACCAGGAACTTTATTCAATCACATAGGTGGTGGAGGTGGCAACTCCGCATCGGGTGCTGGGGCCGCGTCCATACCTGGGGCCGGTGGTAGTCCAGCGTCAAGACCGGGAGCCGGAGGCAAACCCGCATCAGGAGCTGGCGGAAGTCCCGCATCTAAACCAGGCGCGGGTGGCAATCCTGCATCGTCACCAGGAGCCGGAGGCAAACCCGCATCGGGACCACCTGGCATAGCAGGGAGCCCATTGTCGGATGTTTCACCAGGCATCGAGGGCAGGCCATTGTCGGAGGGAGGCATGTCTGGTACGCCTGACGGCATGACGAGAGGCGCCGGAGCCATCTCTGGGGCTGCCATTGCGGGAGCCGCAGGCGCGTCGGGTGTAGCAGGCGCAAGGGGCGCCTCGGCGAGCGCAGGCGCAGGTGCTGGATTTTTTGTATCAATCTTTATATCAGGCGATGGACGACGCTCGGTGCCTTCTTGCGCCGCAAATTGTGAGCGCTGTTTAAAGCTGGCAACTTGCCCGTCCTTTAATAGCCAAGAATCGACAATCTTGACGGCGGCCATGCGCTCAAACACCGATGTGACAACGACCTGGGTGACTGTTTTGCCACTACGAAAATTAACTTCAAATTTATCGCCGACTTTGATGCCATCGATGCGGCCGCGATCGACATAGGTTGTATCAACGAGATCATAATTGGTGGTGATGACATTGATCGCGCGATTGTAGAGCGGGCGGGCCAAGCTAAGGCTGGCGACCCCTAGGCTAAAGACAAAAAGTGTCAGGCGATAGCGCACGAATGACTCCTGAGATCAAAACAATGGTCCAGATACCGCAATCACCAACAGATTAGCACCGTCTAGCTTGGCTCGTCAATCCAAAGGGTTTTTGGGGCCAATGTTGACGCTTTGACCCCTGACTGGCATACTTTCGTGCTTGGCTGGGTAGCAAGATTCGGCCAAGAAGTACCCGGTGGGTGGTGATTGTTTCGCAATCCGAAAGGCTTGTGGAGAGGTGGCCGAGTGGCTGAAGGCGCACGCCTGGAAAGTGTGTATACCTTAACCGGTATCGAGGGTTCGAATCCCTCCTTCTCCGAGTCTTAGTCGCCCCCATCGGGTGCAGGAACTTTGTCTAAGGAGCTTTCGTCTTTAGATTATTCATAACATAGGGAGGAACCATGAAAGCTTTGATTCGTTTGGGATTGATCATGTGTTTGGGCTTGGCGACCCTTAATATCGGTTGCGCAAGCATGGGCGACAAGGACAAGACCATCAAAGGCACCGCCATCGGAACTGCCGCTGGAGCTTTGATTGGCGCGGGGATCGGCGCCGCACGTGGCGATTGGGCTAAAGGTGCGATGATTGGCGCGGGTGTGGGTGCCGCCGCGGGTGCTACCACTGGCATTGTCATGGACCGCCAAGAAGAGGCTCTTCGTAAGGCTGGTATCCGAGCTGAGCGCGATCAAGCTGGCAACATGGTCATCAGCATGGCGGGTGAGAGCTTAAAATTTGTGACCGGCGAAGCCAAGTTGAGCTCTTCGGGCGAGGCGACCTTGACCAAGTTGGCGGGCGTGTTGAAGCAGTATCCTGAGAACCGCATTATCATCGAAGGACACACTGACAATGTGGGTAAGTCGACCACCAACCTGGCGCTTTCACAGGGCCGCGCCGAACGCGTGAAGGCTTTTATTATCAGCGCAGGCGTGCCAGCGCGATGTGTGTTGGCGGCTACGGGTTTTGGCTCGGACAAGCCAGCAGGGGATAACAAAACAGCCGCAGGCAAGGCTCAGAATCGGCGTGTGGATTTAAAAATTAGCGTGGACGAAGAAGAGGCGAAGAAGAACCAGGATGACCGAGAAAAATATAAATAAATAAATTAAAATTAAAAATAAAAGAAGGGCCACGGCATGCCGTGACCCTTTTTTTATTTTAAGACATTATTCCGGGAAATTGCTTCGCATTTGTCCTTGCGCCACACTATAAACTTGCGGCAAGTCATGCTTGCCTTGCACCGAGCGATAGCTCACTTGTTTGGGTTGATCCCCTTCAAACTCGGCGCTCAGATGTTTGGCGGTCAGCCAACCACCAAGCGTGCTTAGCTCGCCGCTATCCGCGAGGCTAAGTCCCCGTAGCGCGTAAAGTTTTTTTAGGTTTTCTAATTTGATCCCGTTTTCCATGTTCACAATCTCCTTAAAAGTTAGCTAGCTTTACAAATGGCTTCCATCAAACGTAGATCAGTCAATGCTTGGGAGGGGCCATAGGCGCACGCCTTGCCTTGACGCAGCACAGCATAAAAATGCTTAAACTGACCCTCGAAACTATCCAAAGACGAACGAAATACCTTTGGAGCGCCTTGATGGGGGAGCAACGTGGCCGTGCTTGAGTTGAGCTCTAGGTTAGCTCGGGACCCTCGCAGCAAAAGCCACGGCTGATTGTTGCGCGCGGAAAAGCAACTGGACCAGGTGCCCAGTGCTCCATTGGGAAAGCGTAGCAGGGCCAAGGCGGTGTCAAAAGGCGGTAAAGCGGGATTGAACTTAGCGCGCAAACCTTTGATCGCGGTGGGTGCACCCATCAGGCGCCGCAACACATGCGCGATGTGGACCCCGCCATCCAGCACAAAACCACCGATGTGCGCGGGCTTTTGACGCCAAAGGGTCCTAAAGTAGGCGCTGCGCTCGTCCATGATATTCATCTGTTTTGCTTCGGCTAAACGCACATCACCCAAGGCGCTTTGGGCTAGCCAGCGTTCAGCCTGCAATACTGCGGGCATGAAGGCATAGTTCTCACCGATCATCCACGGAAGCTTCTTGGAGGCGCGTGGCAGGCGTTTCCAGGCCGCCAGCAGGCGTTCACCAGCAGCTACATTCGGCGCCAATGGTTTTTCGGCTAGAACAGGCTTGCCCGCCCGCAGGGCCTGAAGCGTCATGCTGGGGAGCAGGTGGATAGGCACACTCAAAAGAACTGCGTCGAGATCTAGTTTAAAGAGCTGTTGAGCGGTATCGACGACGCAGGGCACTTTTGCCAGTTTTGCAAAACGCACTGCTTTTTGACGGGTGCGGTTGGCCACCGCGACGATCTTATAGTGTTGGCGCATTTTTTTGAGAGTCGGCCAATAAAGTTGATTGGTCGCGACACCCGTGCCAAGGATTCCAAGTCGTAAGGGAGGCATCAGATCAACTCCAATTGTTCTACTTCGCCCAATGCGCGGGCGTCATGCCCCGTGAGACGAAGATGAGAGGCAAACTCGGTGGCAAAGCCGTGGTGTGTAAAGATGCGCTTTGGATGCACTTGCCAGACATAAGCGATCAATTCTGAAAAATCGGCATGGTCTGAGATTGGGAACGCTTCGTCGGTCTTAAAGCGGGACTTGGCAGAAGAATCCATCGCCCAACCCGAGATATAGGCTAACCGAGATTTGCCGGTTATCTGAGCAAAGAAAGGATGGTTGCGCGCATTGGGTGGCCAGATCACGATCTTGCCCTCAGGGCCTGTGTTGCCGGGTACCGCATGGGGAGGAAAGACGTAGCCAAGACCTTTGTAGATCTCGACCATATCGGCGACCGCGGGATGCAAGACAAACTGAAAGTCCCACGGCTTGAGCGCTAACATCAACTCTTGAGCTTTGCCCAAGCTGTAGGCCATGAGCACAGGGATCTTGCGCTCGCGAATGGCAGCTTTGCACCACACGGCCACCCGTTCAATGGTTTTGCTGGCAGGTGGAAACAGATAGTTGGGCCGACCAAAGGTCGTTTCCATGATTAAGTCGTCGGCTTCTTCCATGACGATGGGTTCGCAAGCGGGATCAGGGCGCATCTTAAAGTCGCCGCTGTAAATTAAGCGTTCGTCATTGTATTCAACTAATAATTGCGCCGAACCCGCGATGTGCCCGGCGGGTAGCAAGGTGAGTGTCGCTCCTTGGTGTTTAAAACCATTTTGATAGGCGATGGCCTTGGCTTCAATCGCGTTTGGCATGGGGTGTCGCGTGCGCATGAAACGCAAGGTGGGAGCTGTAGCAAAGGTGAGCCCGCTCCATTTGGCATGGTCGCCGTGAGCATGACTAACAAAGGCGCATTCGCCAGGCTTGTCGTCGTGGGGGTCCAACCAGAGCTTGATCTGGGGTAAATAGACGCCGTCTTTGTACTCGATCTCCAAGGCGCTCTCGTTTTAAGGGTGCAGGTTCTTTTTGACGATGGTGGCGTTGCGGCGGATGCCAGAGGCTTTCGTCCGCTTGATGGCCGAATTCTTGAAACGTAGTGAGAAGTCCTCGTCGCTGATATCGAGTAGCGTGTCGACCTCTGGTGAGAGTAAGCCCAGCCTCGGTTCGAAGGCGATCTCGTGACCCGTCACGCGGCTGCGATTCCAAGGGCAAACATCCTGGCAAATGTCACAACCGTAGAGATTGTAGCCCATGCCAGCATGGAATTCCTCTGGGATATCACCTTTTTGCTCGATGCTTAGATAGCTTAAGCAACGTTTGGCATCCAGTTCGTAGGCTTGCGTAAAGGCCTGAGTGGGACAGGCGTCCAAACAACGGGTGCAGCTACCACAGAGGTCGGCGGCGGGCTGGTCGGGGACCAAATCAAGGGTACAGAGCAATTCTCCCAAAAAGAACCAGCTGCCTATCTCTTGATTGATCACATTGGTATGCTTGCCTTGCCAACCCAAACCCGCTTGCGCGGCCCAGGCCTTTTCGCTAATCGGGCCAGTGTCTACGTAACGCTTAAAATGCGCCTCGGGGGCCAGCGTTTTAAGCTGAATCTCTAAGGCCTCTAATTTTTTGTCTAAGACAGCGTGATAGTCGTCACCCCAAGCATAGCGGCTGATCCAGGCGTTGCCAGACTCAGCGACCGCGGGGTCGGTTGAATAGGGATGCGCGGTGTTATAGATAAGGGCTACGCAGATGACGCTCTTTGCGCCCGCCAGAACCTTGGTCGGGTCTTGGCGCTTCTCGACCTGACGCTGCATCCAGTCCATGTCGCCATGTAGACCACGCTCTAACCAGCCTTCTAATTTGTCTAAATGCACTGGTGGTGAGTTGAGACTGGCGATGCCACAAAGGTCAAAGCCTGCGCTCAGCGCTAATGTCTTAACACGATCTTCAAGCGAGGCGCTCACGTTTCAATGATCTTGGGGATGTTTTGTATCTCTTGGCGCTTGCTGGTGCTAAAGGTTAGATACTCGGTATGCGACTTCATATTTTAGCGGTCTTTTTTTTGGCGCGCTTGGGATAGGTCTTAGATTTAGGTTCAGGGGTAGGGCTGGGGCTTGGTGAGGGACTGAACGTGGGTGATGGGCTCGGCAGCGGCATGGTCGCGATCTGTTCTTTAGCCAGCAAGCCCTCGTTGACCATCAACCAATTTTGAAAGGCCAGCACTTCTTCTTCGGTGGCGCCCTTGACGATATATCGCACGGCGTCGCGGATGTCGGTTTTAAGATCTTTTTCTTTATCCTCAAGCTTATTCACTTTCTTTTCAAAGCTCGGGTCAACAACCTGCGTCATCAAAGCAGTCAGCGCGTCTTGGGTTTCTAAGAGTTTTTCGTTGGAGCGGATCGCGTCTAATGCGTTACCAACCCTATTCAAGTGAAAGTCTGTCTTGATAGATTGCGCGATCTCCTTGCGGCGTTTTTCGCTGAGCGAGCGAGTGCGGCGGGCTAGCGAATCGACCGCGGGCAACAGCGAGTTGATCTTGCCGGTCAAGACATTCTTGTCTTCGGTCTTAGATTTCAGGCGTTCGCCCATAAAGGGGTCTTTGGCCGCGAGCAGTAGGTGGGGGCTTAGAGATAAGGCTAAAACGAGCGCTTTAAATCTCAACAAAGACATTTTAATCCTCATGGGTGTTGTAATAAAGACATGACGTTTTGGGCTAATTTGATGTTCCCCCCAGAACTTTGCTTACCGGGGTGGCCAAGCATTGACGATAATATCAGGGAAACCCTTTCAACGGAACCCCAGCATGCCCCAGGACCCACGCCATTCTTTGACCGAGCTTGCGCAGCGCAACTATGACCTTTTGGTGGTAGGAGGAGGGATCAATGGGGCAGGCGTGGCGCGCGAGGCGGCTTTGCGGGGCTTGTCCGTTCTTTTGGTTGATAAAGCGGATTGGGGTTTTGGCGCTAGCAGTCGTAGTACCAAGTTGGTTCATGGTGGTTTGCGCTATCTAGAGCGCCTAGAGACAGACCTGGTGGGAGAGTCGCTGCGTGAACGCGGGCAATTGTTAAAGACCATGGCGCCACATTTGGTGCGCCCACTGCCATTCTTATTGCCGGTCTATAGCGGGGACGCGCGTCCAGGGTGGAAGATAAGGCTGGGTCTCTGGATCTATGATTTTTTGGCCTGGCGTGGGAACGGGCTGATCAAGCGACACCGCTGGATGGATAAAACGGCAGCCTTAGGCCTGGCGCCGTCGTTGCGTCAAAAAGGTTTGCAAGGTGCCGCGGTCTATTGGGACGCGCAGATGAACGACGCGCGCTTGGTCTTGGAGAATGTCTTGGATGCGGAGCGCGCGGGAGCCAAAGCGCTGAACTACTGTCGATTGAAAAGCGCGCATCAATTGGGCGACGGCGACGTACGGGTCCGCTTGCGTGACGAAGACGCTGAGATCGAAGTGGAGGTCAAAGCACGCCTTATGATCTTGGCAGCGGGAGCGTGGACCGATCAAGCGCTAACGCTTTTAGGAAGAAACGGCCCCAAACCAAGCCTGCGTCCTACCAAGGGCGTGCATTTGGTGACGCGCCGCTTGGTCGAAGGGTATGCCATGCTGTCTTCGGCACGCAGCGATGGACGCGTCTTTTTTGTCATACCCATCCGTTTGGATGGCAAAGACGCGAGTTTGATTGGGACGACGGACACAGATTTTTCTGGGGACAAAGAGCATTTGCGGGCCGAGGAAGATGAGGTTGAGTATCTTTTGAGAGAGGCGAAGGCGCTCTTGCCTGACGCGGACCTTAAACGCCAGGATATTTGGTCCACCTACGCTGGCTTGCGTCCTTTATCAGCACCAGGCGCAGATGACTCGCATCCAGGGACTGTGTCACGTGAAGCGCGCTTGATTGAAAGTCCGGGTTTATTAGCGGTATGCGGAGGCAAGTACACAACCTATCGCGCGTTGTGCCAGAGCTTGGTCGAGCGCGCCGCGCAAAGGCTTGGGCAAACCTTGCCTGCAAGCACGACCGCCACGCTTCCCTTGCCTGGGGCGCCCCGCGACGCGCAAGAAGGCCAGTTTTTGAAGCATGCCGCGCCCAAGCTGGCTCAGCAGTACAGCGTATCAGTGGCAACTGCCCAGTATCTTTTAGATACGTACGGGCGTTTGACCGAAGACCTGTTGCGAATGGCAAGCGAACGGATAGAGTGGAAAAATCCCTTGGCGCCTGGGTGCGAGTGCCCTGCGATCTTAGGTCAAGTCATCTGGGCTTGCCGTGTGGAGCAAGCTCGGCATCTCACCGATTTTTACCTGCGCCGTACTTTCTTAGGCTTGAATCTTGCCCCAGACCATAAAGGTGTTGAGCGCGTTGCCGAGGCCATGGCACAAGAATTGTGGTGGGATCAGGAGCGCGAAGCCGAGGAGCTGGATCTCTTAAAACGGGTGGTCGCGGGGGAGTATCGATAGAAGGTTTTTGACCAAAGAAAAAAGCCCAGCCATCCCGGCTGGGCTTTTTTTATAACTTAATCCAGTTTTTAACTTTTTCGAGCATGGGTGTGGGTTGGGGACTTGGCTGAGGGGCACTGTCACCTTTTAGCAGCTGCATCGGGTTGGGTGTAGGCGCAGGCGTGGGTGCGGTTTGGAACGAGTCTTCTTTGGTGCGATCAGGACTGTCTGACACGCTGTTGGGCGCATTGGATTGGATGCCAAAGAAGTTGAAGACGCTCTTGAGCAGGCTCTTGGGCTCTTTCTTTATCTCGGGTTCGGTGCTGGCAGGGTCGCGCTTGCCCCAGCTGAATAGGCCGGCGATTGCGCCTAAGATCCCTTGGGGGCGGTCGTTGGACCCGACAACGGGCGTGGGCGTCAGGTTGGGGTGGGGAGTGGGCGAGACAGCAAGGAGCGCTTCTAGCTCGCCCGCCACGCTGCGATTCTTGCTAACGTGAAAACCTGGCGTTGGCGTTGCCGCGATGATCGGGTTGCTTGGGGCACTGTCACCTAGATAGGCAGTGATCGCTTTGTCTTCTTCTTTGGCGCGTTGATCCCAAAGCAAGGTGAGTGAGACGCGATGGGCGCTGCCAAGCGCGTCTTGCGAGGACCAAGCGTAGTCCATGCCAACGGGTCCCCAGCCTAAGCCAAATCCAAGACCCAAACCAGCGAGGGCCCCTAGGGTTGAGCGTCCAAAGTCCCAACCACCACGAAACGCCAAGCGCGCTTGCTGATAGTCTTCGGTGTATTCGAGGCCCATCGAAAATGCTGAACGGGCGCTGGGTCCAAGGTAGCGATAGTCACCCATAAGGCGCATCGCGCTGTAATCACCGCTGAAGGCCAGCGCTGAGCTGGCGCGAAGGGTCAAAGGAGCGTCAATGGCGGCGCCAGGATCACCCAAGACCGGGGCATTGCCTAGATTTTGAACTGCCAAGCCTAACAGGACCTGATCCTTGCTAAATTCACTCAAGAGCCCAAGATCAAAAGCTGTCGAGCTGGCCGACGTTGTGGCGATAGTTTCGCTGAGTTGTTTAACCGAGGCGCCCAAGGTTACAAAACCAAGGTCAAAGGCGTAGCCTAAGCCAAGCACACTTTGTGATATTTCAAAATTTCCAGTTTCTTTACCCTGATTATCGCGCCCCATGTCTAAGACACCGTTGCGATGGTAAAGCAGACCCAAGGCTTGGCGCCAACTAAGAGGCGCTCCTAGAACCACATGGTCGCTGTCGAAGGCATTGGCCCAAGTCATGTGGGTCATATCTAATTGGACCCCTGGCAGGCCGACAAGGCCCGCCGGATTGTACCAAAGGCTCTCTGGCGTGCCCTGAATGGCGCCTAGGGAGCCGGCCAACCCAGCGCTGCGGGCACCCTCGACCGTCTTGAGATAGGCGGCGCCTTCGATGGCGAAAGCTGGTCGCGCGAGCGTCAAAGCCACGAGCACGATACTTGCGCGTAATGCGCCCCTCAATGCAGCACCGCAAAGCGACTGAAGCGAGACCACTTGGAGCTACGTACGAGCACAAAATAGAGGCCGGAGGGGACGGGCTCGCCTTTATCAGAGCGACCGTCCCAGGTAGCGTGTCCGAGGCCCGCTTGAATGCTCGCTGGCGCGAGATCAGTCACAAGGGCACCCGTTTGGTCTAAGACGCGGATAGTGATCTCGGCATCGGGATCAAACACGATGTGTAGCGCGCCTAGCGCTGGCTTGTAGGGATTGGGATAAGCGATGACGCGATCTTTTTGAATGGCATAGGCAGTGGTGGTAAAGGTTGGCGTGATAGTGTGGCTGGGCGAGGGCGTCGCAGTATAAGTGTTTGTCCCCATGGGTGACGCGGATGGCGTGACCGTGACAGTAGGGGTGGCGCTGGCCGAAGGAGTGAGTGTAGGCAGGATGGGAGCGGGCGTGGGAGACATGGTAAGCGTCGCCTGCAGCGCGTTTAAGCTATGAAAACCCGCGTCCCATGGCGTTGTGACGGGAGGATGGGTGTTGTGAAAATAATCTTCAGAGAAGGTGGCGCTGAGATTGGCGCCAATGAGCAGTGCGGGTGAGCCCGCTTGAATTTTAAAATCATCAGCGCTCGAACCATTGGCGGCGACAAACTGGGGAGAGCCTGTGTAAGAGTTGAGATCTCTGCCCGAGCCTTGCCAGTCGGTGAGGGCTGTCCAAGCGCTGCTATTGCCAACGGCAATGCGCGCGCTACCCTGCAAGAGGTTTTGGTCGCTGTTCAATCCAAGCAAACTGGCGTCATCAAAGAAAAGAGCGATAAAGCCCTGCAACAAATTATTGCGCAGTAGCATCGGGCTGCTCGCGGCCGCCGTGACCAGCCCACCCGTGCCGTGTTCCCAGATGGTGTTGTTATAAAACGCGCAATTGGAGGAGGCGTTGGCTTGCACACCTACATCCTGACCCACCAGCAGGTTGTTGATCAGCAAAGTACCTGGGGCGTTATCGAGCGTTGCTCCTGCCGAGCCGCCACGCACGATGGCAACATTGGCCGAAAGTGTGACATTGGCCGACGAGAAAACTGAATAGGCCGACGAGGCACCAAGGACTTGATTGTTTTTGAGTTGAGAGCGCGGACTGTTTTGAATGACCAGCCCATAACTTGCGAAACCAAGGTTGGGTTTGAGCACTTGATTGTTGCTTATGATCGCATCGGGACATTCGTCTAAAACAACGCCAGAAGTGTTGTTGGGTGTGAAAACACTGTCTTGGATGAGCAAGGCCTGGCACCCTGTGGCGTCAATCTCAGCACTACCACTACCAGCCATGTTCATGCTTGTCACACGCGCATTGGGTGCCGAGACAAGGCTGAGCGCCGCAACCAATGCGCCTCGCAGACGCAGTCCTTGAATCCAGACATTGGCAACCCCCGAGATACGCACCGCGTAGGCGCCGAGGGCTTGAATCTGAGCACTATGTCCAGGCATGGATTCGATCACCAGTTCGTTGCCGATTTGAGGTTGCAGGCCCAAAGGCGCTTGGATGGTCTCAAAATAGACGCCCGTGACCCCGCGAACACGTATCTTTTGGGTAAAAGGGCTAACACCTTGATCAAGGGCAACTTGGCTGAGCGCCGCGTTAAAGGTCGCAAAGGTTGTGCTGGCGCCCACATCATAGAACGAGTCGGCGTGAGTCACGGTCGCGCTTAGCAAGAGCAACGTAAGAACCAAGCGGCGCTTGCGCCGACGGCGACGCGGTCTACCTGTTTCTGGCGCGCTTGTATCATCGGACGCCTGCGAGCTTTCTTGACGACGCCCGTCGCCGCGGCGTTGATCACCCAGCGTGCCGCGTCGTTTATCAAAGAAACGCCGACCCGCCACCGCGGATGGATCCAGCGCGACCCGGCCAAAGACTTTGAGCGCTAACAAAAGTAGAGCGCATGCCAAGTAGGCCGCGGTAAATCCCTTGGCCATACCCCAACCAAAGCGAGCTTGCAAACCCAAAGGAGTCAGGGTGTAAGCGTGGATCAAACCAAGCCAAGATAAACCCGCTGCCGCTAAACACCACGCAGCGGCTTTTTGCCATTGGCGCTCGGTGGTGTAGACCAAGACGGCGCCAAAGATCATCGACGTGAGGATAAAACCTTGGTTAAGGGCAAAGATTCCCTCAATAAAGATGGATCCCGTGAATTTTGAGGCGCTGCTATAAAGGTCGGTTCCCACAACCCGTAAAGTAGTCTCGATTTGTAAGAGCAACCAAGCGGCGAGGGTAGGGATAAATCCAAACGCAACGCCCAAAAAATGTAAGCGCGGCACATCGCGATAGGCTTGGGCGGCGATGATCAAACCTATCCACAACAAAATACCGATCATCGCTTCTATGGGTATCCATCGCAGCGCTAGACTGACACCCCCCAGGAGACAGAGCGCGGTGATCACGATGCCGTTGAGAACGCTGTAGCCCCAACGCGCACCCATGGCTTTCCAACCAGGATGACCAATGTAAATGGTTGTGGGAAAGGGTGAACCAAGACCCGCCGCAAGCAGTGACCCGAGGCCATTGGCCAGCAGCGACGAAAAAGTGGCAAAGCGATCTCCCGCGGCTTCGGCGCTTTCTAGATTTTGCAAAGAACCGATCACATTAAAGAGGCCCATGGGCAGAATGATGGAGACATATTTCCAGCCGTCTTGATGAACCAAAAAATCAAAAAGTTCGGACACACTGCTTTGTGGCGCATGCCAAGCTAAGCTCACCGCTTGCGTGCTGGGCTCAAAAAAGTTGAGGCCTAGCCAGCGCAAACCCCAAGCGAGCGCGGTACCAAGGATCACGGCCGCAAAACCACCAGGGATGTTGCCGGGAAGTTTGATTCTCGAAGAGTAAACAAACAGGATAAAGAAGGCGGGCACGACCGCCAGCAAGGGGCTGGCAAATATTTGAAAAACAAAACCCATGCTGATAAAGGTCAAGGCAATGCCCGCGAGCGCCGTTAGCAACGCCGCTCGGGGCGTGTGCCGGCGTAGCCAATCACCACCCAAGGCACCTAAGATCTCTATCAGGGCTGACCCAAAACAGGCAAAAAGCCCAGCTTTCCAAGCTAAATCAGAGTTTTGAGTTTCGCGATAGACCGGGCCCATGATCAAGAAGACGTGGGCAAAGAGACTCAAGGTGTTGATCCCGTACGGCAAGGCGGTGACATGGGGCCGGCCGGTGTGGATGGCCAATTGACGTGCCTGCCAGGCATAGAAAAGATTGCCGAGCAAAATAGAGAGCGCCGCTCCAGGTAAGATGCGGGTGGTGACAAAATCGAGGGGGATACCGCAGACACCTGGCAGCAAGGTGGCGATCAGCATCAGTTGTAGAAGATTGTCTACAAAAAGCCCAAAGAAGCCGTCGATATCACCCTGCACAAACCAACGCGCTCGAGTCAAAGGCTGATTCATGCGCTGGCCTTTTTTCCTGATTTTTTCTGTTGAGCGACGGTCTCGACATAGTCGGCGTATTTGCCTTTAAAATCAAAATAAGATCCATCCGGGCGTAGCTCAATGATGCGATTGGCTGCTCGGCTGATCAGGTCTTGGTCATGACTGGTAAAGATGACCGAACCCGAAAACTCTTCTAAAACTTTAGAGAGCGCTTCAATGCTCTCGAGATCCATGTGGTTGGTGGGCTCATCGAGCATGAGCGTGTTTCCACCCAGCAGCATGATGCGCGCTAAAAAGAGTCGCTGACACTCGCCACCAGAAAGCACCTTGACTTGTTTATCTTGTTGCTCGCCGCTAAAGAGCATACGCCCCAGCATGGCGCGAATGGTTTGATTCTCTTCTTTAGGGCTCCACTGTTTCAGCCAAGTGACCATGTCGTAGTCATCGGTCAGTTCTTCTTTGGTATCTTGAGGCATGTAGTTGAGGCGCACACTTTTTCCCCAGACAATTTTACCGCTGTCAGCGAGTATGCCTCGTCCCACCAGATCACCCAGGTCCTCGTTTTGATAGGCGCCAAGCAGAGAACGCAGGAAAGTTGTTTTTCCAACACCGTTGGGGCCGATGATAGCCAATTTTTCTCGGCCCGTTAGCGTGAGCTCTATATTTTTTAATACCACTTGTTCGCCAAAGGATTTGTTCATCCCGCTGATCTCAATCAAGTCTTTACCGAGTTCTGTCTTAGGTTTAAAAAGAAAGCGCGGATACTGGCGACTAGAAGGGATGATCTGTTCCATCTCACTCTCTAGTTTGTCGAGCATTTTGTAACGCGATGTGGCTTGTTTGCTTTTGCTGGCATTGGCGCCAAAGCGCGAGATAAAGTCCTTCAACTCACCCGCGCGGTTCTCGCGGCGGGTATTTTCGTTGACCTTGGCGTCGATGGACGCTTGGCTGGCATGGCTAAAGTAGTCGTAGTTGCCAGTATAAATAGTGATCTTTTGGCGGTCGATGTCGACCATGTGGGTGCAGATATTATTGAGAAAGTGTCGATCATGGCTGACCAAGATGATCGTGCCTTCGTACTCACCAAGATATTCTTCTAGCCAGTTGATGCTAGCGATATCCAAGTGATTGGTGGGTTCATCGAGCATCAAGAGGTCGGGTTTAGCAAAGAGGACTTGGGCCAGCAAAACACGTAGTTTCCAGCCGCCCGTCAATTGTTTCATCTGCCAGCCGTGCTTGCTGCTTTCGATACCAAGTCCCTCTAAAAGCTGGCCGGCGGTGGCTTCGGCGCTATAGCCATCCATCTCACCAAACTTGATTTCGAGCTCTGCGGCGCGTTGGCCTTCGGCCTCATTCATCTCTGGTTTGGCATAGAGCGCGTCTTTTTCTTTCATGATGTCGTAGAGCTCTTTGTTGCCGGTCATGACAGCTTCAAGCACAGAAAATTCGTCAAAAATAAAATGATCCTGCAGCAACCAACCCATCTTGACGCCCGGGTCTAACGCGATCTGGCCTTCACTGGCTTTGATCTCTCCGGTAAGCACTTTTAAGAAGGTGGACTTGCCCGCGCCGTTGGCTCCAATAATGCCATAGACATAGCCAGGCTTGAATTTGAGCGTGACACTTTCAAAAAGAACTTTTTTGCCAAAGCGTAGCGTGAGCCCACTTACCGCGATCATGATGTTGCCTTTGAGAGGTCCGAAAGATTATTTTCAAGGGCCCACGCTGAGCCCCAGTTGGCGCGCCGAGCAGCCAAGCGTACTTCGGCGTTTTCTTTTTTGCTGACAAGCAGATTTTGAGCTTTGCCATTGGACGCACAGAGCTCAAGCCGGACGCCCAGCTTTTCTTTGCGTGGTTGGCCTATCACCCGCGCGCCAAACGCTGGAACGGGTTGGCGGGTGAGTATCAGGACCAAGAACTTTTCATCTTCAAAGGGCGCTTCAGCACCTTTCATCTGGCGATGTAAACGCCCGCGCGATAAACGCGTTGAGAAATGACACCAGGGTGTGCCGCCACGCAAAGGGCAGGCCAAGCTGTGCGAACAAGGCGCGGCGAGAAAGGCACCCTTGCCAATGAGAAAGGTTCGTAGCTTGAGCAAGCGCTGAAACGCGCCTGGGGTCCCTGGCTCGACAAGGACCATGCATGTGCGCGTGAGATCCCAAGCCGATTTGACCAAGACCTGGGCCTGCTCTTCGCGAAGCTCATTCAGGACATAACTAAGCAGGACGACGTCGTGAGGGTCGATGCCTTGAATGCGACGGGTCAGGTCAGCTGATTTCCATATTTGACGTACGTCCCCCGGGAGCGCTTGCCCCAAGATTTTCCCTAGGTGCGCGGCTTCGGGATCTTTTTCGACCAAAGTGAGACGCGTCAGCTCTGGCAAATATTTAGACAGAGCCCAACTGGCGGTTCCTGGTCCACAACCTAGATCCAGGGCGCTGCTGGATCCAGCAAAAGCGTGCGGGGCCATCGCCAGAGCAGCTTCGACCGCGGCATAGGTCGCTGGCAAGCGTCCTGCCAGGTAGGCAAGCCATTTGTCGCGATGTGCCACGGTTGCTTTGCCATGGTAGGCGGCGCTCAAAGCCTCGTAGGCTGGGCGCAGGCGGTCCATGGTCACGCCATTTAACTGAGTTTGGATGGCTTGGTCAAGCCAGGGAGCTAAAGACATGGCAGGATTGTAGGGCTTTTAGGCCTAAAGAAAAAGCTTTGGCTCGAGTTTTTGACTCTGGCGCAGTATGCGGCGCTGAGCGCGCGGCCCGC
>JANLXT010000018.1:0-3928 GCA_031365225.1 candidate division FCPU426 bacterium
CACCCGGTCCGTGACCGCGACTGTCACGCGCACTTCAACGACCACAATGACTCAAAGTTTTTCGCCCACCCAGTCAGTCACCTTTACGGACACGCCCACAAAAACGGTGACTAAAACAGTGACGCCTACCAGTAGCGAAACTATCACACGGACCAGCACGCCGACCAGCACCGAGTCTGCCACTCCCACGGCGACCCCATCCGTCACGTCTAGTTTCACCGAATCACCGATTAAATCCCCGACGGGATCACCAAGCAACACTCCCAGCCCTAGCGCGTCTCCAACCCCAAGCGCCACCAAAACCCAAACACGATCGGCGACGCCCACACGCACTGATTCACCTTCACCCAGCGCGACCCCCACGTGGACTGGCACCCGAACTTCCACCGCGACGCGGACACCCTCTTCCAGTCCCAGTGCTTCACCCAGTGGTTCGCCGACGCCAACGGGTAGTCCCACGTTCACCGCCACACTAACCTCCACGCCCAGCACCACTGACACGCCGGATGTATCGCCCACCGACTCGCCCACCATCACTCCAACGTGGACGCCACAACCTCCTATCACGGCGAGCATCCGGATCTTTAACAGCGCGGGAGAGTTGATCTACACCATGCCTGGCCTGGCCCGCATGCAGTTTATGCCCACCGGTTTGATCGCCAGCACCAACGTCGCGTTGCCGGACGAGGGTCTTGGGGCGGCGATCCTGTTTCAGGGCAGTGGCTACACCTTTAACTGGGATGGCACCAGCGACGCGGGATCCAAAGTGAGCAGTGGTAACTATCATTTTCAGGTGACGATCAACGATAGCTTTGGTGGGCAGGCCACCCTCAATACCAGCGTCGCCGTACTGCGCACCCCTAACACGGTGATGATCTCTATTTTTAACAGCGCGGGAGAATTGGTTCGGCGTTTTCAGCCAGCCAGCGCCACGGGGGGCAGTGTGGCGAGAACGGATCTCGCGAGCTTTAGCCCGGATCCCACCAACAACATCAAGGTGCGCCTGACCTATGGTGAAGGCACTGGTGATTATGTTCTTTGGGATGGCACCAACGCCAGTGGCGCGCTCGTCGCGAGCGGCACCTATCAAGTGCTGGTCACGCGTGAGGCGCCAGGCGGCAAACGCAGCAGCGCGTCCATCTCTGTCAGCGTCTTGCAAAGCAATGCCGCGCCCCTGGCCGAGGTCGTCGCAGCCCCCAATCCAGTCGTGCATAGCGACTTTGTCGATCTCATTGCCCCCAACTTAGGACCTGGAGGCTGGATGATAGCGCGGGCTTACAACGCGGCAGGCGAAAAAGTAGCTCAAGCCGATGGAGCTAGTTCTCGCCTACGTCTAAGTTGGTCTGGTAAAAAACTCGCGGGCGGAATTTATCTCTTACATTTACAAGCTCAAGATCAAAACGGTCGCATCGCGACCAAGATACTAAAAGTCGCCCTTGTTCAATAAGTCTCTTGATTGTTCTCTTATGGAGCCACCTATGCGGCCTCTCACGCCCCGTCGTCTCACGCGGCTTTTGCTTACAATACTTTTGCCGCTACTTTTCGCGACAGGCTTGCGCGCGGCGGCGGGTCCAAACCCGGCGCCAAGAGTCCTGATCATCTGGGGAGACCTGGGATTGAATCCAAAAAATAGGCTGGTCGCCGAGCTGGCTCTCAATGTCCCCGCGCCGGTGGTGGACACTTGCGAAGTGACTTCAGCGGTGGGTAGCGTCAACGCGGCTCTGACAACTTGTGGCTATAGCCTTGCCAATTACTGTCAGGTTTGGGATCTGCGCTTTTCGAACAACGCGGGTGGTCCCGGCACGGTGGATATAGATACCCTGACCACCAGTGGCGCTAACAATGACGAATTGCTGTACACCGCTTTCTTGGCGGGTGGCGGTTCGCTCTACCTGCTTGGCGATAACGCTGATTTTCATTCTAGAAATGACGGCCTTATCCAGATCATGACCGACCTATCCACCGCGGGCGCGGTTTCTTATCCCAACAAAGGCGGCACATGCTGCACGGTCTTTCCGGGTGATCCCTTCAACTGGGCCACCACGCCAAATATCTTGACCAACACCAACGCCACTGTGCCAGGGTCCATTCCCTTGACAGGTTTAGGTAGCGGGCGTCCGCTCGCGACTTTTCTTTTTGGTGGCTCCACCAACAGCGCCAATCAGATCGCATTTCTACCGGGGGATCTGACTACTGGCGCGGGTAGGCTTTTTGTGTCGCTAGACTACAACATGCTTGGCAGTGGTTGGAGCGCCGCGCTAGGCAACGCCTATTTTGACAATACCTACACATGGATGGGCAACTGTCAGATCCGCTATGTGGTCACCAAAAGCGCCTCCACCGCAGGGCCCGTCAACCAGAACGGCACCTTTAATTACACGATCTGTGTCGCAAACACCGGCGCCGTACCACTGACCGCTCTAGCCTATGACACGTTGCCCACCTGCCTTAATTATCTGAGCTCAACACCAGCCTTCAACACCCAGGTCGGCCAATTCTTGACCTGGAACCTGGGTAGCATCGCCATCGCTTCCTCGGCCTGCGTCACATTAACGGTGCGCGCTGTCTCACTGCCCCCTTGCCCCTAGGTTGTGCATGCCATGAAAAGAACGCTTTCTCTTATCTTAGGGCTTTGGTCTATTTGCGGCGGCGCTCAAGCAGCCTGCCGCAGTGTTGCCGTCTGGGCATCAACGCCATCGGGATACATGGCTATCTCGCGCAATGCCGACATCGCGGATGTCGCGTTCTTAGATTATTGGTGGATCAATGCTGCAGGGAGCTTGGTCGAGCATGATCCGGGGTGGTTTGACCCAGCGACTCATCCCGCCCCGCCTCTCAAAGCTTTGGGCGTCGAAGTTTATGGCGCCCTCGCCAGCGGAACGCGCGCGACCATTATTTCTGCTATCACGACCAACAGCGCCACCTTCATCCGCAATATCACAACCACAGTGCAAACTCTGGGCTTAGACGGCATGCATCTGGATTTAGAGTGGAGCGGGATCGCTTCCGACCGGACCAACTACTCCGCCTTTGTCACCAACCTAGCGACCGCCTTGCACGCCAACGGCAAGAAGCTCTCGGTCTACAGCTACGGCTATTCAGCGGATAGCGGCATGAACTCTGGCGTCTTCAACTGGGGCGTGCTCGCCGTTCAGGCGGACCGCCTTGATGTGGGTAGCTATGACGAGTTCTGGGATCCCGCGCAAAACCCAGGCGCTCCAGATAATCCCAACGGCTTCTGCATTCAGGATCCAGCCTGGTTTGGTGCCATCGTGGACTACATCCAGAGCAAACCCTACTCGGCCAAGGTCTTTCCTGGCGTGGCCGCCTACGGTTTCCGCTGGGTCAACGGCATCTTTCAACCCTCCGCACCGCTGACCTACAGTCAGATTAAGCTGACTATCACTGCCCATGGCGGTGCGCCAGTCTGGGATGCTGCGCGCTCAGAGTGGCATTACAGCTACATTCAGGGCCCTAATCAGACGGACTTTTGGTACACCGAAAAGGACAGCGTGGACGCCATGGCTGCGGTCATCGTCGCCAAAAACCATCCAGGCATATTTATCTTTCAGGCGGGTGGCGAGGATGCGGATCCCAATGGGACCACCAACGGCCTCTGGGATAAATTGCGGACGCGCTTTTGTACGCTTGCCAGCCCAACGCCGACAAGTACAAGAACCAGCACCCCAACCGTGAGCCGCACGCGAACACCCAGTCCAACAAGCAGCCCAAGTCGTAGTCCCAGCCCAACCCGCTCGGTCTCGCCTAGCCCTTCGGCCACGCCCACGGGTTCGCGTACAGCTAGCCCAAGCCCAACAGCCAGCCCAAGTTACAGCCCAAGCCCAACCCGCTCGGTGTCGCCCAGCCCATCGGCCACGCCCACGGGTTCGCGTACAGCTAGCCCAAGCCCAACAGCCAGCCCAAGTTA
>JANLXT010000041.1:0-12748 GCA_031365225.1 candidate division FCPU426 bacterium
TTGTTCGCTCCGCAGAAAAAGAGCTGGAACGCTTAGAAGCTCAAGTCGCACGAAGGGTTCTGGTCAAGATCCGCGCCCTAGCGCAGAACCCCCGGCCCACGGGCGCCAAAAAGCTCTCGGGCGAGAAGAATACCTGGCGGATCAGGATCGGTGATTACCGGGTGGTCTATGACATCCTGGACCAGAAAGTGGTAATAGAGATTTTGAGGGTTCGTCATCGACGCGAGGTATATTTGTGATTTGTGACATGAAGCGAGCTAAATTGTTTGTCTTTTTCACGATAAGCGCTCTGATCCTCAGCGGGTGTGAGACGCTCGTTTATATGAAACAAGACCCTAAATTTCTTGCCAGTTTTGACGGCAAAGAAGCTACTGAGGGGTTGTATCGTGAAAAAATAAAGGAAGTATTTAATGCCGTGCTGGACACGCTTGAAGCAGAAGGTTATCTAATCGAAGAAAAATCATTAGAATCTGGGATGATTCGGACAAATGAAAAAACAGTAAAGGGATTGTTGCAGGCCCATGTTGTTTGCGATTTGCGCGATCGGGATGAGCTTGTGCAAGTCAAATGGAGATTGAAATCATTTCAAACTGCAGATTTTGCAAATAGCATGGCTTACGGAAATGCTATCTCGGCCATCAAGAGCGGGAGGAATGCCGCTGAAATCGCCACGACACCTAGCGAGATCAAGAACGTGAATGAATACTGGAATTCCAAGCTTGCTCAGCGACTTAAGGGAATGAAGCAAAAAGCTCCAGATAAGAAGGGAAGTTAATATGGACTTTAAGCTCCCCAACCTTGGCGAAGGCATTGATTCTGGCGAAGTGGTTGGCGTCGCGGTGAAGGCTGGCGATGTGGTCGCCAAGGGCCAGACTCTTTGCGAGGTCGAGACCAACAAAGCGGTGATGGATGTCACGGCTAACTTTTCGGGCAAGATCGGCGCCGTGAATATCAAGGCTGGCGACAAGGTCAAGCCTGGTCAAGTGCTGGTGACTTACGAAGGTGGCGTCGCGCCCGTGACAGCGCAGGCAGCCCATGTGCCTGACGTGAAGAGCGCGGATCCGCGCGCTACGCCACGGCCTGGAGTCATAGTGCCCGCGCTTACACCCACGCCCGCGGCGCCGGTCGCTCAAGTTTCCGCGCCCCGGGTTGATGCCCACGGCCATCTAGGCATGACACCCGAAGAAGCTTCTAAATACCATATCGTCGTGATCGGCGCGGGCCCCGGTGGTTATGCGGCCGCGTTCTACGCTTCTGATCTTGGGTTTAAAGTCACCCTGGTCAACAAAGAGAAGCAGCTGGGCGGTGTTTGCACGTTGCGTGGTTGCATCCCCAGCAAAGGCTTGCTGCATATCGCTAAGTTGATCAACGAATCTAAGCACGCGCCTGCCTGGGGCGTGGATTTTGGAACGCCGAAGGTTGATATCGCTAAAGTGCGGGCATACAAAGAAAGTTTTATCAATACGCTGGCCAGCGGGGTTGGCCAAGTGGCTTCAGCTCGCAAAGTGACGACCATTCAAGCGAAGGCCCAATTTAAGGATGCGCATACGCTGACGCTATTAGCTGGCGAAGAAGAAGACGGCAGCGTCTCGGGACCCAAGCCCGCGCAAAGCGAGTTGGCGTTTGATTATTGCGTGATCGCCACGGGATCCGTGCCGGCGATGCCAGGGCCATGGAAAGCGTTGAATGATCCACGGATCATGGACAGCACGGGCGCGCTTGAGCTAAAAGACATCCCTAAAAAACTATTGGTGGTGGGTGGCGGTTATATCGGACTTGAGATGGCCTGTGTTTACGCGGCGCTAGGTTCCGAGATCACGGTGGTTGAATTTGCCGCGGGCCTGCTGATGGCCGCTGATCGCGATCTGGTACGGCCCTTGCAGCAGAATCTGACCAAGCAATTCAAAGCGATCCATGTGAATACCAAGGTCGACAAGTTAGAGCCCCAGAAAGACGGGGTCAAAGTGACATTTGTGGGTGAGGGCATCGAGCCCACACAGGTCTTTGATCGTGTGCTCGTCAGTGTCGGTCGCCGCCCCGTCACGCAGGGACTGGGCTTAGAGAAAACAAAAGTGAAAGTCGATGCCAAGGGCTTTATTGAGCACGACGCTCAGCTGCGCACCGCCGAGCCAAATATCTTTGTCATCGGCGACATCGCGGGTGAGCCAATGCTGGCGCACAAGGCGCATGCCGAGGCCCGCGTCGCGGTGGAAGTGATCGCGGGACAAAAAACAGTTTATGACGTGCGGGCCATGCCTGCCGTCGTGTTCACCGATCCCGAGCTGGCCTGGGTGGGCGTCACTGAAGACGAGGCCAAACGCGATGGTTTAGACGCTGAAGTCTCGCGTTATCCCTGGGCCGCCAACGGCAAAGCCCACGCCATCAGCCGCACCGAGGGCATCAGCAAAGTCATCGTGGACAGAGCCACTGGGCGCATTTTGGGAGCGGGTGTTTGTGGGTACGAGGCAGGGGCGACCATCAGCGAGTACGCGCTGGCGATCGAGATGGGCGCTTTGGCGACGGATGTTAGCTTGACCGTGCATCCGCACCCTACCTTGGGCGAGACCCTTTTAGGCGCGGTGGATGTTTACCTGGGTCATGCCACGGACATCTATAGGCCCAAGCGAAAATAAGAAGACTGATGCGCATTGTTATTCATACTTCTGGTTCGCGCGGCGATGTTCAGCCTTACTGTGGCCTGGCATTAGGCCTTCAAAGTCAGGGTCACTCTGTTTTGCTGAGCGGGCCATCCAATTTTGAGACCTTGGTCCGAGGCTTAGGATTGGACTATGCGCCCATGCCTTTGGATAGCCACGCTTTATTGACGGGGCCCGAACCCATCCGTTTGATGGCCGCCAACGACACGCTGCGTTTTATGCGTTTGATGGCAGAGCGTTGTCGGGAGCAGTGGCCCGCAATCTGGCAATCCATGCGTGACGCAAGCGAAGGCGCGGATATTTTGATTGGGACCAGCGTGACAGACTTGTTGGTGGCGAGTTTGGCCGAGGCGACTGGTTCTCGTCTGGCGCTCGCCTACCTGATCCCCAACACGCCAACCCGCACGCGAGCCAGCTACGCTTTGGGTGGGCACGATCTTGGTTTGGGCGCTATCAATCACCTTAGCCAGCGCGTGGTCGACTGGGCTTGGTGGCGTATGAATCGCGTTCAAGTCAACGCCGCTAGAAGCGTTCTAGGACTTGCGGCTAGTTCGGGTTCGCCTGTCACACGGGCACGCCGCACTGGCAAAACGTTGGTCCTGCATGGATACAGTCCCACGCTAGTCCCGCGCCCCCGTGATTGGTCCGCGTTAGAGCTTGTCACGGGAGCTTGGCGTTTGCCCGCGAGCGCGGCCCAGAGTTTGCCGGGTGATCATCAAGACGCGGGTTTTCAGCATTGGCTAGAAGAAAGCTCGCCACCGTTGTATCTAAGCTTTGGATCCTTGCCGATGATGGACGGAAGGCAATTGCTCGAGTTGGCGGCGGATGTGTCCGAAGACTTGGGCGTGCGTATTTTGATCGGAGCGGGCTGGACTAAGATCGATGTTGACGCCCATGATCTGCCTGACGATGTGGCGATCAGTGAAGCCTGCGACCACGAATGGCTTTTTCCGCAATGCGCGCTGGTGGCCCACCATTGCGGCGCGGGTACCACGCATACCGCCTCGGCCAGCGGAGTGCCCCAGATCACCATGCCCATCTTCGCGGATCAACCTTTTTGGGCTCGGCAGGTTCAGCGTCAAGGCGCTGGCATACGTGTGCCCTACCGCCAATTAAGCGTGGATCGTCTCGAGAGCGCCATCGATGAAGCGCTGCAAGAAAAGACCCAAGTCGCGGCGGCGGACCTGGGGCAAGCTTTGCAGGCAGAAAATGGTGTTAAGAACGCCGTTGAGGCGATTGAGCGGTGGGCGAAGCACGGATCCTAAGTTAGTATGACTAAAGCGAATGTCCCCTTTTTTCGTAGGAGCGATCATGAGCCCAGATGCTTTTGGCATACGCCGTCGACAAGCCAGTGCCAGTGGTGATCTTCTAGATGAGTTGAAAGCTCGGCGTGACGCTGTGAAAGAAGCCGAGCGCGAGCGGATACAACGCCTGATCAAACTGAAGCCTGGCATCTTTTTTGACCCGGTCACGCGCGAGATCTTACGCAAGGTAGGCAGTCAATATGTTTTCTTGCGGCATGATCGCCGTCGTCTCAAGCGCGCCGATAAACTTTCACCCGCGCAAGCCGAGACAGGCAAGCTGCGCCTGATCCAAGGGGGTCTTTTTTGGGACCCCGAAGGCATGCGCGTGTATCAGTTTAGGGCGGGCAATTACGTGCTGTACTCTCGTGATCGCCGTAAAGGCGCGGGCAAGAGTCCCACAGGCAAAGAACGTCGCAAAGGCCATTGAAACAAGGTCCAAACACGAAGGCGCTCGGTCACGGGCGCCTTCACCCATTTTAGGAACCCCGTGAGACCCAAGAGCCCCAAACGCGTGCTTGCCGAAGGCCGCTGGTTGCGCCTCGTCGAAGAAGATGGTTGGGAATACAGCGAACGCATGAACGCCAGCGGGATCGTGGCCATCGTGGCAGTGACCCCAGACCGTGAGCTGGTTCTGGTCGAACAGCATCGGGTGCCCACGGGTGGGCGTGTGATTGAGATCCCCGCTGGCCTGGCGGGTGACATCACCGGGCACGAGGGCGAAGCGCTAGAAACAGCCGCTAAGCGCGAACTAGAAGAAGAAACCGGCTATCGGGCCACAAGCATGCGCGCCTTGATGGCGGGACCCAGCGCGGCGGGCTCATCTACCAGCGTTATTACTTTGTTCTTAGCGGAAGGGCTTGTTAAAACGGGGCCTGGCGGCGGGGACGAGCACGAGGATATTCAGGTGCACGTGGTGCCCTTGGATGGTGTGCATGCGTGGTTAGAAATTCAAGCGGCGCAGGGAAAAAGTTTGGACCCAAAGATCTACGCGGCGCTCTACTTTGCCATGATGATCGACCGGACCTGATCAGGCTTGGGATGCGCGCCGCAAGCGATCATTGATGGCCCGTCCCAAATCGTGATCGGGGGCAGTCTGGGCGTCGATGCGAGTGGCACCACAACGTTCTAAGCGGTGCAAGGCAGCAAAAAGATTGGCGGCGGCTTCGTCGAGATCACCGCGTGACGAGAGCACTTCGACCCAAGCATAGCCCTCGGCGTGAGCAGGCCCTTCAAAGCGCAACAAAGCAGTACCCGTTTCGCCGCGCGCAAGACCGGTCGTGAGCAGACGCAAGGGAAGCTTGGGCGCGTAGTGCGAGGCCAATTGGCCAGGCGCGTTCGGTCGCTCTAAGACCGCGGGACCAAGCTCAAGCTTGTGACCCAAGGCGGCTTCGAGGGCCTCTTGCGATAAACCACCTTGGCGTAGCAAGCGTGGCGCGCCTTGGCTAAGGTCAAGGATGGTGGATTCGACGCCGATGTCGCAGGCCCCGCCATCCAGGATCAGATCGACCTTTGAGCCTAGTTGCTCGATCACGTGAGCGGCGCAAGTCGGGCTCAGATAGCCAAAGGGGTTGGCGCTGGGCGCGGCAATCGGCACGCCTGACGCGCGCAAGAGCGCTTGGACCACAGGATGCGCGGGGACGCGTATCGCGACAGTGGGTAGTCCAGCGCATACCAAATAAGGGACCGAATGTTTTTTCTTGAGCACCAAGGTCAAGGGTCCCGGCCAAAAGCGCTGACCTAGTTTCAAGGCTAGATCCGGGATCTCTTCCGCCACCTGACTGAGCGCGCTTAGATCAGGCAAATGAACGATCAAGGGATCGAACGATGGCCGGGCCTTGACGCTAAAGATTTTGGCGCAGGCCAACGCGTTAAACGCGTTGGCACCCAGACCGTAAACGGTCTCGGTGGGAAAAGCGACCAAGCCGCCGGCTCGGATCAAGTCCGCGGCGCGTTGTATGTTGGTGTTGTCTGGATTTAGAAGCATGCAGGCAGGATACGCTTCGACACTTTTTCTCGCAAGGGCCTGATGACGTATCTACAGCTGGTCGCCGAGGCCATGGTTAAGCTTGGGGACAATGACCTGCAAGGCGCCGAAGCGTCCTACCTGGCCGCGATCGCGCTGGCCGAACAGATCGATCCACAGGGGCCACGGCACGCCGAAACCCTCAACTACCTGGCCCAGTTCTTGCGTTCGCAGGACCGGATGAGCGAGGCGGCTCAAGCCAGTCAGCAGGCCCAAGGCATGCTCGCGAACCTTCCCGAGTTCTCGTTTGAGGAAGATCCATGAGTTCGCTCATCGAACTAGCCAGCATTCCGGCCAATCTGATCGATGCTGATCGTCAGCGTCGTCTGGCGACCGCGCTTGAATTTGAGGGTTGGAACGAAGCGGATAATGTCTATCAAGAGATCTTTGCCGAGATTCAGCCCCACGCCTGCTCATCCGCGGTGCGAGCTCGGCTCTTGGTGGATCACGCTTTGGTTTTGCGTCGTGCGGGCCGGGAAGCACACGCCCAGCAGTTAGAAACCGAGGCGGAGGGTTTGCTTGGCGGGCCCTTTGAGCGACCCGCGATACCCTTGAGTAGTGTTGACCTCTTAAAAAAGTCAGACCCAGCGCGCTCACCACGCGCTTGGTGGGTCTTAGGGCTTGGTTTTATTTTTGCTTTTGGACTTGGTGCGGCTTTGGCGTGGCTCGTCGCATTTCTTCGACCTGAGTAGGGAAGCGCATGGCTCTTTGTGTCGCCGCAGGTTTTGTCAATCAAACACCCTTGGATTGGGATGGCAATCTCGCGCGTCTTGGTCAAGTCATGGACTTGGCGCGTCAAGAGGGCGTGAGCGCGCTGTGCCTGCCTGAACTGACGCTGTCGGGCTATGGCTGTGAAGACCTCTTTCTATCCACTGATTTTAGAGAGCGTTGTCTAAAACAATTACGCGCGGCCTTGCCTTTAACGAAGGGTTTGTTGACGGTGCTCGGCCTGCCTTTTGAACACGAGGGGCGAATCTACAATTGCGCCGCGCTCGTGGCCGATGGCCAGCTCTTGGGTTTGGTCCCAAAACAGCATTTGGCTTTGCAAGGTTTGCACTATGAACCCCGCTGGTTCACCCCGTGGGTGGCGGGCCAATTCACAAGTGTCAATTTTTTTGGAGCAACGATTCCTTTTGGGGACCTGATCTTTGATCTTGGTCCCTTGGTGCTGGGCTTGGAGATTTGCGAAGACGCGTGGGCGAACGAGCGTCCCGCGCCGCGCTTGATCGCGCGCGGCGTCAATTTGATCTTCTGCCCAGCGGCTAGCCACTTTGCGTTGGGCAAGACCAAGCAGCGCCGGCAACTGGCGCAACAAGCGGGCACCGCCTATCTTTATGCCAACTTGATGGGCAACGAGGCTGGCCGAGTGATCTATGACGGCGGAGCGACCATCAGCGATAGTCACGGTGTCTTGGTGGCTCAAGGCGCGCGTTTTAGCTATCAAGAAAGTGGCTTGGTCGCAGCACCGCTTAGTTTGAGCGAGCCCAAGACAACGCAAGATCCCGGGCGTGTTCAAAGCGCCTGGCGGCCCACGCTGATTCCAGATCCGATCGCGAACGGGGGACTGAGCAGTCAAGTGTGGGAAGATCAACCCTTTGAAGAACTGAGCCGAGCCATCAGCTTAGGATTGCATGACTATTTGAGAAAATCCCACGCACGCGGCTTTGCGCTTAGTTTAAGCGGAGGGGTGGATTCGGGCGCCTGCGCGGTATTCACGCGCTGGTCCTTTGAATGGGCGCTTGAAGCCTTGGGTTGGGATGACTTGCGCTCCCGCTTGAAGGCGTTACCAGGCGTGGATCGCGTACAAAGTGTGGAACAAGCGATGCCGATCTATCTTCGGACTTTGTATCAAGCAACCCTGCAAAGCTCTAAGCGCACTCAGGCCGCGGCGGATGATCTGGCGCTTGCGCTCGGTGGTACGCACGCGACAATCGATATTCAGCCTTTGGTGGATAGCAACCAGGCGCTTGTCGAGAGCGTTTTGGGTAGGCGCTTGGATTGGAAGGATGACGACTTAAGCCTTCAAAATTTGCAGGCCCGCACCCGTTCACCCTTGGTGTGGGCGCTTGCCAATGCCGAGGGACGCTTGCTTTTGGCCACCAACAATCGCAGCGAAGCCGCGGCTGGATACACCACGATGGATGGGGATAGCAGTGGCGGCCTGGCGCCTTTGGCTGGCGTGGGTAAGGACTTCTTAAGAAACTGGTCGCGCTGGGCTCAAACCCAGGGGCCGTCGGACCTAGGTCCTGTGCCAGCGCTTGCCGCGATCAACGCCCAAGAGCCCACCGCTGAGTTGAGGCCTTTGGATCAAGCCCAGACCGACGAAAGCGACCTGATGCCCTACCGCGTGTTGGATGTGATCGAGCGGGAAGCCATCGCCAAGCGGCAAGGGCCTTTGCGGGTCTTTGAAGAGGCCACGCGACAATTGAACGATATCGACCCGCTGGCGCTACGTACTTGGGTGGGGCGTTTCTTTCGGCTGTGGGCGGTCTCGCAATGGAAACGCGAGCGCCTCGCGCCGAGCTTTCATGTGGACGACCATAATGTGGATCCCAGGTCCTGGACCCGTTTTCCTATTTTGAATGGGGCTTGGGAATCAGAATTGAAAGAATTGGAAGCCTAAATAAAATAGTCTCTTGAACTTAGCGTAGTAACGCAATCTTAAAGGTCCGTGCCTCATAGTTGCCCGCGCCATCGTCCGCCTCTAAGCGCATAATATAAATTCCGCCCGCCAAGGCTCCACCATTCACTGGTACCCACAGCAAGGTCGTGCCTCCCTGCACGCGCCCTACCAATTCGCCATTAAGGCTGTAGACGCTGAGAGCCACCTGCGCGTTCGCTCCCAAACCATTGACCAAGACTTTTAGATAAGGATCTTTGGCGCCCAACGGGTTGGGGCCGTAGCTGACATCTGCCAACAAGGTGATCGAGGCGTTGATCACGGTCAGGCTTTGACTCATCACGACCGATGCCTTGCCAGGTTCATCGCGCGTCACTTTGACGGTGTAGGTCCCGTCCTTGACCCGCCGCCCATTGTCGCCCAGCCCATTCCAATTCACCGATCCCGCGCCCCAGCTGATGTTCACGCCTAGGCTTGTCGCATCTGGCACCAGCTTGTCCGCGCCCAAGCGCAATTGAGTCAAGGGCGTCGCCGGCACGTTGGTGAAATGCTTCACCAATTCACCAGCGCTGTTATAGATCTCGACGCTATTTTTAAAGGTCGCCCGTATCACGACCGCCTCTTGCGACAGCACGCTCTCTTTTCCAAAAGAGTCGTGGATCGTCAGTTGCAGGTGATAAACGCCGCTGCTGACAAGTTGACCAGCGCTATTGCTGCCATCCCAGGTAAAGACGACGTCGGGGCCCACCACCATAAAGACTGCCGCGCCATTGTCATCGGGGACAAAGGAGCTATTGATGGGTGAAAGACTGGTGGGCGCTAGATAAAAACTAAGCGCCGTCTTCGAGCTCCAGACTTCCTCACCCGAGCTGTTAAAGATGCGCGCAATCGCGGATACAGCGGGATTGGGTGTGAACGTGGGGCTGATAGTCGCCGATGGCGCCACGGTGGGTGAATCGGTGATGGTGGGTGTCGCGCTACGGGTGCTGGTCTGGGTCACCGTTGCCGTCGCCGTCGCAAAGAAAGTCTCGGTGGGTGAAGGGGTATCGGTGCGGGTTGGCGTCTTGGTGGGCGTGACGCTTGGTGTCGCGCTCGGCGTGGCGCTTGGCGTCGCGGTTTGGGTCGCGGTCAGCGTGATCGTGGCTGTGGCAAAGGGTGATTCGGTGAACGTCGGCGTCACGGTTTCGGTGCCCGTGGGCGAGACTGTCGCCGTGCTGGTGGCCGTGCTGGTGTAAGTCGCCGTCTGTGTTGGTGTGGATGACCTGGTGGCGCTCTCGGTGCTCGTGGGTGTAATAGTTCGGGTGACGGATTGGGTGGGGCTGAAGCTGGGCGTCACGGATTGCGTCATCGTCGCCGTTATGGTCCGCGTGGCGCTCTGGGTGGGGCTAAAGCTAGCAGTGACCGACTGTGTAGCCGTCGGCGTCATAGTGGCGGTGGCACTTTGTGTGGGGCTAAAGCTTGAGGTAATCGATTGCGTGGCAGTTTGAGTCACCGTGCGTGTCGCGCTTTGGGTTGGGCTAAAGCTTTGAGTCAGCGTGGGAGTCGCTGTGGGAGTCATGGTGTACGTCACCGAACGCGTGGCCGTAGGCGTGGCGCTGCGTGTGGCGCTAAGCGTGGGTGAGGGAGTGCGCGACGGGGTGGCGCTGGGCGTACTTGAAGGCGTTACCGTTGGCGTGGCCGTGGGACTAGGGCTAAAGCTAGGGGTGGGTGTGCGCGTACGCGTGATCGTGCGCGTGGCGGTTGGGGTGGGCGGCGTGCCCACCGTGATCGACACGTTGTTCGAATAGGCGGTGTTGGCCTCTTCGCTGGCGTTGGCTTGTCCGATGTTGGGGATGATGGTCCCGTTGGACACGGCGTTGATGGTGCCCCACCACTGCCTGGTCTGACAGGTGAAGGGCGCCACCGTGCCCACAGTCCAGCTGGTGGTGCCACTGCCATAGGTGCAACCACTGCAACCGACATAGGTGATATCCGCGGGCACGCCATCGTTGATGACGACATTGGTCAAATTGCCGCCTGTAAAATAAGCGGTGGTATCCACGCTAAGATTATCCGCCGAAAAAGGATCCCCCGCGGCCCAACCCGTGTAACCAGATTCCGTATCTAAAATATAGGCCGAAGCCACATCAATGATGTTAGGGCCCCCGTTCACCGAGACCCTGATGCGTCCGCCCGAAATGTCAGCGCAGATACGACGGGTCCCTGACAAAGGAGTCAGCACCGCGACGCTGATGGCCGTGCCCATGCGCCCGGCATAGCTGTTGCCCGTGTAGAGACGTATATACGAGGTGCCATCGGCGCCAAAGCGTGGATTCACCTCTAAGAAATACATGCGTCCGTCGCTAACCGCACCCGCACCAGTGCGCTTGAGCACAAAGCCGCTGGTGTCTTGACCTGAATCATAGATATGATCCCAACACACAACGCCTTGGCTGAACGGGCACGAAAGATTGAGCGCCATGATGTCGTTGCCGGTGTCTTGTTTTAAGAAGCCACCCGTTTCATGAACATAAGGCGTGGCGATATTCCAGCCAGGGTCCCCCACCGCAAAATTGTAGGGCACCACCTTGCCATCACTGAACGTGTCTGTGCATACGTTGCCGGGCACGACCAGCGCGCCATTGTTGCAGACTTGCAGTGAATAAGTCACGGCGGTGCCTGGCGTGCCCGCGGATATGTTGGCGCTCTTGGTGATCGATAGCGCAATGGGTGGCGGTGGCGGTAAGCAAAGACCTGATCCGCGGTTGGCCAGCACTATGGCGTAGATGTAGTATCCGCCGCTCTCTAGGCCAGACATGCTGACAAAGGACCTTGTTTCTCCCGTTAAGAAAGCTCCCGCGCCCGCTGCCGGAAAGGTGTAAGCGCGGACCGTGGTGTTCGCCAACACCGCGTCTGGCGCGCTTATCCAGCGCGTCGCGCCCCAGGCTGGACTCCATATCTCGTACTGCTCAAGGTCAGGGCCTTGCATGCCACCAAAACCATGAAATTCTACGGTCACATCCGGAGGGCTGGTGACAGGGTTGCTCTGTGATGTCCAATCAAAGACAAAGCGGCTAAAGGTGTCGGTACCATCACCTGCAAAATCCAAACCCTGAGAGATCTGCACGGTCGTGCAGGGGGATGCGGGATTCTCATAGACCACAATCATCGACGCGGCCATGTACCCGTGATTGAATGAATAGCTACCAGAACCGGTGACAATGTTGGCGCCGTTGGGCCCTACGTCATAGCGCCGAGAATTAGCCGTGGAAGCTAAGTTGTAACCCAGCGAACCGCCGTCACCCAACATATTGGCTGAGCGCCACGTGTCATCGAGAGGCGTACCGTTCAAACTGCCCAAGCGCGCGTCCCATGCGGTGGGTTGGTCGTATTCGGCCATGCCATAAATAAAGGCATCCACGACGGTGGACCCGGCGGGCAGGGCAACGGCAAATGTGCAGAGGCTGCTGGCAAGGCAACCGTTGCCAGCGCTGACAAAGCCACCGTGGCCAGTCCAGGTGTACGAAGGGGTGGTGGCAGAGCTAATCGGAAAAGACCACGCCCCTTGCAGCGAAGTCGGGCACAAGAACGCCAACAGCATCAAGAGTGGTGCTGTATGCCAGATCCAGTTTTTTGGCGCGCGCTTGGGCATGAACACTCACGTGGATAAACGTTTTAGCTAATATCTAAACTTGTACGGTATATTCTATATCGGCTAACTAGAGCACTCTATTAGTTTGAACCCACAAAGGCTTAAAAGGCTCACCGAAGCCACCTTTAAATCAAATAATGCCATCATACGAAACTTAAAATGCTTAACTGAGACTTATGTTAAAGTGGCTAAAATTACTACATTTAAAGGGTTAAAATAGAATCTATGGTTAACAGTCACGAATATTCTGAGTTACTTAACATTGGTTTGAGCCACACTCAAGTCACTGAGCGCTTGGCGCAGTATGGCGCCAATGAACTGAGGGCCAAACCGCGATGGAGCGCTTTGCATCGCCTGGTCGAAGTGCTCTCTGAGCCGACACTATTGGTCTTGGTCTTAGTGCTGGTGCTCTACTTGGTCATGGGCTCGCGGGGTGAAGCGGGGCTACTGGGTGTCTTTGTCGCGATCGTTATCAGTGTGACGTGGGTCGAAGAGGGGCGCACCGCCGCGGCG
>JANLXT010000076.1:0-4309 GCA_031365225.1 candidate division FCPU426 bacterium
CCAAACCGCCACACCCACCGTGACGCCGAGCGCTTCGCCCACCGTCACCTTGACAGCGACACCTAGCGCGACGCCCAGCGCCTCACAGACGGCCACGCCAAGCTTCACCGAGTCGCCGATCAATTCTGCGACCATCACGCCCACAGCAACCCAAACCGCCACACCCACCGTGACGCCAAGCGCGTCACCCACAGTCACGCTAACCGCGACACCGAGCGCCACAGCGAGCGTTACACAGACCGCCACACCTAGCTTTACCGAGTCGCCGATCAATTCACCGACCATCACACCCACGGTCACGCAGACCGCCACGCCAAGCGACACTGCGACCGTGACGCCGACCGCCACACCCAGCGCGACAGACACGGGCAGCGCGACCGCTACACCGAGCGTCACCCCGACAGCGACTGATTCACCGATTGCCAGCGCAACCATCACAGTGACCGCCAGCCCCAGCAGCACCGATAGCCCAACGCTGACGGCCACGCCTACGGGTACCGCCACCGTCACGGTGACACCGACCGGTACCGCCTCGAGCAGCCCGGCGGACACACCCACCGCTGTTTCGACAGCGACCCAGACGCCGATGGCATCCGCGACATCCACCTTCACAGAGACGCCGACTTTCACGGTGACGCCCACTTATTCGGTCAGCCGTACCCCGGCTCCGTACAACAGCAAGTTGATACTCTCCAAGGCGATCTATCCCAATCCGTTTGTCGAGAAGGCGTATCTGTATTATGTGCTGAGCGAGGACGCGACCGTCAAATTGGGCATTTTCAATGTGGCGGGTGAGCCGATCCGCACTCAAGAGGCCAGCGGCTTAGCGGGCAAAAATCTGATGGACTGGGATGGCGTCAACAGCGATGGGTCACGTTGCGCCAGCGGTGTCTATATCTTGCATTTCAAAGCCACCGGCGTGGATGGCAAGGCCGAAGATTTTTGGGAGACGGCGGTCGTAGCTCGTTAAAGCGTTTAACCCCAATGTTTTTTATATTTTGTATTGTGAAACAGACTTTTCTTTTTGTGCCATTTGCTAATCAATAGTGTCTAAATAGTAGTGAGAAAGATTTTCTTTGATGCCATGTTGGGCGTCAAATAGCCGTGAAGCTATGCGTCTAAAGAGCTTTGGGATCATCGTGATGCTGTTGCTCGCCCTTGGCATGCCCAAGTTGGTGCGTGGCTATATCTTTGTCGGCCCTACCCCGCCCCAGAGCATCTTGATCATCACCAAGAGCGACTTTGCCATCAATCAACAGCTTAATTATGCGCTCACCAGCGCGGGCCATTCTGTCACCATCGTCAACGTCAACGGTGGGTGTACTGGTTTCGCCGATGATCTGGTTACGGCGGGCATTCCTTCGATCAATGTTTTTGATCAAGTCTGGGACACACGCTTTACCACCAGCAGCAGCTGCGATGAGTCGGCACTCGCAGTCACCGACGCCACCCTCTTTAACAACTATCTGACCGCTGGCGGTAGCCTGATGCTGCTCTATGAGTACCCTACGGGTCGCCAATCTACGGTCGAGACCTTTCTCAACACTTACGTCAATCTAACGCCCATGTCCGGCTCACCGGGCGCTTATGGAAGCAGCTATAGCTGGACCTTGAACGTGGCCAATGCCATCATCGCCGAGAATTTCCACATCAATTCAAACACCCTTGGCACGGGCATGACCGCGGGCACAACGATCGACACCTGGGTCGATGGCGCCTATCCGATCGCGACCATGGGCAGCGGGATCCCCGTCTATCTCAACAACACGAATTCAGGCGATCCCGCGGGCACCTACGCCGGCCCCATCGCCTATTTTGGCTGCAACATGAAAGCGCCCGCCAGCAATGGCAAGGTCTTTTTGGTGAACGACTTCGAGTTCTTTCAGCGTTTGCCCAATGTTGGTAACGCCCCTAACGAGAACACGCGCTTTATCCAGAACGTGGTGACCTTCTTAGTTAAAGATCCCGCGCCTGGGCCCACCATCAGCGCGTTTCCGAGCAGTGGCTTGCCTTGCTCGACCATGACCTGGACGCTCTCGTATCGCAACATCACGTCTGAGAACAGCGTGGTGTTCTCAGATACCCTGCCCACACAGCTGCAATTTGTCTCAAGCTCTCCGCCACCCTCGACGGTGTCCGGAAATTACTACACGTGGGATCTAGGCAATCTGACGGGGACCGCCGCTTGTGGTGTGAAGACGGTGGTGATCACCATGAGAGTGCCTTGCAACGCGACGGGCGGCGTGGTCAATGACGAGTTCACCAAGACCTCCAGCAACGGGACTTCGACATCTAACCTGGGCATCTTCACCATCCTGCCACCTGGCATGCTCATACAAAAATCGGTCAGTCCTGGCACTGCCAATGTCGGCCAAACCGTCACCTACACCCTCGCTGTCAGCAACCCTACCTGCGCCGGGCCTAGTGTCGTGATCGCGAGCGACAACTTCACGACCAGCGACGGCCTCAAAGGCTGGGCCATACGCGATGTCGCCTCAACCTATTTCACCGAGAGCACTTATCCTGGCACGATGTACTACCCTGGCAATTGTGGCTCGCACCCTATCGCCCTCAACAACAACAGCGGGACCTTGGACGGCGTGATTGACATGGATTATTGGACCGAGCAGGCCAGCGACTCAGGCATCGTTTTTCGCGATCAAGGTGGCTCGGGCGCCAACGGGCCGTTCTACTGGTTCCGCATGCGGGCCCAGGCTTCTTGCCCGACCTCGGGCGTGGTTGAGCTGATCTATCGCAATGCCGCGACCACGGATACCGTGATTCAAACCAACAGTACTGCCTTTACCAATTTTTGTGGCAAGGGAGCCGCCTGGCCCTCGACGTATTGGCACATTACGATTACGATGCAAAAGAACAACTTCACGTTTCAAGTTTTTAATCCCGCACTGGGCACCACGACATCGGCGCTGTTCACGGATGGGCTCTCGCGTATTATGTTACCTGGCGAGTCTGGTTTTATCACCAGTTGTGGCGATCCGCAGAACGTTGACAACTTTAGGGTGACTGCCGACGTCACGTGCCGTTACATGACCAACGTACGGCTCTGGGACACCGTGCCCGCGGACCTGACCTTTTTATCCGCGTCCAACGCGGGCGTTTATGCCGGTGGAACCCGCATGATCACATGGCCCACGGTGGCGGCGCTCGATCCAACCCAAGCTTTTACTTATACATGGTTGGCAAGCATATCCGCTACCGCCACCAATGGTGAGGTCATCCCTAACGTAGCCCAAGTCATCTCGACGCAAGAGGGCATCTATAACTCGTTGACCGTTACGGTGGTGGTGGGTGCGACGACCCCGACACCCACGTTCACACGGACCCCTACGCCTTCGGCCAGCCCGACAGCAACCCGGACTTACACGCCTACAGCAACCAAGACGTTTACCCCCAGCGCGACCCCAACTGCTACACCTAGCGCGACGCCCTCGGCGACCCCCACTTTTACGCCCACGCCCACGCGCACGTATACTCCGACTGTGACGCCCAGCCCGACTCGGTCTGTGACCTCGACCATGACGCGTACCGCCACGCCCACGGTGACGCCAAGCTTTAGCCCGACCCAGAGCTTCACCTACACGCAAACTTTGACGAACACGCCGACCGCCACGCGCACCGCGACCCCGACCCAGACGGTGACGCGCACGATGACGCCGACTTCGACCGAATCTGCCACGGCCACCCCGACCCCGACGCAAACCGTGACACGGACCATCACATCGACTGCCACCCAAAGCGTGACACGGTCAGGCACGCCGACGCAAACTGTGACGCGCACGGTGACACCGACTATCACCCAAAGCGTGACCCGTTCGAGCACGCCGACGCAAACCGTGACACGGACCATCACGCCGACCACCACCGAATCGAGCACTAAGTCAGCGACACCCACGCAGACCTATACGTACACCACCACGCCCACCAGCACTTTCACCGTCACCCCCACGGGCACGCCCACGGTGACTTCGACCTTCACCGATTCGCCCATCGCCTCAGCGACGATCACGCCCACATCCACGCCTACGCCCACGGCGACACCGACGTCGACCGCAACGCCCACGATGACGCCGACCGCCACGCCAACGGCGACGCCTACGTGGACCCCAACCGCCACGCCTTCCGTGACGCAAAGCATCACCTGGACCGCAAGCCCTACCGCCACGCCCACCGCCACCCTGACGGCCACGCGCACAGTGACACCGACGGGCACGCCCACACGCACGGTGAGCCCGTCACCGACCGACACTTTCTTCGCGACCGCGACGTCGACGGCCACGCCTACGGCCAC
>JANLXT010000046.1:0-2202 GCA_031365225.1 candidate division FCPU426 bacterium
AAAGCGCGTCAGACGGGCCGCTGGCGTCCACACCGGATGCCGCGTGACCCGATGTGTACGATGTGTCAGCTAGATGTGCAACTGCTTGCGCAACTTAAACTACACTACACACAGGGCTGTACGCGCGCGAAGATTATCAAGGAGTTTCATCACACAGGTATTACGCCGTTTGACTTTGATCGGCACGCGAACGCGCACAACTGGCGTTGGGACCGCACGGTCCAGACTGAGAAGGTTCTGGGTAAGCTCGTCAAGAAGGGCATGCAACACCTAGACAAGCCGGGAACCGTTGTCGAGCCGGACCTGCTATTGAAGACGGTTCAGCACATCGATAAGCGTTCCGGTAAGGTTGTCGAGGTCACGCGCCAGGAAGCGTCTGTTACGCTCAATTTCGTGGTCGAAGGTGTCCCCATGCCACAGGCTGCGCGCGGTTTAGCCACAGAACAAGCTAAGTTGGGCCCGGCCACATCACACATTGTTGCCCCTGTCTCTGTCTTGTCTATGGAGGTTCCAGATGCTGTGGAGGCTGTTCAAGTGGCTGTGGAACCCTCAACAAATGCTGGCAGAACATCGGGCTAATCAGCTCAAGCTTGACGCAGAGCTAGTCCACGCGTTCGCTCAGCTTCTGAATCCAGAAGCGCTTCGCGGAACAGCAGAGGCGGGAAGTCTCCCGCGCCCTCCCCCCGGGTCCGGATGTGTTGAAGTAGACCCAAGTGTTGCAATGCGCTGGCTATTCATTCAGTGTCCAGCCGATCGGGCCCTGATGATTGACGAAGCGGATGCAGCACTGTTCCAAGAAAGTGACGAGTCCTACCCGATCGGTCAGCTTCTAGCTATCACATTGCGGCGCAACACAGGTTATATCACACGGAACGTTCTCGTTCAGAAAGCGAAAGTACATGTTCGTTAGTGGAAGTGACGAGGAAGCACGGGCTTTACAGCGCGCGAAGGCTGAGGCACTAGCCGGCGCGAAAGCATACAAGACGACAGAGCACGCTGAGCGCGTGTCCATTGTGTTTCCAACGGACCTGAATCAGATCCTTCAGATCGTGGGTGCGCCCGAGGGTGGTATTGTCGCTACGCTGCGCGAGTCTGTTGGACAGGCACTCGACTACGCGCGCAGGAACGACCAGGACGGTTTCGCGCCCGGCGTCATGCTCGCTATGTCGGTCGAAGCGCTCCCCCCGGACCCGCGCGAGAAGGTTCTGCGCCACAAGTGGGAATACCGGCGTCCGCTAGCCGGGCGCTCGCAAGAGCAGCTAGACGATCTGCTTGAGAAGCTGCCCGCTATGGTCCAAAAGGTCACTAAGGGCGGATCTAAGATTCCGGCGCGGCTGCGCTTTGGGTTCCACTACGGGCTAGTGCATGAATTCGATATGCCGATCGTAATGACAGCGGATCAATTGTCTAAGCGCCCCGCTGAGCGTGAAGCGATGTATAAGTCGCTTGAACGCCCCGTGTCTTCAAGGGAAAAGATGAAAGAAATCACCCGGTTGGGTGAAGAGATTGAAGCTGAATTGAGGACACCGCAAGACGGGATTACCTGTGATGCATGCCTAGCATCAGATACATCGTTTTGCGCTGCTCACTCCCGGTAACCCAATGGCCAAAACCCTTACCCTCACTGGCATTCGCGACTTCTGGAACACAATGTCTCCGCATCAGCGGGCTCTGGCACTAGCCATTGAGCGCCGCTACGCGGAGCAATACAATGACACCGCGCTCCCTGACTGGGTGCCGGTGTTCCAGAACGTGCTAGCCATTGGGGGTAAGGGTTCCGGCAAGACAATTGCTGGCGCATATACGATCGCGCACCTTGCTATTAACACGCCAGACGGCATGGGCGTTATCGTGCGCAAGCGCCACGAACAACTTCGCAACACGTTCTTGGCGGACTTCTACGCCATGTTGGACCAATTCACGCGCTGTAGCGACCCGGAATGCCCGAAGGGCAAGGACCCACACGGACACCGCGAAGCCTTGGTGATTAAAGAGGGCGAGAAGGACGGCGCGGTTGAAGTCTATGTTCACACGATCATGCCTGGGCACCCGTGCAAGCTGATCTTTCGCATTGAGCCGGAAGGTGACGATCGCACAGTTGCGGACTCGTTCAAGTCCTACAATCTAAACTTCTTCCTCCTCGAAGAAGCGTCCCAGCTTAATGAGCAGACATTCAATGAGCTATGCGATCGTCTGCGTCGC
>JANLXT010000159.1:0-9224 GCA_031365225.1 candidate division FCPU426 bacterium
GCCAAGGTCGGTCGCTACAAACTTAACAAGCGGCTCGGGCTGGATGCTCCCATGGCTAATCGGGTCCTCAGCAAAGAAGATTTGTGTGAAACCATAAAGTATTTGCTCAAGCTAAATTTGGGCAAGGGCGAAAAGGATGACATCGATCACCTTGGCAACCGCCGTGTGCGTAGCGCTGGTGAATTGCTAGAGAACGTCTTTCGCCTAGGCTTGGTTCGCATTGAAAAGGCGGTTAAAGAACGCATGTCCATCTTGGATATGGAAGAAGCCATGCCCGCTAATCTTATTAACGCCAAGCCAGTGACAGCGGGCGTGCGTGAATTCTTTGGTTCTTCCCAGTTGTCCCAGTTCATGGATCAAACCAATCCTTTGGCCGCGCTGACGCATAAACGTCGCTTATCGGCTCTTGGACCAGGTGGCTTGAACCGTGAGCGCGCTGGTTTTGAGGTGCGCGACGTCCATCATACGCATTATGGACGTGTGTGCCCCATCGAGACGCCTGAAGGACCAAACATTGGTCTTATTGTCTCTTTGGCGACCTACGCCCGTGTCAATGAATTCGGTTTTATCGAATCGCCCTACCGCAAAGTTAATAAAGGGAAAGTTACCGACGAAATTGTCTACATGTCGGCGGACGAAGAAGATAAGTACGTCATCGCGCAAGCGAATGCGTTGCTTGAAAAAGACGGTCGTTTTAAAGAAAGTTCAATTTTGGCTCGGCGCCAGGCGGACTATCCTGTGGTTTCTCGGGACGAAATCCATTTTATGGATGTAAGCCCCAAACAACTCGTGTCCGTGGCAACGTCGCTCATTCCGTTCCTTGAGCATGATGATGCTAATCGCGCGTTGATGGGTTCGAACATGCAACGCCAAGCGGTCCCGTTGCTCACAACAGATCCGCCCCACGTTGGCACCGGAATGGAATTTCAGGCGGCTTACGACTCGGGTGCTGTCGTCATTGCGCGGCGAGACGGGATTGTCGAGTTTGTAGACGCCAACAAAGTCGTGATCGCGGCGGACAGCCGTGACGATAGCCCGATGCGTTCCACGCTCGATACTTATCGCTTGGTCAAATACAAGCGTAGCAATCAGGACACCTGCGTCAATCAAAAGCCTCTGGTGCATAAAGGGCAACGCATACGCAAAGGGCAAGTCATCGCCGACGGCCCAGCGACACTCAAGGGCGAATTGGCTCTTGGTAAGAACGTGCTTGTCGCGTTTATGCCTTGGAATGGTTACAACTACGAAGATGCGATTATCTTGTCTGAGCGCATGATGGCGGATGACGTGTTTACGTCAGTGCATATCGAAGAATTTGAATTAGAAGCTCGAGACACCAAGCTGGGCAAAGAAGAAATCACGCGCGATATCCCCAATGTCGGCGAAGAGGCTCTTCGCAACCTTGATGAGACAGGTATTATTCGGGTTGGTGCCGACGTGGCGCCAGGCGATATCTTGGTTGGCAAAGTAACACCCAAAGGGGAAACCGAGCTGACCCCGGAAGAAAAGCTTTTGCGGGCAATTTTTGGTGAAAAGGCGACCGACGTTCGCGATGCCTCGCTCAAGACACCTCCTGGTATCGAAGGCAAAGTTATCGATGTCCGTATTTTTGCCCGGCACGATCGTGAAGAGACCAGCAAAAAAGCTGAGAACGAGATGGTCAAGCAGGTCGAAAAGCGATTTGATAAAGATCTCGAAGAAGTTGATAAGTCGACTGCCGAAAACATCAAGTCATTAGAGCGCGACGCCAAGGGTGGCAAAGAAGCTGCCAGGATCGCGGCTGAACGCATCAAGGCGATCGCTGAGGACCGCAAGTCTGAGTTGGTCGTTGAGAAAAACAAGGAGATCGCCAGAATTCGCAAGGGCGACGAGCTTCCTCCGGGCGTGATCAAGCTCGTTAAAGTGTACATCGCTAAAAAACGCAAGATCAGTGTTGGCGACAAAATGGCGGGACGACATGGTAACAAGGGAGTCGTGTCCAAAATTGTCCCAATTGAGGATATGCCTTATCTTGCGGACGGTACCTGTGTGGATGTCATCTTGAATCCTTTGGGTGTGCCTAGCCGTATGAACGTCGGACAGATTCTTGAGACGCATTTAGGTTGGGCCGCAAAACGGTTAGGTGTCTTCGTCGAGACACCAGTTTTTGATGGCGCCAAAGAAGAAGATATTCGTACTTTGCTTGAAAAAGCAGGTTTGCCTGTCAATGGACGCTCCAAACTCTTTGACGGAAAAACCGGAGAATTATTTGACCAAGAAGTAACCGTGGGCATTATCTATATGCTCAAGCTAGCTCACTTGGTTGATGACAAGATTCACGCTCGCTCGATTGGTCCTTACAGCCTTATCACTCAACAACCCTTGGGTGGCAAAGCCCAGTTCGGTGGACAGCGCTTCGGTGAGATGGAAGTTTGGGCCTTGGAAGCTTATGGCGCCGCTTACACCTTGCAAGAGCTGCTCACGGTTAAATCAGATGACGTGGCTGGGCGCACACGAATCTACGAAGCCATTGTTAAAGGGAAGAACGCGCCAGAGCCTGGCGTACCAGAAAGCTTTAACGTCTTGGTTAAGGAGCTACAGGCCTTGGCGTTGGATGTTGAATTGATCCGTAACAAAAATTAAGTAGGCCTAAACTCTGGGGCGGTCGAGACCGCCCCAGAGGGTACTAAAAGATGGACGACTTTTGCCGTGGCTCATCGCCCGGACAGGACTTCGAGGAACCCGATGCCCCGTGATCTGATCCCCAACCGCGAGTTGGAAGGGAAAGACCTAAAGTTTGATGCGATCCGCATCAGCTTGGCTTCGCCAGAAAAAATTAGGCAGTGGTCTCGTGGAGAAGTAAAAAAGCCAGAGACCATCAATTACCGCACGTTCAAACCAGAAAAGGACGGTCTTTTCTGTGAGCGGATTTTTGGTCCTACCAAGGACTGGGAATGTAATTGTGGAAAGTACAAACGAATTCGCCATCGCAACGTTATTTGTGATCGTTGCGGCGTAGAAGTGACGTTGTCTAAAGTTCGCCGGGAGCGCCTAGGGCATATTGAGCTCGCCTCGCCGGTTTGCCATATCTGGTACCTCAAGGGAGTTCCAAGTCGCATTGGATATCTCTTGGATCTATCGATTCGTCTTCTAGAACGTATTGTTTATTACGAGAGCTACGTTATTTTAGATCCGGGCCAAACGCCCCTTCAAAAAAAGCAACTCCTGACCGAAGACGAATTTCGTCGCATGCGTGACCAGTACGGCGATGGTGCTTTCAAGGCCCGCATGGGTGCGGATGCTATTAAGGATTTGCTAAAAGAGATCGACATCGAAAAGCTTGGCGAAGAATTACGCGCTGATCTGCGATTGACCACGTCAGTCCAAAAGAAAAAAGATCTCGTGAAACGCCTTAAAGTTGTCGAGGCATTTCGCAAATCAAAAAACCGGCCCGACTGGATGGTCTTGGATGCCGTCCCGGTTATCCCGCCAGAGTTAAGGCCCTTGGTCCCGTTGGATGGCGGTCGTTTTGCTACTTCTGACGCCAATGACCTCTATCGTCGAGTCATCAACCGCAATAATCGCTTACGCAAGTTGTTAGAGATCCGAGCTCCCCAGGTCATCGTTCGTAACGAAAAACGTATGTTGCAAGAAGCGGTCGATGCGCTCTTTGACAATGGTCGTCGTGGGCATGCCGTCAAGGGACCTGGCAATCGGGCGCTAAAATCTCTCAGCGATATGCTGAAAGGCAAGCAGGGTCGTTTCCGCCAAAACTTGCTAGGTAAGCGCGTCGATTATTCTGGACGTTCGGTGATTGTTGTTGGTCCCGAGCTTAAACTCAGCCAATGTGGCTTGCCTAAACAGATGGCGCTAGAACTTTTCAAGCCCTTTATTATTAAAAAGTTAGAAGACCGGGGCTTTGTCCAAACCATCAAGAGCGCTAAGAAGATGGTTGAAAAGGTCAAGCCCGAGGTCTGGGATATTCTTGAAGAGGTGCTTCAGGACCATCCCGTGCTCCTGAATCGCGCGCCGACGTTGCATCGTCAAGGCATCCAAGCTTTCCAGCCCGTGCTTGTCGAAGGCAAGGCCATTCGTATTCACCCTCTTGTCTGCACTGCGTTCAACGCCGACTTCGATGGCGATCAGATGGCAGTGCACGTTCCACTCAGCACCGAGGCACAGCTAGAAGCCAAGTTGCTCATGATGTCGATTCACAATGTCAACAACATGGCTTCAGGTAAGCCGATTGTCGTGCCTAGCCAAGACATTGTGCTCGGAACTTACTATTTGACCAAAGAAAAAGCGGGCGACAAAGGAGAGGGCCGATTCTTCTTCGGCGCCGAAGAAGTGCAAATGGCGCTGGATCACGGTGAAGTTGGTCTGCACGCCAAGATTACTGTTCGTCACCAAGGCAAGCGCTTACAAACTACGGTTGGCCGCGTGATCTTCAATCAGATTATCCCGGCGGGTATCGAGTTTGTGAATCGGGTGCTCACAAAGAAAGAGCTGGGTAAACTCGTCGCTGAGATTCACAAAGCGTTGCCGTTGGATCAATCGGTTAAATTCCTCGATGACATGAAAGAAATTGGATTCCGGTTTGCTACGAGGGGCGGTCTGACGGTTTCGATGTCGGACATGAAGATCCCGGAAGAAAAACAAAAAATGATATCTGCCGGCCAAGACGAAGTGGCCAATATCGGTGAGCAGTACCAGGCGGGCGCAATCACTGACGGAGAACGTTACAACAAGGTGATTGATATTTGGACTCGCGTCACAGATGAACTGGCCGAAGTCATGATGGAAAAGCTTCGCGCAGATCAAAACGGATTTAATCCTATTTATATGATGGCGGACTCTGGCGCCCGTGGATCGAAGATGCAAATTCGTCAGTTGGCGGGAATGCGCGGATTGATGGCTAAGCCCCAGCAGAAGATCACTGGATCCATTGGCGAGATTATTGAGTCGCCAATTTTGTCTAATTTCCGTGAAGGATTGACCGTCCTTGAATATTTTATTTCAACCCACGGCGCAAGAAAAGGACTAGCCGACACAGCTCTCAAAACAGCCGATGCCGGATACCTTACACGGCGTTTGGTGGACGTTTCGCAAGATGTCATTATCAATGAACCAGATTGTGGGACGGTGAACGGTATCGTTATTAGCGCCATTAAAGAAGGCGCGGATGTTATCGAGCCCCTGTTGGATCGTATCGTCGGACGGGTTGCCATTAGCAACGTTATCGATCCGTTCTCAGAAGAGGTGCTTGTTCGGGCCAATGAGATGATCAGCGAAGAAGCTGCCGGCAAGGTTGATCAGGCTGGAATTGAAAAGATACGTATTCGTTCTGTATTGACGTGTGAGAGCCGACGCGGCGTTTGTGCCAAGTGTTATGGTTCGAGCATGTCAAACGGAAAGATGGTCGAGATTGGCGAGCCGGTCGGGATTATTGCTGCGCAATCCATTGGTGAGCCTGGTACGCAGTTGACACTCCGTACTTTCCACGTCGGTGGAACCGCTAGTCGCGTGACTGGCCAAAGCCGCATCGAAGCCAAGAACAAAGGCTCGGTGAAGGTGAGCGGTGTTCGTACCCTGAAAAATCGCCAAGGCGAACTAGTTGTATTGAATCGAAATGGACTGCTCAGCGTCTTGGATGAGAAGGGCGCCGAAAAAGAGGTTTACACCCTGACCTATGGCACCTTGCTTAAAGTGGAAGATGGCGACAAGGTCAAAGCGGGTCAATTGCTAGCGAATTGGGATCTGTACGCGGTTCCGATTTTCACAGAAAAGGATGGCACCCTCGAGTTTGACGATATTATCGAAGGTGTGACGATGCGCGAAAAGACAGACGAAGCCACCGGGCTTGTCGGTCGAGTGGTTGTTGAAAATAAAGACGAAGTGCGTCACCCCGCGATTATATTGCGTTCTAAGAGCGGTGAAAAACTCGCAAGCTACGCGATTCCGACGGGCGCGTACCTAAATGTCGAAAATGGACAGGCGGTCGCACCGGGTGATATTTTGGCAAAGATTCCACGAGACGTGAGTAAGACCCGCGATATCACGGGTGGCTTACCGCGCGTCGCTGAGCTCTTCGAAGCACGTAAACCTAAAGGCGCGTGCATTATCACAGAAATCGATGGTGAGATCGCGTTTGGTGGTCAAGCGAAGGGCATGCGCAAGTTAACCGTGAAGGGCGACCAGGGGGCCACCAAAGATTACCTGATTCCGTCTGGACGACACATCAACGTTCGCGAGGGCGATTTAGTTTTGGCTGGCGAACAGTTGACAGACGGACCAGTCAATCCCCATGACATTTTGGAAGTGAAGGGCGTTAATCAAGTTCAAGAGTATCTTGTCGATAAAGTGCAGGAAGTCTATCGATTGCAAGGTGTGGGTATCAATGACAAGCACATCGAAGTGATCGTGCGTCAAATGTTGCGCAAGATGGTTATCGATGATCCTAGCGATACTGAATTCTTGCCTGGCTTCCAAGTAGACAAGTTCCGGTTCATGGATGAAAACACGCGAATGGAAGAGGAGGGGAAGCCAAAAGCCACGGCCAAACCAATACTTCTGGGAATTACAAAGGCCAGCTTAGGGACAGAAAGCTTTATCTCGGCGGCGTCTTTCCAGGAAACGACACGCGTTTTAACCGAGGCTGCTGTCTCTGGAAAAATCGACTATTTGCGCGGACTAAAAGAAAACGTCATTATGGGCCATCTTATTTCTGCGGGATCAGGGATGGCGGTTTATCAGAGTATGCGTAGCAAGGTCGAAAAAGCCCCCAGTGAAACGCCAGAAGCGCCTAATGTGGCGGTTCTGGAGGGCTGAAATAGCGGTTTTTGAGCTGAAAAAGCCTTTAGAATTGGGCTAAAAAAGACAGAAAAATGTTGACAGTTTATTAGGCTGTCGAATATAATGTTCGTCCTTGCCAGCCCACCTGCTGAAGAGGCTCAGATATGGCAATCCTGCTCGGACCGTAATGCGAGATAGTTCGCGAACGAGTTTGGCTTGTCCTGAGACGGGGTGACCCGTCTTTTTCTTTTCGCAACAGGAGTGAGCAAGTGGCTCCCACGATTAGCCAGCTGGTTCGACACGGCCGAAAGAAAACGCGATATAAGTCGGGATCGCCCGCTCTTAAGGGGTCGCCACTAAAACGTGGTGTATGTACACGTGTTTATACCGTGACGCCTAAGAAGCCAAATTCGGCTCTACGAAAAGTAGCGCGCGTGCGCTTAACCAACAGCATCGAAGTGACGGCCTATATTCCTGGTGAGGGCCACAATCTTCAAGAGCATAGCATTGTTCTGATTCGGGGCGGTCGTGTTAAAGATCTTCCTGGCGTACGGTACCACATCGTTCGTGGCGCACTCGATACTGCTGGTGTTGCCAATCGTAGAAAGAGCCGTTCGAAGTATGGGCTAAAGCGTCCAAAAGAAGGCGCCGCCCCAGCCAAGAAATAGTCTGAAGGAAATAGGAGAAACGACCAATGTCTCGTCGCAGTAGTGCGGTAAAACGCGAACAGCTTCCTGATCCAAAATTTAACAACAAGCTAGTGACGCGTTTTATGAATTCACTGATGTTTGACGGTAAAAAAAATACCGCCGAAAGAATTTTCTATAGTTCGTTGGATGAAATCGGAAAGAAATTGCCGGGCGAAGACCCTGTCAATGTATTTAAGATGGCGATTGATAACGTTAAGCCAATGGTAGAAGTGAAATCGCGCCGAGTGGGTGGTGCAAATTACCAGGTTCCAGTGGATGTGCGTCCAGAACGACGCACAGCGTTGGCGATTCGGTGGTTGTTGACCGCGGCGCGCGAAAGAAATGAAAAGACAATGCAGGCCCGCTTGGCTTTTGAGTTTATGGAGGCCTTCAAAAAAAGTGGCGCGGCGTTTAAGAAAAAAGAAGATACCCATCGCATGGCTGAAGCTAACAAGGCATTTGCTCATTATCGCTGGTAGAAAAGGAACCAATCGTGGCCCGTGAATTTAGCCTAGAGAGTACCCGCAATATCGGAATCGCCGCTCACATCGACGCTGGTAAAACCACGTTGACCGAGCGCATTTTGTATTACACGGGAAAAACTCACAAGATTGGCGAAGTGCACGAAGGTGCCGCAACGATGGATTGGATGGAACAGGAACAAGAGCGCGGAATTACGATTACATCCGCTGCGACCACTTGTTTCTGGGGTGAGAATCGAATCAATATTATCGACACTCCTGGACACGTTGATTTTACCGTCGAAGTTGAAAGATCGATGCGAGTTTTGGATGGGGCAGTCGCAGTTTTTGACGGCGGCAATGGTGTGGAGCCTCAGTCAGAGACCGTTTGGCGCCAGGCCGATCGATATCGCGTTCCACGCTTGGCCTTTGTCAATAAAATGGACAAAGTTGGCGCTGATTTTCAGATGAATATCGACTCAATGATTCAAAAGCTGGGGGCGAACGTTGTTGCGGCCCAATGGACCATTGGTGCAGAAAACAGTTTTGCCGGTGTGGTAGATATCATCACGCAGAAGGCATATATCTGGCGTGACGAGACGTTGGGCGCGAAGTTTGATGAAGTAGAAATTCCAGAGGACCTAAAAGAAAAATGCAAAGAGTTGAGAGTCACGATGATTGAAAAGGTCGCTGACTTTGATGAGCAATTGATGGCGAAATACTTGGACGGGAAAATTGACCAAGTATCGAACGCCGAGATTAAAGCCGCTTTACGAAAAGGTGTGATTTCCTGCGAAATTGTACCTGTCTTTGGCGGATCGGCTTTTAAAAACAAGGGTGTGCAATTACTTTTGGATGCCGTTGTGGACTATTTGCCTGCGCCCACCGACTTGGAAGCTACCCCGGGTTATGACCCTGATAACGTTTCCGAAGAGATGACCCTTTCGCGGCGACATGCGGATGATGAACATTTTTCAGCACTTGCTTTCAAGATTATGACCGATCCATTTGTGGGTCGCTTGACTTTCTTGCGAGTCTATTCTGGAACTTTAGATCCTTCTTCCTATCTCTATAATTCGAGCAAAGGTGAGAAGGAGCGGGTTGGTCGCCTGTTGCGAATGCACGCTAATAAGCGCGAAGAAGTTGACAAGGCGTACGCAGGAGAGATTGTCGCGGCGGTTGGATTCAAGCACACCTTTACGGGTGACACACTCTGTGACGAAGATCATCCAATTGTCCTCGAGACGATGAAGTTTGCGGACCCTGTGATTGATTTGGCGGTGGAACCTAAGACTAAGGCCGA
>JANLXT010000167.1:0-5609 GCA_031365225.1 candidate division FCPU426 bacterium
GGCGGGACTGGCCTGGATCTTTTTTCGGGTGCCACTTGGCTGACAAGCTCTAGCGAATTTGCCCCAGCAAGTGGAGTTAATTCTGCATACGGCTTTATAAGCTTTAACACGGATGGTTCGCTTCAAACAAATGGCGGTTACGACGTGCCGTTGACCGGTGGGCAACAGCCAAATCCGGTGCTGGCGATACCAAACCCACTTACCGGGACGATTCCATCGTCGCCAGCCGTATTAGCTTCGGGCGCAACGGATCCATTTGTCTTTAGCGTTAACTTCGGGACCCCAAATACTTGGGCAGCAGTTCCAATTCCAGTTCCACCTGCGGTGCCTTTGCCTGTGCCAAACGGTTTGACGGGTGGGTTTGGTGACGCAGTAACCGCTAACGGATTGCGAGATGGTTTAACTGGGGATTTTGGTGGTGGAACCACTGACCTTGTGACGGGTGCTTATATTTCGAACAGTACTGCACGAGGCGTGTTTCAAGACGGGTATATTTCAGGATCGTTGACGAACATTGCGGTGGATAGTACTGGGACTATTATTGCAAGCTTCTCTAATGATCAATCCCTAGCTGTTGCCCAATTGGCCATCGCACGATTTACAAATGATGGTGGTCTAGAAAAAGTTGGTGGTAGCGATTTTCAACAAACAGCTAATTCGGGACAAGCGCGTTATGGTATTGCTGGAACGGATGGTCGGGGTTCAATCAGTGGTGGCACTCTGGAAATGTCCACCGTGGATTTAACCGTCGAATTAACTAACATGATCTTAGCTCAACGCATGTTCGAGTCGAGTGCGCGAGCTATCACGGCCGGGGATTCTTTGATTCAGTCCGCGGTAAACTTAGCTCGCTGATATAACGAGTAATACGTAAGTGGAATAGATATTACAGAACCACGCCGGACTTATAAGTCGCGGCGTTCTCTTGGGGGCTCGCTTTGGATATCGCAACTGTCGCTGGTCTAGTGCTTGGCTGGGGCATGTTATTGCTCTCGCTCTTGGTAGAGTCCCATTTTCAGATTGAACATTTGGCGGCTTACGCCAATTTTCCTGGTCTAATGATCATTGTAGGCGGCACCGCTGGTGCCACGATGATTGGTTTCACTATGGAAGAGATGAAGCACATTCCAAAGATCTTAAAGATCGCTTTTGTCTCGCGTACCGAGGATCCAGTAGGAACTGTATCGTTAATGGTCGGTTTCGCGGGCAAGGCTCGCCGAGAAGGACTTTTGGGTTTGGAAGAAGACATCAATAATCTTGAGGATCCGTTTCTTAAAAAAGGTTTGCAGTTGGTAGTTGACGGGACCGAAATGGAGATGATTCGCGACATTTTGGAGACCGACACTGCCTTTATGCAGCAGCGTCACAAGTTCGGAGCAGAATTGATGACAGCCGCAGGTGGCTATGCTCCGACGCTAGGGATTATCGGTGCTGTCGCTGGTTTGATTGCGGCGCTAGGATCTGTATCTGACCCGACAAAGCTCGTCGGCGCTATCGCGGTAGCTTTCACTGCTACTTTCTACGGAATCGGCTTTGCTAATCTTATATTCTTGCCCTTGGGTGGCAAGCTTGTTGTACGCAGCAAAACCGAGGCGTTCATTCGAGAGCTTAAGATTGTCGGAATTCTCTCCATATCCGCAGGCGACAATCCCCGTATCGTCGAAGAAAAAATGAAAGCGTTCTTGTCTCCAACTGATCGCGAGAAACTTGCCGCGACTTCCCAAAAAGCGGAATAGAGGGGGCGGGGCATGGCTAAGAAGAAACGAGGGGGAGATCACGGTGGCGGCGGTGGCGGGCACGATGGCGCGGGTGGTTTGCGTTGGTTGCTAACTTACACGGACATGGTAACGTTGCTTTTGGCGTTGTTTATTGTTATGTGGGCGAGTGCGGATTCAAACAGTGTCAAACAAGAACAAATCCAGGCGGCATTTGCGATTGCGTTTGGGTATGGACAGCCTTCGATGCTAGCAAGTGGCGCTACCGAAGGCTCTCAGCCTATTGTCATTGATCGTAGCCAGCTTCAATTTACTGAGATTAAGGACAAGGTAAAGAAGCACCTCCTAGAGAAACGACTTGACCAAGCTGTGAATGTTCATTTGAACGAGCGCGGTTTACTGATCCGGGTGTATGCCGATAAGGTGCGTTTTGAGAAAGGGTCTGCCAAACTTGGGGATTCTTACAAGCGGATCTTGGATTCGGTATCAAAGATTCTTGAAGTGATACCGAATGCGATACAAGTGAATGGTTACACGGACAATCAGCCTATGTCGGGCGGTAACGACGATAACTGGACGTTGTCAGCTATGCGCGCAGTCAATACGGTTCGTTATCTCGAAACCAAAAACATTGCTCCCGAGAGAATGTCAGCGGTTGGTTACGGACCCTATTCGCCGTTGGTTCCCAACAGTGATGAGATACGCCGATGGATGAATCGACGTATCGATATACAAGTGTTGAAAGCACCAATCATGAAAGAACTGATAGACACAGGCACTGTTCGTCAGCAATTCAATCCCGAGGTCGCGCCCGTGACGCCGCCCTCGTTGTCACCGGCAGAGGGCGTTGAGCTCAAGCCGTTAACATTCTAATTTAAACCGATCTAAGGAGGCTCGTTCCATGGCCGAAGAAAAAAGCACGCTGAGATGGATTTTGGTGGGAGTACTTGCGACATTGGTGGTTTCTATTGCCAGCGCAGTATTGTCCTTTATGTTTCTATCCAACAAAGCTGAAATTGGAAAACAAAAAGTCATTGAACCGCGCCCACAACTTGGCAAGCTAGAAAAAATGGGTTCATTCTTAGTGAACTTGTCAGATGTAGAGGAAACTCACTATCTTCGTTCGGTCATCGAGCTTGAGCAAAACTACGGTTCGGCTCCAGAATTTGGCAACGAAATTGGAAATCGAAAAAGCCAGCTAAGAGATATTATTCTTGCGGCATTGGCGGCCAAATCTTCTGCGGATATTCGTACTCCCGAAGGTAAAGAGTCACTCAAGCAAGAACTGAAGGAGCGTATTAATTCAGTTCTCTCGAAGGGCCAGATTGCGCGAGTTTACTTCACAGAGTTTGCGGTTCAATAAGAACGATACTTTGATTAGATCCGGACGATTCTAGTTGTATCCGGAAACCATGTTCGTAAGGGAATGACTCATGGATGATATTCTTAGCCAAGGCGAGATTGATGCGCTTATGTCTGGCCTAGATACCGAAATGGCCTCGCTTGATGAGGGGTCTTCTGGTTCTGGAGGATCGCGCGTTGAAGAGCAGGCTGAATCAGACGAACCAATGGCGCCCGTCAAAAAGGGCGATAAAGTAGTTAAAAGATATGATTTCAAACGCCCGGATCGCTTCAGCAAAGATCAGTTAAAAATGTTGGAAATGATGCACGAAGCTTTTGCGCGTCACTTCGGGACGGCATTGTCATCATTTATTCGCACAATCGCAGAAATTGACATTATTTCTGTTAAACAGGCGAGTTTTAGCGAATACATCAACGCTGTCCCAAATCCTACGGCGATGACTGTCTTTAGCTTTGAACCCTTAAGAGGCAATTGCGTCTTAGAGATTAATCCGACTATTATTTTTCCGATTATTGACCGCGTGCTGGGTGGTCCTGGTAACCCACTCTCAAAAGAGCGCGAGCTGACAGATATTGAGCAAGTGGTCGTTGGAAAATTGGCGGTGAAAGCCTTAGACAGCTTGAAGGACGCGTGGGACCGCGTGATTCAAGTTACTCCTGAGATTGTGAACAAAGAGACAAATCCTCAATTTGTTCAATTGGTTGCGCCAAGTGAAATGTGTCTTTTGATTAAGTTTAACGTCAAAGTAAAAGAGCATAGAGGAACAATGAGTATTTGTTTCCCTTATCTTGTTTTGGAAGCGGTGGTTAACAAACTCTCTACACAAAAATGGTTTACCACGAGCGATCAAGGTGCTGGTGGTGAGCATTCTGAGAATATAAAGCGAAGACTTAACAATACCGAAGTACCCATCATTGTCCATGTTGGCAAAACGACTTTGACAACAGGTCAGGTTTTGGTTTTGAAAACTGGTGATGTCATTCCGCTCAATACGTCGGTCAATAGCCAATTGGATGTCTTTATTGAAAATAAGAAAAAGTTCGGTGGCCGACCCGGCGTGCACTCAAAACGCAAGGCCGTCATGATAACGACTGTGTATCAGGATGGGTCTGAAGCCTGATCTTTTTGGAGGAAGCGGGGAATGGTCTCCGAAAATATTAAAAATGCTCTAACGCAAGCTGCAAACAATGCAGCTGGAACTTTGGGTGGCTTGTTAGGTCGCGAGGTCACTCTAAGTCCCAACAGTACTAGTGCGGGGGGTGCGAGCGATGTCGCTTCGCGTCTACAAGGCGCCATTGTACACGTTAGCTTTAGCATTGGTGGTGATACAGACGGACACGGGCTTTTAGCGTTTGAAGAAAAAGCGGCCGGTTTAATGGCCGAACTCATGATTGGTGGAGACGGCACCTCCGCTCCCGAAACATTAAGTGAATTGCACCTTTCGGCATTAGCTGAAGTTGGAAATCAGTTTGCGAATGCATTTGTCGAAGGATTGGGACAGGCAACAGGGAAGTCATTGCAAGGGACACCGACAGACCTTACCCCTGGACAAGCCAGCGACCTCGCATTAGTCGCAGGTTCATTGGGTACAGAAATGGTAATTTCGGAATTTGACTTAAGCATTGAAGGTGGCCTTCCGTCTTCTTTGTTGTTCGTGATCGACGGTGCTCTTGCGCAAGCTTTGGGTGCAAAGAGTAGCGGTGCGTCTTTCAATCCCTCAAATGCATTTGGTGGAGGTTCCATGAATACACCGGTGGTTCAATCGGCTCAAATGAGCCAACTTACTGGCGTGGCCGGGACTCAAGGCGCGGGCAACATGGAACTACTCATGGATGTCCCGTTGCAAGTCACGGTAGAGCTTGGGCGTACGTCTAAACTTGTTAAAGAAGTTTTGGCGCTGGGTCCTGGATCAGTGCTCGAATTAGATAAGTTGGCTGGCGAGCCAGTCGATATCTTGATTAACGAAAAACCAATCGCCAAAGGCGAGGTCGTTGTGATCGATGAGAATTTTGGCATTCGTGTCACTGAGATCTTAAGCCCCAAGGACCGGATTAACTTCTGATCCTTTGTACATGCTCAAGAGGGACTTTCGGGGCTCGTTAGGCCGAGGTCCCTCTTTGTGTTTTTTAGAGGCTTGATTGCTCTTTAAATTAATTGCAGGTGGTCTTTTGCCGGATAGGCTGTCGGCGGCCCGCCTCCCTCAACAACCAATTCCGACACCAGAATTCTTGGCTAGCGAGATAAGCCAACTTCAGGGTGTTTCGCTCGCTCCGATAGCAGCGCCAAGTCTTTTGCCAACGCTACTGAGCATTACCTTGTCGTTGGCTTTTGTTGTGCTTTTGGTCTATGTCACTTATTGGTTGCTGCTGCGCTGGCGAGACAAGCAAGACCAAAGTGGCGCACCTATCGAACAAGCCCACCTTCGAATATTGGCTCGACGTAGCCTCGATCATCGGCATAGCGTTGTCATCGTCGATGCTGCGGGTCTGGTACTAATTTTGGGCATTGGCGATGAAGTCCGGCTGCTCGGC
>JANLXT010000169.1:0-4395 GCA_031365225.1 candidate division FCPU426 bacterium
CACAGGCTAGCCAATCCAAAAATCAGGCTTATGGGACCCTTCGCGCTCATGTGAGGTTTTTAAGTCCTCGGATCGCCTGCCGGATTCGTTCTTCATTTTCAATCAATGAAAAGCGGACATAGCCTTCGCCCGTCGCGCCAAAGCCCAAGCCCGGAGACACCGCGAGCTTGGCCTCGGCAAGAAGCTTTTTAAAGAACTCGACCGAACCCAATTTTGTGAAGGGCTCTGGGATCGGCGCCCACACGAACATCGTCGCGCGCGGCTTCTCAATGTTCCAACCTTGCCGATTGAGGCCATCCACCAAGACATCCCGGCGCTTGCGATAGATCTCGACGATCTCGGCCACACAATCTTGGGGCCCATTCAAAGCTTGAATAGCCGCGATCTGGATCGGCTGAAACATGCCATAGTCCAAATAGCCCTTGATCTTAGTGAGCGCGGCAACCAGATCTGGATTGCCACACGCAAAACCCACCCTCCAACCAGCCATGTTGTAGGTCTTGGACAAGCTATAAATCTCAATCGCGACGTCTTTGGCGCCTTTGGCTTGCAAGATGCTAGGCGCTTGATAGCCATCAAAAACAAGCTCGGCATAAGCGAAGTCATGGATAACGATCAGCTTGTTCTCGCGAGCGTAATCCACAACTTTTTGAAAGAACTCGAGATCAACCACGGCGCCCGTGGGATTTTGAGGATACGACAACATCAAGACCTTGGGCCGGGGCCAATTGTTCTCTACCGCCGCCCGCAATCCCGGAAAGATATCCTCGCCCGCGCGCAGAGGCACGCTGATCACATTGTCCTCGTTTAATACCGGGCTGGTCTCGTGAATGGGATAGTTGGGCGAGGGCACCACCACACTGTCGCCGCTATTAAGGATCGATGGGATCAAGCGCGACAACGCGTCCTTGGCGCCAATGGTGGCCACCGCCTCGGTCTCGGGGTCGAGCTCAACCCCGTAACGCCGCATGTACCAATCACAGATCGCCAAGCGTAATTTAGGGATGCCCTTGGACATGCTGTACTTATGATTGCGAGGATTGCGAGCCGCCTCGATCAATTTGTCGACGATCAACTGGGGTGTCGCGCCATCAGGGTTGCCCATGCCAAAATCGATGATGTCATCACCTTTTTTGCGAGCCTCGGCCACGGACGCCTTGACCACCCCAAGCACATAGGGGGGGATGCGCTTGATCTTATCGGCTTGCTGCCACTGCATCATGCTCAAAAAACCCTTCTCTTAGTAAGCAACCATGCGACGAAGTATCCGCATGCGCTTAGCAATCTCGGGCATGCGCAAACGGACAGTCCGTTCCAGCGAAAACCCCTCTACTTGAAAACTTGCCATGACCGTACCAACCGCGACGGCGCGGCGCAGACCCGCCGCGCTGACTTGCCCGTCTTTGGCAAGGCTACCCATCACGCCACCCGCAAAACTGTCGCCTGCTCCGGTGGGATCGATCACTTTGTCCGTCGGATAGGCTGGCAAGTGGAAATATTCATCTCGCCCAACAAGCGTCGCGCCATGCTCTCCGCGTTTTAGAAACACATACTTGGGCCCCAGCTTCAAACACGCTCGCGCCGCCTTGATCAACGAGCTCTCGCCCGTCAGCTGGCGGATCTCCATGTCGTTGAGAACCACCGCGTCCACTTGCCGGATCGTCTTGAGGAGGGCAGCGCGTCGAACCGAGATCCACAAGTTCATGGTGTCAAGCAACGTAAATTTTGGAGCGCGCATTTGTTTTAAGACACGCTCTTGAATGCTTGGTTCGATATTTGCCAAAAATAAGAATGGCGCGCGCACCCAGGCGGCTGGCACCTTGGGGTCGAAGGTCGCGAAAACCCCTAGTTCTGTGCTGAGCGTCTTGGCCTGTGACATGTCGCCATCGTAGCGGCCCTTCCAATGAAACGTGCGGCCCTTGGCAGTCATCAAGCCTTCAAGATTCACCCGCTTTGATTTGAGCAAGGCGCGGTACTGATCCGGAAAATCATCCCCAACCACACCCACCAGCCCCAGTTCGGCCGCAAAATAACTCGCTGCCACACTCGCGTGCGTCGCGGCGCCACCGATGATCTTGGTCCGTCGCCCGTGGGGTGTGGCCAAAGTATCAAAAGCCACCGACCCTACCGTGACGAGTTGCATCGCGCGTTTTGCCACACCCTGCTCCTATCCACAAAAGGCCACGGCCGCCTTAAAAAGGCGGCCGGTATTCAATCATCAAACCGATATATCAGCTCACCTGGCCGCATCAACATCAATTTTTCTCGCGCTGTTTTCTCCACCAGCTGCGGCTGCGCCTGCAAACGACGCAGATCCCCTTCGAGCGTTCGCTCGCGCGCTTCGAGCGCGACGATCTCTCGTCGCAGGCTCGCTTTTTCGTTTGCGGAACCCAACAAAGCCACCAAGCCTTGCTTGCCACCAAAAAGAGCCCAAAGCATCATCACAATAATGCCAAAGAGCATAAGCCGCCGCCGTCGCAGTCGCGACGCCCCTGGTGCCAGACGCGCCCTTTGCGCCAGCCCATCGAGTAGCGATCGAATTTTAAGTGTGGCGTTCAACGCCATGGAAAGACCAAGCTCACGGCTGATGGAGCGTCCTGCCCCGGCGAAGGCCGGTTCAGGCTACGAGCTTTCATCTCATCGAACAGTGCGATAGCAAATAGAGCCAAGGCAATTGGGGTGATCATGGGCGCCATCACCAGCGGCAAGCCCAGTATTCGCGCCATCCAGTTTCCTGTGCCGACGAGCAAACCCAAACACCCAGAGCCTAGAATCAAGATCAGCGCCGCGCCGAGCGCCTGCGGCAAAAAGGCCAAAGGCAAGAGCGCCGCGCGCCGAAGGTCCCTAAAAAAACGCGCGTCCGATTCTGTCGCTAAAATGGGCAGCAGCATCAGCGCTAAGCTCAGCCATACAAGCACGGCTCCCACCAAAGCCAACGCGCCCCATGCGAACGAAGGCGAAAGCCCAATCGGATTTGCGCGCCAAAACTTTAACGCCAACGCGGCCCAAGCCAACAGTGCTAGGAACACAAAAAAATCAGCCGTGAGCAAGCTACCTTTTTCGCGCAACCAAGGCACCGTCCACGCGAGTCCCACCGTCTGACCATCGATCAGTTTACGGGCTACGGCGCAGTACCACGCCACGCCAATCCAAAGGACCAGGGCGGCTCCGAAGAGAGTCCACCAAAGCCCTTTTCCAAAAAACAAGAGCAACACCGCGCAACCACCAAAGATCCCAAAACCAGCCAGGTTGGCTACAAAGGCATCGAGGGGCCGGCTGACAAACGTTGCGCCACAGCGCCTGACCGCGTTCATCAGCATGCGTTGATCAGGACAGCGCCTGCTCAAACTTAGGGATGGCTTTCTTTAGCTCAAGTCGGCCTCGCCCAAGGTTGCCATCCAACCCCAAAGCCAGTGTCGCGAAATAGTCGTTACCCACGGTCATCATGATCATGGTCGCTTTTTCGGTCGAGATCATGATCTCGCTTGTCTTTCCCAGGCCGAAGCTTTGCGAGGCCTTCAAAGCATTTTTAACGATGGTCGCGTATTCAGCGCCTGCCACCGCGATATCAAAGTCAGCTCGAACTGACACTTGGTCAATGAGCAAACCGTCTAGCCCGACGAGACCAGCTCCCAAGGAACCGTCCACGCTATTGATGATGTCTTGCAACGATGCTTTAAAGTCCATGTCACTTCCACGAAGGGGGACTTAGCTCCCCTATGCCTTCTTGATAAGCTCGTTAACCGCTACGCGCAACAAGCCTAGGTTAGTATTTTTACCAGTCACCGCCACCAAGATACCCGCCTTGAGAGCGACAAAGAGTATCTGGCGTGTATCCTCGCCAACGATCATGATCTGCCGTAGCTCACCAAAACTCATGGCGCGAGCCGCCTTCTCGGTGTTGTTAAAGATCGTCGCGCCAGTGCTGCCGAGCGCCGCGGCATCGGCACCCGCACTCATCGCGGACTCCAACACCTTCCCTTTGGCGTCGATCATCAGGTGAGCTTCAATGCCATTGTTGCGGCAGAAGCTTTCCACAACCACCTTGGCCTCGGCGCTGTATCCCGCGCCCGCGCCACCTTGTTCTTCGCTAACTTTTACAGCAACCTTCGCGGCGGACGGCGCGCTGGCGCCTTTTTTTGCGCCATCTTCTTCAATCAATTCATCACCGCTCATCATCACCGAGAGGATATCCTCGGAGGAGAGCTTGGATTTTTTAGGCTTGTCCTCTTCTTCGTCAGACTTCTTTTTAGCGGCAGCCTCTTCGTCAGACTTCTTTTTAGCGGCAGCCTCTTCGTCAGACTTCTTTTTAGCGGCAGCCTCTTCGTCAGACTTCTTTTTAGCGGCAGCCTCTTCGTCAGACTTCTTTTTAGCGGCAGCCTCTTCGTCAGACTT
>JANLXT010000176.1:0-1784 GCA_031365225.1 candidate division FCPU426 bacterium
GCGAAGAGCTAGACGCGCTTTTAAGGCTGCAGCGCCGCGCGCAATCTTTGGGAGCGATTATCATGATCTTGGGCCGAGCCTATGGCGCCGACCCGACGCAGCTGGGCCCCAATCAAGCTTTGGCCCCAACTGCGGACGTGGTTCTTTTTTTGCGATCGCGAGAATCGACGCCGGGTGTGTTGAGTCGTGAGCTCGTGGTTTTGCATATGATGGGCATACAGATTCAACAAGCCTTGTGGCCCCTTGAGCTAGGGACGGAGGGGCTACTCGCAAGCAAGATCACCGAAGCCCCCGCTTCGAAAGGCATCCAGATTAAAATTGGTCTACCTCCCACACTCACATTTCACGATCGCAGGCCAGCGGCACAAGAATTAAGGCGCGTCTTTCGGCTGGCAGGAGCGCGCGAACCTGAAGCGCGTACTATGAATTACGCCGAAATCATCGCAGAGCTAAACGCGCCATCCACCGATTTCGCGTTGCTTCCAGTCTACGACAGCACCATTCCATTTTTAGCTCGCCAAGGTCTTATCCAATCATTGGATGGACCCGCCAAAGGCTTAGAGGCCACATGGATACCAGCGGCTCGACGAAGGGCTACCGTCAACCAAAAGATCTATGCTGCTCCACAGCACATTTCAATCCGCCTGCAATTTTGGAGAAAAGATAGCCTTCGCGAATTAGGTGAACAAGTTCCTACAAATTGGTCTGAAACAATGCGGGTTTGCCAACGCTTTTCAAATGAGGTTCGACGAAACCGCGGGTCATCTTTTGCGATTGATTTAAGCCCAGAATCACAACTGATCGCGCTACTAGAACGCCTGTGGGCCCAAAACGAAGATCTTTTTATTTGGCAGGCAGGCTGGAAAATGCCACGTATCGCGGTCGCCCGTGCGCTTCAAGACCTGCGTCTGCTTGTCCATAATCCGTCCTTGGCATCTGAAGACGCCTTGAGCGGTGGTACAGAACGAGCGCACCGTGAATTATTAAGTGGCAGGGCTTGCACCGGCCTTGTATGGAGTGACCTATTGCGTTTGGCGCAAGAAAACAATCGCGATCAATTGGACCAAATGGAATGGCGACCCGCGCCCGATTCCGCCCAGGCGGGCGTGGCCATGCTGGGAGGGCTGTGCTGGGTCGTGCCCGCGCGTACACGCTTTGCCGCGGTCGCTTTTAAAGCGTTAGAGGTCTTGATGACGCCCGATGTGCAGGCTCACTTTGACAGCGCTTGGGGATGGCCGTTCCCCGCGCTGGCCGCGCTCTACAAGCGCCCTGATGTATTAAGACGGCATCCCTTTTATGCCCAAGCCGAGGCACTGACCAGCCATGGCCGCTATTTAGAGGAAGCCGGTTATATGTCCGGCAATGCACCACGCTGGTCTGCGGCAGTCGCCGCTGCGGTGATGCCCTTCTTGACCGATCGATCCGACAGCGCTGATTCGCGCCAAGCGGCGCGCGCCCTCGAAACCCGTCTCATGTCCCTGCTTCCCTTGCCAAACTGGCCGCCCTTGGTTCAAGTGGCGCTCGACTTGATACAAAACAATCTAGACAAAGGATGGACCATCGCTCGACTTGCTACCGAAATGGACGTCAGTCGCTCTCACTTGATCCGGCTCTTTCATGCCAGCACAGACACCACGCCTTTGCAGCACCTGAACACTGCGCGCCTAGAAAAAGCGCAAGAGTTGTTGGCCCACTCCCGGCTGAATGTCGGCGAGGTGGGGGTCCAGTGTGGTTTTAAGACGATTCAGCATTTTAGTCGTGCCTTTCGCCAAGCCACCGGCAAG
>JANLXT010000183.1:0-3957 GCA_031365225.1 candidate division FCPU426 bacterium
GGACGGGAATAAAATACTGTGCTCTTTGACAACTCATTCCTTTTTACCCTGGTTGATCTTATGCATGGGGAGTAGCGCAAAGTTTGGCGGAAAAGCTTGATTCTGCGCTGTGGCCCATGCCCCAGCTTTCGTTCTGCTCGATTTTTATCGGGCCGTATGTCGAAACAACCAGGGAGGTTGCCGTGTCGGACACACTGACTGCTATGAGTTCCACGGACTTGCTGACCGCCGTGCTGAAAGCGGATCCGTACTTCGCTTGCTCTACCGATGCCTACAAGTCGGCCCGGAAATCCTCGGCCGTTCGCCAGGCCATCGCCACGGAGCTCATTCAGCCCCGTATCGAATTCGACAGTCTTATCGTCGACTTCGACGATCCGATCCACCAGGACCTGACCAAGTACCACTATGTCCACCCCGCACTCCGGGCGGAGCATTTTTTTGTCGGCCGTCGCGGACGACAGGAGATTATTGTCGCCCAGATCTGGCCCGGCTACGCGATGTGCACCGCTCACCAGTGTGAGCTGATCAGGCTGCTGGGCTTGTGTCGTCCGTGCGTAGCTGCCGCAAGCACGACCCTCCATGTCCCGCTTCGGAAGGTCAAGCCGGTCATGGCTCATTGCGGACAGGAGTTCAAGGTCGGCGACAAGAAGTCCGCGGTCGGCGGTCTGCTCCACGTCTCGGACGGACTGATCCTGGATGCGTGTCAGTGGTACCAGCGCTGGGGTCAGGACTACTGCTTCCTGGCCGAAACCCCGTCCGCCGAAGCCGCCTAGCGGTTTTCTTACCTCCCACCATCCGTTCTGTTCTACCAGCCGCCTTGCACCCGCGAGGCGGCTGGATTCTTATAGATTGATTTTCTTTTTAAAACCTGTAGAATGACCGCGCTTATGAAATCATTGAAGTTTAAAGCAAGCTTGGTCCCGAAGATCCTATCCGGTGATAAAACTATCACCTGGCGGTTGCTTGATGATAAAAATCTAACAGTTGGCGATGAGCTTGAATTCGTGAACGCAGAGACCAAGGAAGCATTTGGGAAAGCCAAGATTATCAAAATTGAGGAGCAGGCTTTGAATCTTATGACCGAAGAGGATCGATTGGCTGGCGGATGGAAAGCGTCAGTGACGATTGATACGCTCGTAGCGCATTACCAAAAACTTTACGGCCCAGAAGTAACAGGGGAGACGCTCGTGAAAATTGTATCTTTTGCATTTGAAGCGGTGCCGGAGTCAAAGAGTGAATCTGCAACGCCGCACTATCGGGAATTCGAAAAGAAAAGTCCGGCTCACGAATCAAAGCCTTTGCCACCACCGCCTCGGACAAATCGGATGGCCTATCGGGCAGTCAGTCGTCCGACGACCGGGAAGTAGGAATTAGAATAAGTCTGCCATTCTAGGTTGATTTATTATTGCCATTTTGGTAAATTCGTTTGGCTGTTCCTTAGTCGATCCTCGCGATCGGAGGAGACATGAGTCCGTCAGAGTTCCAACTCTACCTGCTCGGTGTCGTTCGTCGACTCCAACCAGAGGCCTACGGCGTCACCATCCACCAGAAGGTGAAAGATGAGACCGCACGCGATCTAAGTTTCGGCGCACTGTATGCACATCTCAATGCGCTTGAAGCCTCGGGGTACGTGGAGTCGTACACCGAACCAGGTGGACCTGAACGTGATCACCACGATCGAAGGTACTGGCGTCCAACGGACGCGGGGCGGCGTCTCGTTATTCCAGGCGAGACAAAGCCACAGTGGCTACTCCCGGGACTGGGTGATCCCAAACCTGCTTGAATGCTTTTTTCTGTTCCGGCCGGCCGCCTCTCAACTTCGCACGAGGCGACCGGCCGGCTTTCATTTGCTATACTGTCTGCATGAAGAAATAGTTTGTAAAAGTTTTAACTTTCTATCGCGTTACATATGGCAAAACAAGAACAAGGATTTCTCGGCGGAGTGTACGGCTTAGCCTTCATTGGCGCCGTCGTCTACTATCTCCAACACGCGGCTTCATTTTGGATGGGCGTGCTTGGCATTTTGAAAGCACTCGTCTGGCCAGCGCTGGTCGTGTATGAACTGATGAAGTTTCTAAAGATGTAACGGGGGGGGTCAAACTCTCGCAGGGCGATCGGGTCATTCGTTCACGAGTTGTTATTTTGGACTATCGTGATAGGCTTCATGAAGGATTGAGCAATAACTTTTTCATATGGTAAAAGATTTTAAGGCCTTTATTATGCGCGGCAACGTCATGGACCTGGCCGTGGCCGTAATCATTGGGGCGGCGTTTGGGAAAATCGTCAGTTCGTTAGTGGCGGATGTCTTGATGCCACTCATTAGCCTCATTTCGGGTGGAATTGATTTCAGCGGTCTAAAAGTAAAAATTGGGGGATCTGCCGCCGAGCCGGTCTTTCTCACCTACGGTAACTTCATTCAAGCCGCCATCGACTTCCTCATTATTGCCCTGGTTATCTTTTTGATGATTCGGATGATCAACAAGATGAAGGGCCCGGCTCCGGCCTCGACGAATCGGCCGTGCCCACGCTGTACGATGGATGTCGCCTTGGCTGCCACGCGTTGTCCGCACTGCACGTCGGAGATTCAACCGGCTTAAGAGGCTCACTCGCTCGAGAAAAAACGTTATACTATCTCTATGGCCGAACTCAAGACCAAAAAAACCACTGCTAGCATTTTATTTTTGATCTTGACACTGCTTCTCGTCGGCGCTGCCTGTGAGAAAAAAACAAATAGCAACGCTAATACAACAAATACGCAGTCTAATAAATATCGCCTTGATACGGATGAAATGAACATTAATATCGCGGAGGAACCGTCAAACACCAACGCGACGGTTAATGTAAATTCAGCGACTGTGCGGAATACGAATAGCTCGAAAACGGCTCAGCGCTGCGAGATGTATTATCATGATAATGTACCGGAACAATTTTGCGCCACCTGCGGAAACGGCGTCTGCGAAAACAAGGAGACATGTGTACCAGTGAATACAACGACCAATGGGCCAATCCTGCAATCATGCGGACCTTTATATTGTGCGGAGGATTGTCCATAGGGATAAAAGACTAATAAGTATATAGGTATGGCCGAACTCCCCCACAGCAATTGACAGATAGGCCTTTTTGAAATAACTTTCAAGTAGACATCGGTGGCAAAAATTCATTGCCGCCTTTTATGTATTATTTATATCTCTTAAGAAGTCTCAAAGATCAAAAACTGTATATTGGGTTTACTTCGAACCTGTCTCGTCGTATTCAACAACACAATGAAGGTGAAGTATTTTCAACAAAGGGTCGAAGGCCACTTGAATTAATTTACTGTGAGGGGTATAAATCTCTTGTAGACGCTAGAAGAAGAGAGCGGAACTTAAAACTTTTTTCAACAGCGTATTCTGGTCTCAAAGCGCGCCTAGTCGATAGCTTATAACTAATTCCAATCGCTGTGGGGGAACTCAAAACGAAGAAGACTAAAATCAGCCCAACCGCTTTCATTAAAACGGTTCAAGATAAAGCCAAGCAAAAGGATAGCTTGGTTCTGCTAAAAATGTTTGCCGATGTGACAGGCCAGAAGCCGGTCATGTGGGGCGGTGCAATTATTGGCTACGGAGAATACCACTACGAATCTAAGCGCAGCAGCCAAAAAGGCGACTGGTTCCTAACTGGCTTTTCACCACGAAAAGCCAACCTGACCCTGTATATCATGCATGGCCTGACGCCGGCCGATCTGAAAGCCCTCGGACCATTTAAGCGTGGTGGCGGCTGTCTCTATATCAACCACTTGTCCGATGTGAACCTGGCGGTGTTGAAAAAAGCGATGGTGAAAAACTACAAGTACATTAAACCGACTGGCCGTACGCTTCGAAATAACCCCCACAGCAATTGACAGAGAGGTAATTTCACAATAATGTAAGAATATATTGGTGGCTTCGTAAGGCCACCTTTTGCGATCGTATTACGTAT
>JANLXT010000197.1:0-9028 GCA_031365225.1 candidate division FCPU426 bacterium
GGTACGCACGAGCTTGCCTGTCTCGTCTTTGAGCTCTAGCTTCCATTGAGTCGCATTTAAGCTTGGATCCAAGCGCGCCACAAAACGTGCCTGGCGCACCACCCCTGTGTCCGGGTCAAAGATCCCCTGCACCGCCTCGACACCCATCTTTCTCGAGCTGGCATTTTCAAACGACCATGCCACGCTGAGACGATGGGCCATCGCGTCAAACTTGGTCGCGGATAAAAAAGCATAATCCAATCGCGCGCCGACCGAACCGAGTGGCCCACCAAGCCCTGCCGTCCATTGCCCGTCGGCTTCCGCGCGCCAGCCACCGCGCAAAGCCCACGCGCCCAGCACCACGTATTCCGCCCCGGCGTTCCAACTTTGCGTGCTGGCCGTAGGCAACTGCTGCGTGGTGGCCCAGTCCAGCTCGCCCCCCAACCAAAACCGCGCCCACGGCCGCCAGCCCAAGCCGGCGCGCAAGGCTGCGGGCACTGACCCCGTCCACGTGTCGTCCTGCCAGACGCTGGCCAAATTGTCTGCCGCCGCGCCAAGTGCAAAATAACCCGGCAAACCTAGCGCGCGCAGCCCCCCCACTTGTATCCCCGCATCTAGGGTGCCGCCCCACACCGGATCGCCAAGACTGCCCGCGACCAAGCGCTGGGCGTTAAGGCGCAAACCCATGTTTGAGTCTGGCAGCAACTGAAAAGATGCCACGCCTGCGATCGTCTGTTCGTGAAGCTCAAGTAAACGGCTATCGCTATGCTCATTAAAAAAAAAGCCGAGCCGGGTCTCGGGATCAAGGATGCCGATCACACCCGCAGCGGCTTGAAACTGCGGGTCACTGCCGCCGGCGCCAAACATGGCTAGATGCCAGCTACCCTCTTGAATGAGCGCGGCAGGGTTATGCGCCAAGGCCTCCAGCGATGGATCCGCGGCGACTTCGGCCCCACCCAAACCAGCGCTCCGCGCACCCAAAAGATCCTGCCGTGCGCTGGCAAACGTGGCCGAATGCAAGCGACCCGCGCTAAGCAAAGCCCAGAGGACCAAAAACGCCCTGGCGCGCACGGTCATCGCAGCACCGCCAATTTTCTAGTCTCACTAAAACGTGCGCCACCCACCGTGACATCGATCCTGACGATATAGATCCCCGAACTGACATTCTGGCCGCCGGGACTCTTCAAATCCCAGTCCCAACGTCCCGCGCTGGCGGCAAGCGTGCGCGCGACCACCAGTTCGCCCACCAAAGTATAGACCCGGATCAGGGCCTCCCCCGCTGGCCGAGCGGCCCAGGCGACCGTCACCTGCGGTCCTCGCGCGGGATTAGGCACTAAAAGCATGCTGCCTACACCCATGGACTCGTGCTTTAACCAAACCGGCAGCTGAATATCCGCGCCACCTGCCTGGACGACTTTGATGCTATAGAGCCCATTGGGGACAGGCACGCTGGCGTCGTTGTCCCCTGTCCAAACCCAAACGGCCGAACTGGCGCGTATCGTCAACGGCGTTTTTTCTGGGACAAAGGGCGCCGGATCAGCTTGGAGCGCGCTCGCGAACGCGTACACGCTCACCACACCAAGATCCTTCACTTGCCGTCCAGCGTTATCGTAAATGAGCACGCGCAGGACCAAGCTTGGTGTATTGGTGGCAGTCGCGGTGGGTGTCGCTGTCGGCGTTGCCGTCGGCGTCGACGTTTGGGTTACGGACTCGGTGATCGTGGGTGAAGCCGTTGGTGTGACCGAGGGTGTGACAGTCGGCGTTGCCGTGGGTGTGATTGTTGGCGTCGGGGTAGGGGTGCAGTTGACAAACTTTTGTACCCGGTCGTTGCCTGAATCGACAACGTAGACATCCCCGTTGTTATCCACGCCGATGCCGCGCGCGCTGCTAAACTGACCGTTGCCAGAACCGGCAGACCCGAACTTGGTGACAAAAGATCCAGAAGAATCAAATTTTTGGATCCGATTATTGTTCGTGTCCGCGACATAAAAATTGTCGGACGCATCGATGGCGATCGCGTTTGGAAAATTAAAATTACCGTCACCGCTTCCAAACACGCCGTATTTGGCGACAAAGGTCCCGGCGGCGCTAAAAAGTTGAACGCGGTTGTTGCCCCGATCCGTCACATAGATCCGGTCGGCGCTATCGATGGCAATGCCGACCGCTGTTGAAAACTGCCCGTCTCCCGAGCCAGCGCTACCAAATTGGCTGATGTAAACGCCATTGGTGTCAAATTTTTGAACGCGATTGTTAAGGCGGTCCGTGACATAAATATCGCCCGCCGAATTAACCGCGATGTCACCCGGCACGTTGAATTGGCCGTCTCCCGTCCCGAAGCTGCCCCACTGGGTCTGATAGGTCCCATTGACATTAAAACGCTGCACGCGATGGTTGCTGCCATCCGCGATGTAGACCTTGCCGGCGGTCTCAAGCACACCCCGCGGATTATTAAATTGGCTATCCCCCGTGCCAGGGCTACCCCACTGGGTTTGATAGACGCCGACGTCGCTAAAGCGTTGCACACGATTGTTGCCGTTGTCGGTGGCAAAGGCCTGGCCCGCGTTATTGACAAAAATGCGGGCCGGATTGGAGAGCTGGCCATTGCCGGACCCAAAACCGCCCCACTGGGTGCTATACACATAACAGGTCTGCTGGGCCGCCGCAAAACCACGCGCGCTTAAGAAAAGCGTCGCGAACGCCAGCACGCAGACCAAACCCCTTTGGCGAACGCCCACGCTCATCGGTCGCGCGCTCATCGTGCCCTCAAGCGCGCCAGCGATCTCAATTTGGTCTCAGCCGAACGTACCGCCGCGAGCAAGGGACCATGATTGGGCGCCGCGCTCAGGGCCTCTTTCCACAGGTCCAAGGCCGTTTGTGTCTCACCATTGCCATAGATGTACACGCCCCGGTAATAAAGATCTTCGACCGCTTTGGGATCCAAACGTTTTAGATTAAGCCGCTTGGCCAAACGCGCGGTGCTCTGCCTTGCTTCTAAATTGCTCGGTTCCATGACCAACGCTTCTTGGCTCAAGTCATAGGCAACTTTATATTGACCGTCCGCCTCTTGCACCAAGGCCAGCGCCAGCAAATGCCCAAGTTTGGCGTGCAGGGCCCGTTCGGCCCCCACTTTTTTACCTTTAAGGCGGGGATCCAACGGCGCCAGAGCCAGCGCGCGCTCATAGCGCACAATGGCCTGATCAGGCTTCCCCGCCGCAAGCGCTTTACTCGCCTCATCCTCTAAAACAGAAATCTGCAGGCGCGCGGCGGCATCGCTAGCCTTGCTTAGCTCGCGACCCGCGCCGCTATCAATCTTTGTCAAGCGCAGCGCCCAGACGCGCGCGCCAGCCAGATCCCCATCGGCAATCAAACGTTGTCCTGTGCCCTGCATGGCCGTGATAAGTTTTTTAAGATCGGATCCAGCTGAGCGCATGCCCGCTTTGGCCCGCGCGTTGTCTGGATCAATGCTCAAGGCGTCGTTCCAAAACAAGACTGCTTTTTGCAGATCGCCGGCGACCATGGCCCGATCGGCTTCGGTCGCCAAGGCTTCGGCCCGCGGTTTTTGCTGCTCACGCAAACTGCTCAACATTTTTTGCACCGTCGCTTTGTCCACGGCCAAGGTTTCGGCGCGATCCCAATGACCCACCGCCGCTACAAAATCACCCGCCAAGACCGCGGTGGCTCCATCCCGCAACGCCTGATCCACGGCGGCCTGCGCCGACTCAAGGCTATACGCTTTGGCCAGCGCGTGGTCCGCCTGGTTCCAGCGGATCTTGCCAAATTCTTCGATCGCTTCGGCATAGCGGTGTTGATTGTAAAAAGTGATCCCTAAATTAAGGTGCGCCTCGGGATAGTCGGCTTTGGCCTGGAGTGCGGCGCTAAAATTGCGCTCGGCCCCCGCCAGGTCGCCCCGCCTAAAATCTAAGCTACCCGTCAAAAAATAGACTTCTGGTTTGTCCCCCAACTCGGCCTTGGCTAAGTGGCTGGCCGCTTTAGCAAACTCACCCAACCCGTACCACCCGACCGCCTGCTTAAAGCGCAGTTCGCGGTCATTGGGATCCAAGGCCAAAGCTTTTTCTCGTGACGCGACAGCGGGCCGCAATTGCCCCAGACTGACCTGCGCGTCAGAGAGCGCCACCCAGGCGCTGGCGTCTTGCGGCCCTAAGTCCACAGCTTTTTGATAAAACGAGAGCGCCTCCTGCCACCGTCCACGAGCGGCGACCACCGATCCCAAGCCCAACCAGGGTTCGGGCCGGGTGGGGTGCGTTTGAGCGGCGGCGTTGAATACCTTGGTCGCTTCTGAAAACTGACCTGTGGCTTGGTAGACCAAGCCCAGATCGATCGCGACCTCGAGATCGTTGGGCGCGAGCGCAAAAGCCCTGGTCAAGGGTGCCACGGCTTCGGACATTCGGCCCAGGCGTTGCAAGGTCAGACCCAACAACAGATCAGTTTTGAGTGGGTCGCGCTCGCGCGCCGCAGGGCGTTGCAAGCGCGTCAAAGCTTCTTCGAAGCGTCCGTGATTAAAAAGGAGGGCGGCCTCATCCAAGTCGGCTGGATTCACAGCCGCCAGCAGGACGTGGTGGAAAAGACCGTTAAGTAAAAATATTAATAAAAAAAGTCGCATCAAATTTTAGACAGGCTCAGAAGCCGCGTCGGCTCCCGCTTCATCTTCAAGGCTGCGTTTGACCTCAAACTCAACCAAGTTGCACCCTTGCGCGTCACGACTGCAATGGAATGACTTAGTTAAGCGGCGCACCATGTACAGGCCCAAGCGCCGATCCACCACCTGGCCCAGATCAAAGCTCTGCGTTTGCTGGCGGATGGCCTCGCAGGGATCAAAGGGTTTGCCATCGTCACGGATGGCGATGCGTGTGTTGCCAGCTTGCGAATACAAATTAACTTCTAACCAATGCGCGCCGGAGTGTTCCATGATATTGGTGCAAAGCTCCTCAACCACAGTGGTTGCGGCGTAGCACGTGGCCTTGCTCACGCCAGCGTCAAGCAAGACACGCTCGACGCACACATGGACCTGATCCACCTTTTGGGATGTCAACCCACCCAAGGGCTCGATTCGAACAACCTGTTCCATGGTCGCTCCTTAGACGCCTGCCAAGGCCTTCTTGGCCTCGGCCGCGGTCGGGTAAGCAGGGACCAAGCCCGGCATCTTCATGGCAGAATGAATGCGCGTTAAGTCCTCATTCATGCCTGCCAGGACCAAACGGCTTTCAAGACGCTTTAAGCGAGTGCGGGTCGCCAACATCACGGACCAACCTGACGACGCCACAAAGAGAACCCCACTGAGCTCTAAGATGACATTCAGTCCAGGATTGCTCTCGATCTCCTCATTCAAGCGCTTAGAAAGGCCCATGTAGGTAAACACATCCAAGCGGCCCTTTAAACTTAAGAGCACCCACTTTTTATTTGGGTCCAGTTCGGTGGTGATGACAAGGCGATCCGCCACATCATCCCCCCCTGCAGGTGGTGTACCTTCTTTGACGTCGCTCATGCTCTCTCCCTTAGAATGAAAAAGCTTTTGTCACTTAAAACTGGTTCAAGGCGTGCGCCTCAAAGCCAAGAGTGTCACGTCGTCGTGCGGAACTCTTCCACCGATATACTCATTTAACTTACTGCGCACTTGCTCGACCGCTTGCTTAGCGCTCACCCCTTGGATCAAGCTGGCGATGCGCTGCTCTCCAAATTGTTTCCCTTGTTCATTTTCGGCTTCGGTCACTCCATCGGTATAAAGAAAAACCAAGTCGCCCTTTTCTAGGGTGATGGTATTGTCTTTGGTGCCCTCTTCAAACTCAGCGCCATCCACGATCCCCACCGGGTAGGTGGTGGACGGCAGCACCTCGATACTGCCATTGGCGCGAACCCACAAAAGCGGATCGTGCCCCGCGTTGACATACGTGAACTCACCCGTTTGGGGATCAAGGACCGCGTAGACCATCGTGATGAAGGCCTTGTCCTCTAGGTCAGGGAACGCCAAGCTATTGACCCGGCACATGACCTGCAAGGGCGATTCCATCTCGGCGGTCGTGAAGCGCAACAGATTGCGAAGATTGGCGGTGTGCAACGCCGCGGGCACACCTTTGCCCGACACATCGGCCACGGCAAAGCCGACTTTGCGCCCGCCGGCCACGGGGTACCAATCGTAATAGTCCCCACCCAGTTCTAGCGCGGGGGTGCAAGCGAACGCAGATTCCCAACCCGGCAGGTCAGGGTCCTTGGACGGCAGCAATCCTTTTTGAATGCTATGGGCTAGTTGCAGCTCGCTTTCCATGCGTTGAGCCACCTTTTGTCTTAGCTCGGCGGCTTTGAGGTTGCCCACCATCTGATTAAAATTGGCCGCCAACTCGCCGACTTCGTCCTGGCTTTGCACCGGCACTTGCACCTCAAAGTCCCCGCGGCCCACTTGGGCCGAAGCCAATGACAAGACCTGCAACGGCCGCACCAAGATGCGAATAAAATAGACGGCGAGAGCTAAACCAAGCACCAAACAGAGGGTCGCCACCAGGAACAATTGTTTTAAGCTGCGGCTTACGGATGCCTCAACCCCACGCTGATCGATCCCGACGTGCACCCTGCCCAATTCGATCAAAGAGCCTTTGGCTTTGACGGGCACGCTCACGTCCCAAACCAAACGCCCCAGGCCCACACCCGTTTGGATGGCGGCCTGCACGGCATAACTAGTTTCGTTAGCGAGATGTTCAAATAGAAACGGCTTTCGCAGTTGAGCGCGATCGGGATGGGCCAGCACCAGGCCTGTTTGGTCGATCACGGCGGCATAGACCACGTTCTCGTGCCGGGTGGTGGCGTCGGTCGTCAAAGGCACCAGCTGCAAGACATTGCGCGTCAAGATGGCCTCGGCACTGACCAACGACAGATTCACCGCGATGCTCTCGGCCCGCAGTAGCGCTTGATACGTCAACGCGTGGCGCTGTAGTAAGAGCGCCACACCCGTGATCGAACCCGCCGACAGAACGATGACAAAAGCCAGCAAAAGTGAGTATTTGAGATAAATCTTCAAAGATTTAAACCAGAAAAAAAGATTGCAAGCGACAAGATATTACCTAAAAAACTACAAAATGCGAAGGCTCAATTGTTTAAATGGGAATATGAGCCGATCTCAAATTACGAAAACTTAAGGCAAGCTTGGGCAAATCGACGCGCCAAGTTTGGCGCACTGGGCAGATAGCTGTGTAGATACGTCGCCACGCCATTGCCCACTTTCCAGCCTTCGGGGCGGTCGGGTCTGGCAGTCTGGCTCAGGCGCCATAGGGCAGGGGGCGCCTTGCCCGTCCAACGCAACTCGCTATGATGAAACTCGTGACCGCGCCAGGTGGCGGCGCGTGGGGCAACAGCGCTTGCGACGGTCGCGCGGGCGCTTGTGTAGCCAAAGTGTGTCAAGCGTGGACCCATAGCAACGGTCGCCGACAAAGCTCCCACCAATTTATGGCGCTTCCCCTTCAAGTCGATCATTTGTTCGCAGAGCCACATCAAGCCCCCGCACTCGGCCCAAAGGGGCATGCCAGCGCTGATAGACTTGCGAACATCTGCCATCAGTGATCGATTCGCCGCCAAGCCTGTGCCAAAGAGCTCTGGAAATCCGCCACCGAGCAACAAGCCTTGGATGCCCTTTGGCAGTGCCTGACTCTTGAGCGGACTGAACTCGTGAATGTCCGCGCCCAACTCAGTGAGCAGTTCAAGGTTCTCTTGATAATAAAAGTGAAAAGCCGCGTCACGCGCAACGCCTAATCTAAAGCGGACTTTGGGTGGGACGAGTGGAAGCCGAGCCTTCACGACTAAGTTCGACGCCGCACGAGCGACCCGCAGCAACGCTTTAAAGTCGACGCTGGCCTCAACCTGCGGCAGCACACTTTCCGCCCGCTTGAGCCAGCCCTGCAATTCAGAGGGCGCTGTCAGACCCAGATGGCGTTCGGGCAAAGTCAACGCGGGGATGCGCGGTAGCCAGCCCAAAAGATTTAAGCCCGCGATCTTACGCAGTGCGGGTGCCAGCATCTTGGCAGTCTTGACGCTGGGACAATCATTCAGGATGACCCCCGCAAAACGCAAGCCTTTGCCAGCATGCACCAAGCCAGCGACTTGCGCCGCCAACGTCACCCCGGCTTTACGCGCCGAGACCACCAAGACAATGGGCGCGTCGAGCGCGCGCGCGACAGTGGAGGTCGAATGCTCGCCAAAAGCCGCGCCGCGCTTGCCATCATAAAGCCCCATCACGCCTTCGATGATGCTTAGTTGCGCTGAACCCGCGCCTTGGCTGAAGAGCTGACGAAGTTGAACTGGGTCACTGAACCAAGGATCCAAATTGCGGCCTGGCTGACCCGCGGCCTGGCCTAAAAACTGTGGGTCAAGAAAGTCAGGGCCCGCTTTAAACGGCGCGACCCGCAAGCCTTGCTTGCGAGCCCACAACGCCAACAAAAGCGCGAGCGTCGTCTTGCCACTGCTACTGGCGGGCGCGGCAAAAACCAAACGGGGGGGGCGCAATTACGCCAACACAAAGAGCAAGGCATAGGCCGCGATCAGCTCGGTCAACTGCAGGCCATACCCAATCACATCCCCCGACACGCCCTCTAAACGCCGCAGGGGAACTTGCATCAGCCCGCGCCCTAGGGCCACCGCAAGCAGGCAGGCGCCCAGCGCCGCTAAAGCGCGCTGGGGTGAAACCATCTCGAGCCAAACTGCGGGTGCCGCCAGCCCTAAGTAGCTGGCAAACGCCCAACCCACCGCACGACTTTGATCGGACCCTGTCGCGTTGGTGACAAAGAGCGAGCTCAGCGTGCCCTCGCCACCTTGATAGGGCCGCAACTGACACGCGATACTTGCCAGCAAGCGCGAAAAGACCAGCGGCAAGGGCAAGGCCCACCACAAACGTGGCGGTAAGCTAAAAAGCCAAACATACTTGCCGATCAAGGCCAACGTCACGGCCTGACCCGCAAACGCGCCGTTGCTCGGTTGCCGCATGATCGCCAGCATCTCGGGGCCCTCGCGCCCCGACGCCAAACCATCCGTGGTATCCGCCAAGCCGTCT
>JANLXT010000202.1:0-4954 GCA_031365225.1 candidate division FCPU426 bacterium
CTGGCCACGTTGATGCTGACTTCGACTTTAGATTTGCTTGGCTTTTTTTCGTCGAAGGTGAAGCTGCCTTTAAAATCGGTGAAATTTCCGCGCACGGTGGTGATGCTCCAATGCTTGATGCTAAAGCCGATTTCTGAGGCCGAATCGTCAATCTCGTAAGTGTTGGCTGCGATCAGGCCGCTGCTGAGCGACAGGCTCAGGACCAGGGCCAGCTTAAATAAATTGCGCATGCTTCCTCCGTGGGTAATAGTGGATGTCATTGCTCTGTCAAAGGCCTTACGAAAGCAAATCCGCCTTGGATTGACATCTTTTTGCTAAGGCGAAAAGCAGACAGTTAGGCTAAGAAGGCCTATAATAGCAAGGATTTTTGGATGAGTGGAGTAGGCATGCGAGCCTTTGGGTTTTTGGCGGGGAACGTTTGAGCTTAATGCAATGGTCGGCGGGCTTACGTCTGGGTGAGCAGGCGCCTGATTTTGAGCTCTTGGACCAGGACGATAAAATCCGGCGCCTGAGTGAGTTTAAGGGGCGCTGGTTGGTGGTCTTTTTCTATCCCAAGGACCATACACCGGGCTGTATCCGCGAAGCCTGCCGTTTTGCGGATGAACACGCGGCCTTTAGGGCGCTGGGGGCCGAAGTGCTTGGGGTCAGTGGCGATACACCGCAAAGTCATTTGTCGTTTGCGCTAGCCTGCCGCGCTTCTTATCCTTTGTTGAGTGATCCAGATCGCGTGATGCGGGACGCGTGGAAAGTACCCCATCTATTTGGGCGCTTGAGCGGACGAAGCACCTATGTGCTCGATCCGCAAGGCGTGGTACGCTTTGTTTTTGATTCCCGTGCGCACGCCGAAAGCCATCCGCTCTTGGCTCTGCGTTTCCTCCAACAAGAGAGTACTCGATGATCGTATCGTACGCCGTCTGGGCAGCCTTTATTATTTTTGTCCTAGCCATGCTGGGCCTGGATCTCTTTATCAATCGCAACGCCCATAAGCCCAGTGTCAAGGAAGCTCTCGTCTGGTCGGCGTTCTGGATCCTGCTGGCGATGACCTTCTATGCTGGCTTGCGCATGCATCCCGCCGCTGGTCCGGCGGTCGCGGCTCCCTTTCTCACCGCCTATATCCTCGAAAAAGCTCTCAGCGTCGATAATCTCTTCGTCTTCTTGGTCATCTTCGCTCACTACAAGGTGCCTGAGCGCTATCATCACAAGGTGCTCTTTTACGGCATCTTGGGCGCCATTGTCATGCGTGCGATCTTTATCGGGCTGGGAGCGGCACTGATTTCGAAGTTCAGCTGGGTACTCTATGTCTTTGGCGCTTTCTTGGTCTACACGGGTATTAAGTTGCTCTTGCACAAGGGCGAAGAAGAACACGACCCTTCCGACACCTGGGTCGTGCGCGGATTGTCGAAGATACTCCCCGTGACCAAGAACTACCACGGCGGCGACTTTTTCGTGCGTCTGAAGGGCAAACTCTGGGCCACGCCCTTGCTGGTCGTGGTGCTGGTCATCGAGAGCTCAGACGTCATCTTCGCCGTCGACAGCATCCCCGCTGTCTTCGCCGTCACGCGGGACCCTTTTATCGTCTACACCAGCAACATCTTCGCCATCCTGGGTTTGCGCTCGCTCTTTTTTGCCCTGGAAGGTGTCATGCACATGTTCCGTTTTCTAAAGGTTGGCCTGAGCGTTATCCTCGTGCTGATCGGCTTGAAGCTCCTCTTTATCCATGCCATCGAGCAGCGCTTTCAGGTCAACAACCTCAACACTGTGGTGCTGGGTGTGGTGGGGGCCATCCTGTTGATCTCGGTCGCCGCGTCCATGGCATTTCCGGTGGCGACGCGCGACAAGCCCGGTCAAGGCACGCGTCGGGGAACGCGACGCAAGAAAGAGCGTCGCAAGGCCTAAGTCCTGTGGCCTACTGGTTGTTTAAGAGCGAACCCGAGGTGTATAGCATCGCGGACCTTCGGCGTGATAAAAAGACCCGCTGGGAAGGTGTGCGCAACTACCAAGCACGCAATAACTTGCGGGCCTGTGGCCTAGGCGACGAGATCCTTTTTTGGCACAGCAACAGCGCGCCCCCGGGCTTGGCGGGCAGGGCGCGGGTCGTCAGCAAGCCGTATCCCGATCCGGGCAGTTGGGACCCCAAGAGCCCCTATTACGACCCCAAGACTGACCCGGCCGAACCTCGCTGGACGAGTGTGGACATACGCTTTGTCGCGGCGAGCAAGCGTTTGGTCCCTGGCGCCGAATTAAAGGCGCACCCAATCTTGAAAGATCTTCCAAATTTTAAACAAAGCCGCTTGTCGGTCGCGCCAGTCAGCGTGGCGCAATGGCGGGCGGCACTGGCTTTGCCAGGTGCCTGGTGAACATGAGGAGAGGAACATGAGCTACCGCAAACCAGATTTTAATGTGCAGTTGCAGGCCGCTTTCATCACGGGGCTGGTCGTGTTGGCGCCCCTAGTCGTCACGCTATGGGTCATCTGGAACATTGCCGTGTGGATGGAGACTCAGCTGCCCTTTGGTTTTTGGGGCGGGGGGCTGCTGACCTTGGCCCTCATCCTGTTGGTGGGTTTTCTCTCACGCACAGCCATGGGTTCAGTGCTGCTGCTCTTTGATATCCGCCTGGCGCGCTTGCCCTTGATTGGCGCCATCTACAGCTCGGTGAGGGACCTGATGAAGGCGGTCTCAGGCGAAGAGCGCCGCTTTCGAGACCCGGTCATCGTGCGGTTCTTTCCGGGTAGCAAGATTAAGCGTATTGGCTTTGTCACCCGCGACGACCTGCGCCATCTGGGGCTGCCGGGGGATGTGGCGATCTACTTCCCCGACTCTTACAACATCTCTGGCATGCTCTGGATCGTGCCCCGGGCCCTGGTCAAGCCGCTTAAGACAAAAAATAAGGACATCTTCACCTTTGTCGCCACCGGGGGCCTGGCCGGGGCCCAACATGGCGTCGCCCCCCGTCGCGACTGAGGTCGTGCCGGCCGCGCGCCGAGCTCTGGCCACCCTGCTGGGGCTGTGCTTACCCGCCCTGCTCTTGGCCGGTGCTGAGGGTGTTGGAACGACCAGCGCTAACTTTCTAAAGATACCCGCGCACGCTCGCCCTGCCGCCCTGGCAGAGGCTTTTTCGGCCCTTTCTGACGACGAGGCCGCGCTTCAGTACAACCCCGCCGGCTTGGCTCGCCTCATGCGCGATCGTTTTTCCGCCACCCACATCGAATGGTTTCAAACCATACAACTTGAGCATTTGGCGGCGGCGCTCATCACGGGTCGCTCAGGCGCGGTCGCGGCCAGCATGACGTGGATGCGTGTGGATGGTTTGACACGCACCAAGCGAGTGGCGGGACCCGATCCTGTTTCGCGCATCCAAGAGCTGGGTAGCTTTGCCCCCTATGATCTGTCTTTTGATTTTGGTGGCGGCTGGGAGATGGAACCTGGCATCTTGGTCGGGGCTGGCATGCGCACTATCCTGCAGGATGTGGATGGGCATAGTGGCTGGGGCGTGGGTGCGAATCTGGGAGCCCAGTGGCGCGAGTTGATCGAGGGAGTCGAGTTGGGGGTGGTCCTGCAGAGCGTGGGCACGCCCGTGGGCGTGGGCGGAACGGCGTTTGATCAGCCCCTGGCCTTGCGCTTGGCGGCCTTGACCGAGCTGTGGCAAAAGCGCGCGACCTTAGGTTTTGAATTGGTTTTGCCAGCGGACAACGAGCCTCAGCCAAGCTTGGGGTTGGAGACTTGGCCAGTGGCGCCTTTGGCGTTGCGCGCGGGCTGGCGGGGCGGTTTCGCGCAGCAGTTTAGCGCGGGGCTTGGCTTTAAATTGGACCCTTGGGAATTGGATTACGCGTGGGTGCCTTATGGTGAATTGGGCCAGACCCATCGCATCACCGTGAGCATGGTCTTTGGTCTGCCCCCTGTGAATTTAAATCTGGACCTGGCGTTGATGGCGCCTTTGGGGGACGCCATTTGGCGCGTCGAGACTTTCCGCATGAGCGCGGGCGCGCCTTCGCGGGCAGAAGGTTGGATCTTAGAGCTGACGACACCCCAAGGGCGCTTGGTCCGCAAGCTGCGTGGGCTGGGCGCGCCACCCTTGACCACGACCTGGGACGGGCGCGATGAGAATGGAAGCATTCCCCCTGATGGGATCGTCCAAGCGCGCCTGCGCGTTAATTATGGCGACGACCAGCAGGCGGTGTCACGCGTTCGCCAGGTAGAAATAGACTCCACCCCACCCGCGACGCGATTGGATTTAGAGGGATGGGTCACACGCAAAAATGGCCAACGCGGAGTTCGCCCACCCGCGACATTTAGCCTTGCTGCCACCGACAAACACGGGGTGGGCGCATGGAAGCTAGATCTGCGTGACGCGCATGGCGGGATCGTGCGCAGTTGGTCGGGGGACGGGGATGTGCCACGCCAGTTGATCTGGAACGGCAATGATATTCAAGGCAAGCCCATACCACCCAAACAGCCATTGGTGGCTCGCTTAAACGCTCGCGATCGTTTGGGGATCTGGGGTCAGGGACCGCCGTTGCCGCTGCAGCTCTTGCCAGGCGAGTTCCGCTTTAATCTTTCTTCAGACGCTCTTTTTGAGCCAGGCCGGGCCAACGTCCGCATCTCGGCGTATCAAAAGCTTAAAGAGGTCAAAGAGCTCATCTTGCAGCATCATCAAGAGGGTGGCTTGGTGACCATCATCGGCAACACCGATGACCAACCCATCCGCGCCAGCGCCTACCAAACAAATCTAGCGCTCTCCGAAGCCCGCGCCAAAGCGGTGGTCGAGTTTATGGTCACGCTGCTCAACATGGATCCGACCTGGTTCAAGGCCTTGGGCCAAGGCGAAGCCAATCCCCTCAACAGCAATGCCACCGAAGAAGGCCGCGAAGCCAACCGAAGAGTAGAAGTCATCATTCAAAGCGGGGAATAGACCTAAAATAAGATGCTCCGTAGGGCCATGGCCTGCCATGGCCCC
>JANLXT010000206.1:0-3760 GCA_031365225.1 candidate division FCPU426 bacterium
AACAGATTTTTTCCCGTCAGGCCCGCGGCTTCTTCTTTGCGTATAAACTCACCGGCCACGTTGTAGATAGTCAATTTGACGGTGGCGTCCTCGCTAAGCACGTAATAGAGATGAGCCTTTTCTTGGAACGGATTGGGGTACACGTGCTTGGACAGGATCAAGCGCGGGTCTTTGCGTGGCGCCCGGGTCGGACTGACGCTAGGCGTGGGCGAGACGCTCGGGCTGGCGGTCGGGGAATAATATTGCGTCTCGGTCGGGCTAGGGCTGATCGTCCGGGTCTGCGTGCCAGTTGAAGTCCCGGTTAAAGTAGCGGTCCCCGTAGGGGACGACGTCGCGGTATCGACCGCGGTGGCGGATGGCGTATTGCTGGGGCTGACGGTCGGGGTAGCGGATGGCGTCACGGTTGACGTCGGCGTGGCAAAAGTCGTCTCTGTCGCGCTGGGTGAGGCGGTCGGCGTCGAGGACGGGGTGGAGCTCAAGGTGCTGGTTGGAGTGTAAGTCCTCGTAAGCGTTTGTGTGCCAGTGTCGCTCGGCGTCGCGGTGCTGGTCGAAGTGCCCGTCTGGGACCGCGTGACCGTTTGCGTGGGGGAATCGGTTCGGGTCGAGGTGATCGTCGAGGTCTCGGTCTGCGTCGACGTCGACGTTTGAGTTGGCGTGGAGGTCACCGTCGCCGACGGGGTTCGCGTGGGCGTCACGGTGGGCGTCGCGCTCCGCGTTGGCGAAAAGGTCCAGGTGATGGATTCGGTTGACGTCGGCGTCACCGTGGCCGTCACGGATTGCGTGGGTGAAAAACTGCGGGTCGGGCTAGGGGTGGCGGTGGCGGTGATGCTGCGTGTCGCCGAGGGAGTGACACTGGGCGTCTGCGTACCAGTTAAAGTCCCAGTTATAGTAGCGGTCCCCGTAGGGGACGCCGATGGGCTAGGCGTGTTGCTCCGGGTGGCGGTGGGGGTGGGGGTCGACGTCGGGCTGGCTGTGCGCGTGGGGCTATTGGTCGGGCTCACATTGCCGATCAGCGTGCCGACTTGATTAGAGACTTTCGCTCCCTCGGTGATCGAGAACGCGGTGGCCGTGTTGGTGACCGTGGTCCCCAGCGCGCCCGCGGTGACCGTCACCGAATAGCCATAGGCCGTGGTGGTGCCAGGGTCCAACCAAGCTAAGCTCGGCCACGTGATCATCTTGGTGCCCGTGTTGAACGCGCCGCCCGCCGTCGCCGAAACATAGGCGGTGTTGGCCGGCAAAGTATCCCAGGTCGTCACGTTCTGCGGATAGCGGCAGGTATTGATGCGCGCTCTAAAATTGTCGATGGTCGTGTTGCTGCCGCAGCCACCCAAGATGCCCATGTAGCCGGGCTTGGTGATGGTGTTGGCAGGATCCGTCAAGGTGACGGTCTGGGTGGTATTCAAAGCGACATTGTAAACGTCCACGGTGAAGTTGTTTTTTTGCATGGTCACGGTCATATGCCAATAAGCGCCCGCAAACGCCGATCCCTTGCCGCACAGGTTGGTGACCGCCACCGGAGCTGCGATCACGGTCGTCGAAGCGGTGACACCGGTCGGACCCACATGGTAAAGGCCTACCTGCCCACCGGGGCAGTTCTTTGACGGCATAAAACCGACGTAGTAGTACGAATTATTTGGTTGCTTGCGCAGGATGACACCCGTCACGGGTGGCGAAGTGCCCATCACGTACTGATAATAGTCCATGTCCACAACGCCATCGGTGGTGTAAGACTGCAACGCGTAAATACCCTGCCACGGTTTGGTGCAATCATCATACTGCGTTGTCCCCGGAATCGTGTTCTCGTCAAAATACTTGCCCCCAGTCGTGTTCATCTGCAACCAACCCGTCAAATTGTTGTTCACATTAAAATCATCATTGAACGCTTGGTAAGTGGGGCCGCATGAAGGGTTGCTAAGGGTGACGGTGTAATTGAGCGTGTCGCCCACATTGGCTACTGCCAGATCAACCGTCTTGCTCACCGCGAGCGCGACCACAGGCGGACCTGGCGTAAAAGTGACCGTGGGTGTGTAGGTCGGCGGGATCGTGGGAAACGGCGTGACACCAGCGCCGGGTGTGGGCGTGGGCGGCACCGTGATGGGACAGCTAGAGCTACCGGCGATAAAGTGCTGCCTAAAGAGGGCGCCATCACCCTTGGTCACCACATCGAAAGAATTTGTATTCCAGATCCAAGGCACAGGAAAACCAGTCAGGGGCTCAACGGGATGCGGGTCGCAAACCGCGCCCGTGCCATCACAGTATCCGGTGTAGGTCCCCAGCCACGCCGTATCAACAAAGCTAGCTGCGTCACCGTACCAACACCCAGCGCCCAAGGGTCCCCCACATTGCGTAAAGGCTGGTGCAGTCACGCTACTGTTTGCCGTGGCAGGACCTTGAATGGCTACCGTGCAAGCGCCATCACTGACGACATATTGATCGGGGCAATCGGAATAGTGGATCGTCAGCATCCACGTAGCGAAGGAAGATTGACCCTTGGTATCAGTCGCGTAAATAGCGAGGACGTTGTCCCCGCTGGGGTTGATCCAAAGCGGATTAGAGACAGGGAAAGTGAAGAGAGTATTCCAAGTGCCCGCCGCGCCACTGGTCTCGCCAACATAGTTTCCATTAAGGTAGGCGACCATTTGGTCATCTGCGGTCATAACAATATCAGCGCTGACCGGATTACACGCGGCCGCAGCTTTGTTCGCCCCTGCGCCCAGGCAAATAAAACTAGTAATCAGCAACGCTTTTAAAGCGCGCATAAGACCCCAGATTAGAGCTTGTATACTTTTATACATTAACTCTACCTTAAGTTTAGGCAGTAAAAATATCGATTTCAAATCAAATTTGTTTATAAAAAAGATACTAAAATTGACAAAACAAAACGATGTGCTGAATGGGAAAATAATAAAAGCTAATTTATTGAGGTTATTTCAGGATTAAGAATCGGCCAATGGGTGACTTGGCGCCACTGACGAGCCCTCGCCACGCTAACGCCTGAAAATAGTAAATACCGTTGGCAAGATCTAAGTTTCCAGTCGGCACCGCCAGCCAACCTGGGCTTGCCCGACCGGCGCCCTGCAATTCAGCGATCTTGCTCATGCCCGAGCTGTAGATGGCGACGCTGCTACGATCTGCCGGCCCCTCTAGACGCAGCATCAAGGCGTTGGGATTGGGATTGGGCACGGCGCCCACTTCGCGGACGCGCAAAGACCCATCGCCCGGCAACACGGGTAGAGCCGGGACGCTGCTAGCGCAATTTCCCTTTAGGTAGATGTAATAGGGCGTGCGATTGGGGTCATTGTTGGGGATCTGCAGCACTGCCACACGCGCCCCCAACGAAACAGGTTGAAAGCTAACCGTGAACGTCGTCGTGCCCATGGCCGCGACACTTGTTGCGGGCAACGAACTCACGGTAAATTCTGCGGCGTTGGCTCCCGTCACGCTCACCGAGGCCACCCCACCCGTCAGATTGAGCGTGGCGTTGCCCGTGTTCTTGATCGTGAATGTTTGGGTGCTCACGCTACCCGGCTCGCGAATCCCAAAATCCCTGCCATCAGCAGCCTGCGGGCTCAGATCACTGTCGCGGATCGTCATCCCATTGCCGACCACGCTCATCACCGGCTCGACCAGCGTTTGAAATGGCGACGCCAACCAAGCGCCTGACACATCGCTCAAGTTGGCGATCTGGCTAGGACCACAGATCGTGTCGCTTGGGTTGCTGCTCCAAGCGTACTTAGCTTGCGTGGGATTTGGCATGACG
>JANLXT010000291.1:0-6022 GCA_031365225.1 candidate division FCPU426 bacterium
CTATTGCGAGTCGGGAATCCGGTATCCGCCAGATCCTCCCCGCGTGTCGGCGTCGGGTTTTCTTTTTGACCACCCGACCATCATCCCCACACCCCCTGAAATAAATGGAATCGGTCTGTTTTAGCCATTTTTTCCGCGACCGCGCGTAATCCCCGCGACACACTGGGATTGCCTCCACACAGCAAACCCGAAAAGCCTTGTAATATAAAGATATAATAATTTGAATCTTTTTCACTTTTTTGTTGACGAAATGGGCTGAAAATAGTACAATTATTTATAGATCGATTCGCACACACACAGGGGGAACAAATGGAAAACGCCACGACCGAGCAGCCCAGCCAGACGCCCACCGTTCAGCAGATATTGGACGCCTGCGACAGGCCCCGCAACGCGAAATATCAGGCATCGTATGACAATATCATTCAAAACATCCAGTCTGACCCAACGCCATATCTCGCTAGGGTCGAGCGCTACAGAGTGGGGGGAGAGACGACCCGGATGCTGGCGAACAGAATCTCCGAATTGGTAGTCAGGGACACGGAGGCTGCGAAATGACTATCATCCACGCCGATGAGGCATCGTGTGCTGGCGAACATTTAGAGTTTCGGAAATGGCTGTCGGCGCATGGCTACGATTGGACCGCAGAGCCTAGCGCCAGCCAATCGGACGAACTCACTAATCAGTTGTGGGACCAGTTTTCAAACTCTGACGGGGGGAAAAAATGAAAAATAAAATCAAACTATCAGACCGAGAGCACACAGTGGACTCATGGGGTCGGTGCACCTGCTGCGGCTACTCGATGGGTCTCGTCGGATGGGACGGCCCGGACACGGTAGCCACCTGCCCTAGCGACGCGGTCGAGGAGATGGCAGCGCGGGCAGAGGAGACGGCAGACGCGGAGTCCGAGGAGTCCGAGGAGCGCGACCACGCGGAGCAGGCGCAGGCCTGTGAGCAGGCCAGAGCCGAGGAGGCCCACGAGGCGTCTCTGCTGATGGGGCGCAGATGAGAGACGCGGAGGCGCTGGCTACCACAGCCATAATACTCGCGTTTTTATTTTTCGCCGCGCTGCTATTTTTTGTCGCCGGCTCGCAGGTCGGCATGAGCACCGAGCGAGGGCGCTGGGAGCGCGGAGAAAAAACAGTGCGGAGTGGGCATGCTGACATACGCTGACATCGCGACGAGGCTAGGTGTCCCGCGCGGAACGCTGGGGCGTCGGATAGCGGCGCACAACAGATCCCACCCGTCAGACCGTATCGATCCAGACAGAAAAGACGATCACGGACATTTCCAGAGATTTTTGTTTTCGGACGAGACAGTAAAAAAAATAATCACAATACTGTCGCAGCAACGCACCAAACGCGGAAGGCCAAAAAATGCTAGCAATTAGAACGCAGATTGGATTATCAGATTCAACTTTTGGAACGCCTGACAGAAAATATTCCGCTTATGCGCTTGTGGATGGGGGGACTTTCAGTGGGAGAGGGGACACGGCAATAGAGGCGATGAAACAACTTCAATCTGAATTGGAGTCGGAATTAAACGAGCAAGTCATTCTTTTACTCACAATGGGGGCAATATGAAAGTAAGCGGAAATGGCGGCACCTTTCAGCAACCACAGCCGGGGACAATGAGAGCAATCTGCACACGCATCATCGACCTAGGGACACAAGAAACTACGTGGCAAGGCAAGCCCAAGAAGGCACGCAAAGTTATGCTGGCCTTCGAGCTAGACCAGCCGATGGCCGATGGCAGACCATTCTTGCAGGCCAGCAGATTCACAGCCAGCATCCATGAAAAGTCAGCGCTCGGGCAATTACTTGAGGGTTGGCGCGGAAAGGCTTTCAGCGATGAAGAACGCGACGGCTTTGACCTTCAAGGGGTGCTTGGGAAAACCTGCCTGCTGTCGCTGGTGCAGGAAGGCGAATACGTAAACATTAAAAGCGCCGCCAAGTTGATGCTGGGGATGCAGCCGATGACACCAGCAGGGGATCTGTTGCATCTGGATCTGGATAATTTCAATCCATCTGTGCTGGCTAAGTTGTCGCCAAAATTGCAGGAAACAATCGGCAAATCACCAGAGTACGCCAAAGTCACAGGTGCGGTTGCGGCTGGATATGACGAAGAAGGAAACGCGATCAACCACGATGCCGACAACGACATTTCTTTTTAGGGGTTTGCAAATGGAGATCAAAGAGAATAATGAAATCTGGCTGACTCCAATACCTGCACTGGCAAAACCAGTGCAGGTAGTCAGCGAGAATGCGGCGCTGGTGATAAGCGGTGCAATCAGGAGAGCAAACGAGCTTTCAACAGTCACCACGCCAGCGCAACTGCAAGAAGCGTCTGCTTTGCTCAACGAGCTTGGCAGATGCAGAACACACTTGAAAAAGGTAGCGCTAGATTTAGGCAGGCCTTTTCGGGATGAAAGCGACAGGATCAAAGCAGAGGCCGACAAGTACGTGTTGCCGATTGTTCCGTTAGAGACAAAAATCAGTGGTTTGATGTATCAATTCAAACTCGAAGAAGATGCACAACGCCAGCGATTGCTAGAGGAAAGTCAGGAGATGGCGCTGGAAGCACAGCAACGGCAGGCAGCAGCAGAAGATGCGCTTTCTACTGCCACCAGTGAAAGTGGCTTTGAGCAGGCCGCAAAGGCGTTTGACGATGGATTGGCGGCGGCTGAATTGGCGCAAGAAACCGCAGACCTGGTGACAGACGCAACCAAGGCAAAAGGTGTGAAGATCAAGCGATCAGTCGCGCTGTTGAGCTATACAATGGCAAAAGTGCCTCTTAACTTTTTGCTGTTGGATGAAACAAAAGTTAAAAAAGCCATCCTTGATGGAACAGTGACAGTGACAGACGGATGGGTGAGCTTTAAAATTATAGAAGGCTTTACAGGTACAGGCCGATGAAGCCATTTCCTGAATGGGTAATCAAGTACTACGATTTTCGGCAGCGCGCAATGCACGCGCTTTCTAAGCCTGTGCCAAGCGAAATGTCGCAGATGCAAAATGAAAGCCAGCACCTTGAGCCTCTTTACGCAGAGGCTCAAGGTCACAGAGCGTTAGCGTTTGGCTTCTATTATCTTGCTAAGGCAGTCAAATGCGAGGCGCTACGACAGCAAGGCAGGCCGGCTTCAAGCGTAGAAAGTGAAGGTAAGGCGCTATGCCACAAGGAAATATGGGCGCAGGAAGATGCAATCGGGATTTGCAAGGTAATCGAAAGCAGATCAATGAAAATTGCTCAGCATTTAAAGTTGTTGACAGGAAGCGGCGAAAGATAGGATTGACGAAAAACAAAAATAGTCTATACTTGCAGCGTCGTGTAGGGCGACCACATCGGCTTTTAGCTCCCGCCAAGACTAGTTAGGCTTCATGCCTGACAAAACCTTGGCCCCTACCCAAGTGAACCTTGGCGGGAGCTAAGAGCCGATTTTTTTGAGCACAAAATGACTGGCTGGATAAAGCTCCACCGAAGAATCCTGGAAAGCGGGTTGTTGAATCACCCGAACGCCTTGGCTGTGTTTTGCTGGCTTTTGCTGACAGCCACACACAAGGATAGGAATCACCCCACGAAATATGGGGTTATCAAATTAAAAAGGGGGCAGGTTGTGACCGGACGAAAGATTTTGGCTCACAAATTGGAATTAAGTGAACGCAACATTCGGACAGCGCTCGATTTGTTGTCGAGACTCGAAATAACGACCATCGAAACGACCAAGCACTATTCCGTTATTACGCTTGTTAATTATAGCAAATACCAATCAATGGATGACGAGGCGACCAACAAAGTGACCAACACCCGACCAACACCCGACCAACACCCGACCACAGAACAAGAATGTAAAGAACTTAAAGAATATAAAGAAGATAAGAAGGGGGCTTTAAATCCTTTCGGTCACCTCACAAAATCCCTCACCGATTCAGGCGTGATACTAAGCGCTCGACAGCCAACACAAATAGGCATGACAAACAACTTGGCTACAAAGCATGGTGAGCGCTTATTTAAGGCGGTTGTAGAGGCGTACGTCACGGACGATTTCTTGCGGGAAAAATCGGGTCTGTCCGTTAATGGCTTCCTAAATCAATTTGGACGGCTGGCTAGTAAGCAGGTTGGAAAAACGAAAGAGGCCGACCAAGCGCAATTGTGGAAAGAGCGTAAACGGCAGGCAGAGGCCGATGACATTAAACGCAGGGGGGGAATGTGAACGAAGTATCCGAAAAACTTTCAGATTGGCTAGTGGGTGGTGAACTCGCTCGATTGCTGAAATACGAGCCAGCGAAACGGATCAAAGAGTTTGGCAAGGCGTCCGAACAAATACGCCAGCACTATTCAGGCGAGCACAACGCTCTAGGTGAGCATTTTTTGCGAGGGACGCTTTTTGATGCGCAACGCAGATTTTTTGTCATGTGGATTACAGGGCCTAGCGCAAAAGATTGCGAGAGAGCAACGAGGGCACTCCAGGTTTTGGCGCTGTATGGCGAGGACCAAAAAACAAACTCTATCTACAGATATATCAACTCCAGGATATTTGGACTGCCACTAGGTAAGTTTCAGAAAATGGCAGAGGGGTCCGATGAATGGGGGTACGAGCAACGGCGATTTAATTGGCTCAACGAAAGCGAGGGCTGGTCATGGATCTGAGAGATACCGGCGAGATTACTAGCGCGCAAAAACAGCGCCAACTCGAGACGTTGCGCGGAGTTTTGAATAGCTACCAAAAGGGGCCGATTGGCAGAAACGAATTATGCGGGCATCCAGCGTTGCGGTTTATGCGGGACAGCATCCGCCAGCGATTGAGCGACCTACGCAACGAGGGTTATTCGGTTGATTTTAACCGCTCGACGAAAACATTCGACTGGAAAGGCGTGATTGCGGACAATCAATTATTTTTAGTTTGACCGTTGACAGGATGAGCCAAAAATAGTACAACCAAGCATCTTTCATAGAGGGATACAATGAGGAATCCAGAAATGAAAAAAGACGCCGACGAGATGGCAACGATACTAGGGATAGACGCGGAACACAAAATACGGCTGATACAGTCGTGGCTGGAAAAATGTTTTTTGCTGGGCAAAATAGCAGGAATAGAAGAGGCCTGCGCGGCTGTCAAGGGGATAAAAAATGAATCGATCTGACAATACGAGAGCCGCGGAGAGCATTTGGCTTGGCACCAATTCTCCAGAGAGTCACGATAGCCACGACAGCGGCGAGTGTCCCGATTGCGGCGGTGAAACAGATAATTTTGAGCATAACTGCGACCCTGATTGTTCCGCACGTTGTCGCCGTCACATCGTTGCCCTAAATTGCGGGTGGTGCGATGATTGTTCGGCCTGCGGGGGATATTTTCAGGCCGAGGATTTTGACGAGTATGGGGGGCATATCGGTTGCCCGAAACTGGAGGTGAAACCATGAAAGAAAAATACAGTCTATTGCCTGAACACCAATCTCGATTTGCCGAGTGGTCAAAAAAATGGATAGCAAATGCGTTCTCTAGCGGACGCATGACAGATAGCGAGCGTGTCGAGGCCGTGGCTTGCGCCAAGGCTCTTTACGTTTCGGCGGGACTGACTCCACCACCTGACCATCGCATCGTCATCGTGCCGAGTCCGTTTGTCGGACGTTTTGCGGCAGGGTTTGCGGCAGGCGTGTGGTACCTACGGGACAACGCAACGCTCAACGCAACGCTCAACGCAACGGACAGCGCAACGGACAGCGCAACGGACAGCGCAACGGACAGCGCAACGGACAACGCAACGTACAACGCAACGTACAACGCAACGCTCAACGCAACGTACAACGCAACGCGCAACGCAACGTACGGTGCAACGGACAACGCAACGGACAGCGCAACGGACAACGCAACGGACATTGCAACGTACAACGCAACGTACAACGCAACGCTCAACGCAACGGACAACGCAATGGACAACGCAACGCGCAACGCAACGTACGGTGCAGAAAATTTCAGAATGGCTGGAAATCCCGCCAGCCTAGCGGCTCTTTTTGGGCCAAAAGATTT
>JANLXT010000311.1:0-1241 GCA_031365225.1 candidate division FCPU426 bacterium
AAGTGGGCTCACGCGATCATCTTGCGCAAGAGCGAAACAGCGGCCGCGGCGCAAATCAGGATCACCCGCGTGTCATTTCCGGCGGATGTCAATTTATTGAGCGCGGTCCGCGTATTCATCACCACGGTTTTGCGAGAGACAGGATGCAGTGAGGATGTGGTCAACGATATTGAGCTCGCGGCCGATGAGGCGGTGACCAATGTCGTGGAGCACGCCTATCAATTTGACGCGCGCAAGAACGTCGACATAGAGCTTCGCGCTCAACCAGGTCAGGTGACCATCATCTTGCGTGATCAAGGTCAACCTTTCGAGATGAAGGCTGTGCCCCAAGTGGACTTGGATCAGCATATCCTTGAGCGGCGCAATGGTGGACTGGGTGTCTATTTGATGCACACCTTGATGGACAGCGTCCATCATACCCACGATGGTGGGCACAACGTGCTGACCTTGGTCAAGAAGGGCTGAGCGTGCGGGACAAACCTGTGATATTTTGGGCTGGAATCGGCGCGGGCGCCGGGCTTTTGGCCTGGACCGCGGTCGCGACGCTTGGCGCAGATTGGCTCAGCGGTGGTGTGGGTCTGGGGCTAGGCGCGGCTGTGGGCGCTTTGGGTGCTGGTTTTGCCAAGCTGTCTGAACGGCGAGAGAGTGTAGCTTTGCCAGCCACGACCAGCCCTAGCGTCGCTGTGGCCAGGCCTAGCCTCCCCCCTTTGGTAAACGTCGCGCCCGCTAAAGAAAGTGTGCCCGCCGAGCTTGAGGCTTCGATCGAGGCGCTCATCCGTGATTTTAAATCACAAGAAGCGGCGTTGCAGCACGCCAGCAAGTTGGCGATCGAGCTTGGTACGGTCGCTAAAAAAATTGGGGACCGGGGCGAAGAAGCAGGCGGTAGCAATGCCGAGCTCTTGCGCAATGCCGAGAGTGATGGGGCTTTGGTCGCTCACGAGATACAAACTTTGTTGAGCATCAAAGATGCCTTAGAACAAGGCACCAAGGTTGTGGACAGCTTGGCGTCTAGCAGCAAAGAAGTCGGACCAGTGATTGAGAGCATTTTGATCATCGCGCGCAAGACCAACATGTTGGCCCTCAACGCGGCGATCGAAGCCGCTCGAGCAGGTGAGCAAGGCAAAGGGTTCGCGGTAGTGGCCGAAGAGATCCGACGTCTGGCCGAGGCCGCCACCACGGCCACCCAAAAAGTAGCTGGCTTTGTCGAATCGCTCAGCGAGCGCACCGGTCAGGCGATCGAA
>JANLXT010000339.1:0-7450 GCA_031365225.1 candidate division FCPU426 bacterium
ATGGCCCTACAGCCCCGATCCCGCCTTAACCAAAATACTCGTCAAATCTTCGTCGTCATAGATGATGGTCAGGCCCGCGCGGTAGCGAGGGGTGTTGCCGATGTCGTCGACGCCACCCGTCAGACGGAAGGCTTGCATGAACGCCAGGCTGGCGCCCAAGTCAAATTGACCGACGGGTTGGCTAAAGCGATAGGCATCCGCGGTTAGCTCGACGGGCAACCACGAGGCCAATTCTTGTAGCCGCAAGTCCAAGCCCGTGCTCACGTTGGTGCGTTTGAGCCCGCCTCTAAAGAACACAGGACTCTTTAACACTCGAAAGCCCAGCGCGGCGTCATAGCCCGCGAAGCCACCCGACAATTTATCGCTGGCACCATGCGCCGCCAGCTGATTAAACCACTCTAAGCCACCATAGTAATAGCGGTCCTTGTTAGGGATGATGCGCAAGCCTGCGGTGGCCGAATAGAGCGGTCCTTCGTACTTGTTGGTACCTAACGTCAGGTGCCAACGCACATTGGCGGCCTTGGCGGTCAAGGTGTCCGCGCTGTTAAGCACCCGTTGGGCCGTGGCCACCGCCTTGTCCACGCTCTCTTTGGTCTTGGGGTCCAAGAGCTTCTCGTTGATAGTCTTTTCGATAGCGCCAACTCGCTGGGCCACGATCTTAAGCTCGCGCACGGCGGCGACCAGCTCACGATAGAGGTCATCCTCATTCAAGAGACGGCCGACGCTGGTGTTGGGCGACTGGGCCTTGGCCAACAAGGTGTTGACCTTGACCATGGCCAAGCGCACCTCGCTGGCGATATCGTTCATGCCAGAGAGCACCGATTCATAAGGCTTGGTCGCTAGCTCATCCCCGTTGGCGATCATTGTAAAGTTACCCGTGGTCTCGCTCGGCACCAGGTCCACAAAAACGTCGCCCAAAAGGCCGCGTGCCACGATCTCCATGCGCGTGTTCTTGGGCAACAGATGCACCACTCGGCGCTCAACGCCCACGACCACTTTAAGCGGCGCCTGGGTGCGACCGGGGGCGATCTCAACGCTGTCCACCGACCCGACTTCGATCCCTCTAAAATAGACAGGAGCGTTGCGGCGTAAGCCATCCACGCGATCGTAGTAGCCGGTGACAGTGATCTTGTCACTAAAAGGGCTGACACCACGCACAGGAAAAAAAAGCACCCAAACCAAGATAGCAAAAGCGGCCAAGGCCATCACGCCCACCCTGGTGTTCATCCTGGCTATATTTAGACTTCGCTTCATAGATCCTCGCCCCTAAAAAACCGCATCAGCGCGTCTTCTGGCTTTTTCTTAAGCTCTTCCGCGCTTCCCTGCCAAAGCACCTTGCCAGCCCGCAAGAGCAAGAACTTGTCGCCCACGGCCCAGGCATCTTCCATGTTGTGGGTCACGAGAATGCTGGTGACACCTTTTTCTTTTTTAATATCCTGCATCACGCCGCAAAAATTTTCGCAGGTCGCCGGATCCAAGCCCGTGGTGGGCTCGTCATAAAGGATCAACGCGGGATGGTAGATCAACGTGCGAGCCGCGGCCACACGCCGGCGCATGCCCCCCGACAGCTCGCTGGGCATCATGTCGATAGCGCGCTCTAAACCGACCAGACGCAGTACTTCGCGCACGCGCCGTTCGACTTCTGGCTCGTCGCCTTTCTTGCGCAATTCGTGCTCAAAAAGATAATAGCCCACGTTCTCGCCGACGGTCAGGCTATCAAAGAGGGCGCCCTCTTGAAAGACCATGCCCATGCGGTGGCGCACCTGCACCAAGCGCTCTTCGTCGGCTTTGCAAAGATCCTCGCCATCAAAGACAACTTCCCCTTGGTCAGCGTCGATCAAACCCATCAATAAGCGCAGGATGGTGCTTTTGCCGCTGCCCGAGCCGCCCAAGATAACCAAGACTTCGCCTTCGCGCACTTCAAAGTTTACGTCCTGCAATATCTTGGCGTCGCCATAAGCAAAATGTACCTTGTCAAAGCGGACCAAGGTCTTGGTCGCGGTGGCGTTAGGGCTCATCTTAAACCCCTGTCCATGCAAGCATGACGATCCCCAACAACGCGTTGACGACAAAAAGCCAGATGCACGCGGTGACCACCGATTGACTGACGGCCTCGCCCACACCGCGCACGCCCCCTTGGGCGCGCAAACCGTAATAGCAGGCGATGGTGGCGATCATCCACCCAAAAAAGAACGGCTTGACCAAACTGCTGCTGACATGGCGATAGTAAACTGCCATGGACGCTTGGTACCAGTACATGCGCGTCGACACGGTGGTGACCACCCAGCCACCCAGCAAGATGACAAGGTTGGTCAGCAGGACCACGGGCATGGCGATCAAGGTCATGCCCCAGATGCGGGGACTGGCCAACTTGCGCTCGGGGTCTTGGCCCAGGGCGATGATGGCATCCACCTGATTGTTGACCTTCATGCTACCCAGCTCGGCGGCGATGCTGGCGCCCACGCGCCCGATCAGCATCAGCGACACCACCAAGGGTCCCAGCTCGCGGATGGCGGTCACACCCAGCACGCGCCCAATCGTCATCTTGGCGCCATAGTCATCCAGCTCACCCTCTAAAAAGAGGGTCTGGGACAAACCGGCAAAAAATCCCGCAAAAAGCACCACGGGCAAGGTCTGATAGCCGATGACATAAAAGCTCTCTAAGAGCTCGATCGGACGGATCGGCTCACGGATACCCTTGATGGTGGACCGCCAAGCAAACGAGGCAAAGTCTCCCAATCCGGTAAAAAAATCACGCAGACGTTTAAGCAGCATGGCTAGATTATCGGCAGAGAGGGGCCAAAGGGCAAGGTACTAAAGAATGCGTCATTACCTCAAAATCACTAGTCTTTTTGCTTGGGCGCGCCCGCAAACCGTCCCGCGACAGGCTTCGACCACATAAAAATAGGTGCCATTGGCCAAGTCCAAGCCGCTAAATCGCGCGCTGCTCCAACCAGCTCCAAACGGCCCTGGGGCCTGAGCCTGGGCGATCAAACTATAGCCACTGCTATAGATCTTGACCTGCAAGCTCCCCGCGCCGCCTTCTAGATTGACCGCTAAATTTAAGCCAAGCCCAGCTTGAGGCTGAGGGACAGGCTCGGACCGCAGAACTTTTAGGGGTCCACCAGGATCCACCACCGCGGGTGACGGTGTGACGGTGGCGGTGGCAACGGGTGTGGGGCTGGGTGTAAGCGTAGGGCTAGGCGTCGGCGTGGGGCTGAGGACATTGACCACAATCTCATAATGCATCGCTTGGTACGCCGAACCAACTTGAACCTGGGCCTTGCCTGCCGCATTGATCACGGGCACGACCGTGGCACGCGCACCCGTCTTGTCCAAAGCCCAGACCTGCGTATCGGCACCGGGATAGGCCAGGGTCACCGTCACGCTGACGCCCTCCACCTGCGCGGGGCCGCTTCCCCATTGATTGCGCAAGGTCACCAGGGCCCCTTTGGCGGGCGGAAAGCTGATGGGCGTGCTTGGATACTGATAGTAATTGCTGCCCGTATTGCGCTGAGTACCCAGCACTGTCAGCAAAGCGCTGGCCGTGACGCTCAGGTCTTGGTGATCCAAAGAGCTGAGGGCCAGCACCGCATAATCGCCACCTTGCAATGAGCTGACCGCGCTGAAAGTCAAGCCGACCAGCGCCACGCTGCGACCGTTAAAGAAACCTGCCGCAAACTGACTTCGCGGACTGTCGCCGGTGACTAGCCCAAAAGCCGCTTGGCTTTGATCCCAATTCAATTGGCCTGTGTCCGAAGCCAGCACGGGAGCGCTGACGCTAGTGCTGCCTGGCGCTAAACTGCCTCCTGGCACGCTCTGGCCCTCGATGACCTGGCGCACCCGATGGATCAACGCGGCGCGAGGATCTTCACCCGCGGTTTGAGCGTTGACCAAGCTCCAGGCCGAGGCGTTCACGAGCTGATCGATCTCATTGGCGCGTGTCATGGGCGCGGCGATCAATTGTTGGCCAGGCGCAAAATCCCCCCTGCGAAATGCCAGGCTGGCAGCCTGCATACCAGCCATCTTGACGGGGTTGTTTGATACACTAAATAAATTATTGACTCCCGTCGCGGCCCAGCTGGTGTTGGTGCCCCAATAGTCAAAGGGATAGATCGCGTCAAAGTCTTGCAAGCCGCCATACGCCGCGCTCAGCAAAAAGATGTCGGCCTCGAAGGTGTTAGGAAAAGGTGTGTTGACCTCGGTGCACGAGCTGGGCTTACCCAGCACCGTGCGCACACCAAGGCTCGCCATCACGCTACCGCCCGCGTTATTAACCATGGGGTCGTTGAGCACATTCCAGTCAATAGCGTCCCAGGCCACGCTAGGAAATGAGGGGTGCTGCCAGTAGTAATGCGTGTCGATCACGTCAAAGGCCGCCTGCAGATTGGGCGTGCTGCAGCCCTGCACGGTCCCCATCACCAGACTTTTGGCGCCGATCACACTCTTGACGTGATCGCGCATGGCGATCCAATAGGTCTCTTCGGTCGCCAGCAGAAAGCGCAGCCAGTCTTTGAGTGCCTCGGTGGTGCGCGCCACGGTCTCGCCAGAATAGAGAAAATTACGCATGACCGAGCTGTCCAGATCCTCACCGGGATAAAATCCGACCACGCCCCCAGGTTTCAGGCTGATGTTTCCCAACCAGACGATGCCCGTCAACAATCCCATGCTGCTAAAATTGATCCGGGCGTCGACATCGGTCGCGTTGGGTAAAAACGTATATTCAAAATACTGCCAGACCGTGGTCAGGTTAAGGTTGGTGTTAAATCCAAGATTGCCCCAAGGCGTATGGTCCATGCCTAGATCCACGCTGATGGTCTTGGCCGCGTCGGCTTTGGCCCAAAAGCCAAGCGTGTAAGGCGCGCCGCCTGTCACAGAGCGCCCGCCTTGATTGAACTGCACGCTCCAATTGGCGCTACCAGGACTGGTCAGGATTATCTTGGCCACATTGGTGCCGCCCACCCCATCAGGCACCGCGCTGACTGTGGCCACGGGCAGGGGGGTGCCGTTGTGCTCAAGATTCCAAGACGCCGTGTTGGTGATAAAAGTACCGTTGATCATCTTCTCGGTGCCCAACGCCGTGCTGCTGGCACCCCAAGCGCTTGCCAAGGCCGCGTGCGTGCCATATTTGCTTTGCAACCACAAAACCCATTGTTGGTTTAAAAGATTGGTGTAATACGCTGGCAAACCATCTAGTTGTTGGCTCTTAAACGCTTGCACAAGCCCGTTCTCGTTATTGATCTCAATAAACGCCAGCGCGGGCTCGTCTTTGTAGGCGTTGCCGGTGTAAGGATTGACGTGATTAAGCAGGTCGTTGGCAAACTGCTTTTGCAAGGCCAACTGGGCCGGGTCAAAAAAGCCCAGCGCGGCGCGGATCTTGGTATCGCTGATGCCACTGATGCTGCTGTCCAGTTCAGTTCCGGGCTCAAAAGGCCGTGACACCACCAGGTTCAGATTGCTATAAATGCCCTTCGCCGCCAGCTGATCGATAAAATAATCCATGCGGGCGATGTTGGTGCTGTTGAGCGCGCGGTCGGGCAAAGAACCCCAGAGCCCGGACCATTGGCTGTCCATGTGATGAAAACGCACAATGTTGAAACCAAGTTTTGCCAGGCGTCCCGCCACCTGCACTGCGTCCGCGTTGCTCGGAAAATTGGCGCTGAAGGTCGTGTTGGTGCCCCAAAACCGTATGCGGCCCGCGCTGGTGGCCAAATGTCCCGCCCCATCCACGCTCACAAAGCCATCCGCCCCAGCCCGGCCCGGCTGCAAGGCTTGCAAACTGAGGGCATTCACGCTTGAATCATTCCAGGGAAAATCAAAATTAAAGAGCGTGGCCGCGCGCAAGGGTAAGCTTGCGGCGACAGCAACGATGGCGATGACACGACTTAAAATTTTAAAGTACATGCCTAAATTATCAGCAGGCGTAAGCCAAAGAGCAAGGCACTAAAGACCCCGACCGAAAGCCCCGAAAACCAGCTTGAATCAATGCCAGGTCACCAATGCGGGCCGAAAGGATGCCCCTTGGCGACGCGCGCATGTCGCAGCGGGTCCACCCCGTCCTTGGCTCCAGTCTCGGCGCCTGGCGCAAGCAAAGCCCGCGCTCACGCTAGATCACCTATTCGCTTTAAGGCTGAATTGAGTGTCAGCACTTGTTCTTTTGCCACCGAAGGTCTTGTTAGGTCTTTAGTGCAGATCAGGGTCAGCGTTTTGGCGCCTACCATCGAAGCCGCTTTTCGTGCCCGTTCTAAATCACCAGACTGTGGTTGGGATGTTAACTTGACCTCGACCGCGTGCAAACCTGTTTCTGATTGCAGCAGCAGATCCACCTCATAACCATCACTTGTCCTAAAGAAATAGGGCTGCACGCGTTTACCGATCGCCTGCAAGTGCCCCAATAGCTGCTCGATGACAAAACCTTCCCAACTCGCTCCCACCCAAGGCTGTTTCAAAAGCTGGGCCCCGCTATTCACCCCGAGCAAATGATGCAGCAGCCCACTATCCCGCATAAAGACTTTGGGGTGCTTTACAAGTCGCTTGGGTAGATTCGCGTGCCACGGCTGCAGGCGCCGCACCAGGAAGCTGCCCTCGAGAAACTCGGTATAGGTATTGATCGTATTGTAGTTCAAGCCTAGGCTTCCCCCGATTTGGGAGGCGTTCCATATGGACCCTTGGGATGCTGCGATCATATGCAGCAAGCGCAACGCCACCCCCGGTTTAGCGGGTAGGCCCCACGCTGGCAGGTCGCGCTGAGTCAATGTTTGTAAATACGACTGTTGCCACGGACCAAAGCCGCTCGATCTCAGGGCGCCCCCGTCAGGAAAGCCTCCGCAAAGCCAAAGGCGGTTAAGCTCGGATGACGCAAGCTCTGATATCAAGAACGGGCTTAGCTCGAGCATGCCCAGTCGTCCGGCCAACGATTCCGACACTTTTGTCATGAGAACCGGAGAGACCGAACCCAATAGAAGAAAACGCCCTTTTCGCCGGCGATCCGAATCAATGGCGCCACGCAAACGCGCAAAAAGCAGTGGATACTCCTGGGCCTCATCAAAAACAACGAGCGCGCGACCCGCCACAAGGCCGTCCCATTCTAGATCAAGGCGCAATCGCTCAGCCGGGTCCTCAAGATCAAAATAGCGCCCTCCGAGCGAACGAGCTAGGGTGGTTTTGCCGCACTGCCTTGGCCCCAAAAGAGCCACGGCTGGGAACAACTTGAGATAGCGGCCTAAAAGGCCAGCGAGACGTCGTTTCTTCATAACTTGTATTATAGTAACTAATTAATAAATTGCAAGAACTTACATTGTGTGATCAGGACCGTTCAGCCCCAAAACTGGATAATTTAAAAAAGGGGGGATGAAGTCTTCAAGGGCTGCTAACGACGTACAGGCGACGCTACGGCAGAAGCTATCGGTCGAGACCGCACCGTACTTGATCCTTGGCGCCTGCAATCCGA
>JANLXT010000060.1:0-3173 GCA_031365225.1 candidate division FCPU426 bacterium
TCTGTGAAGCTGGGCGTCGAGCTAGGGGTCTGGGTCGCCGTCGCCGTGAACGTAGCGGTTTGGGTCACCGTCGGACTCGCGCTCTCAGTCGGCGTCGGCGACATTGTTTGGGTGATGGTGTGAGTGTCGTTGGGCGACGCAGTCCAAGTTGGAGTGCTGCTAGGTGTCGCCGATGGCGTGGCCGTCTCAGTGATGGTCTCGGTCACTGATTGAGTGCTGCTAGGTGTCGCCGATGGCGTGGCCGTCTCAGTGATGGTCTCCGTCACAGACTGGGTGCTGCTTGGCGTCGCTGAAGGCGTAGCAATCTCAGTCTCCGTTTGCGTCACAGACTGCGTATTGCTCGGTGTCGCTGAAGGCGTAGCAGTCTCGGTAACCGTCTCGGTCACTGATTGAGTGCTACTAGGCGTCGCTGAAGGCGTAGCAGTCTCAGTCTCCGTTTGCGTCACCGACTGCGTATTGCTCGGTGTCGCTGAAGGCGTGGCTGTCTCGGTGATAGTCTCCGTCACCGACGGGGTGTTGCTAGGTGTAGCCGAAGGCGTGACAGTCTCGGTCACGGTGGGCGTTGGCGAATTGGTCATTGTAATCGTATGGGTATCATCGGGCGACGCGGTCCAAGACGGCGTGCTACTCGGTGTCGCTGAAGACGTGGCAGTTTCGGTAATTGTCTGCGTCACGGTTTGCGTGATTGTCTCAGTGACCGTAGGCGTAATCGACTGAGTGACTGTGAGCGTGATGCTTTCCGTGATCGTAGGCGTGATTGTCTGGGTCACCGTGGGCGTGATGCTTTCAGTGTTTGTAGGCGTGATCGTCTCGGTCACCGTAGGCGTACTCGATTCTGTACTCGTCTGCGTCACAGACTGGGTATTGCTGGGTGTAGCCGAAGGCGTGGCCGTTTCGGTCACGGTGGGTGTTGGTGAATTCGTCATTGTGATGGTATGGGTATCGTTGGGCGATGCGGTCCAAGACGGCGTGCTACTCGGTGTCGCTGCAGACGTAGCGGTTTCGGTGATCGTCCGCGTGACAGTTTGTGTGATGGTTTGAGTCACGGTCTGCGTGATAGTTTGCGTGACCGTGGGTGATATTGTCGGCGTCACCGACTCGGTGTTGCTAGGCGTAGCCGATGGCGTGGCGGTCTCGGTGATCGTAGGCGTAATCGTCTGAGTCACCGTCTGTGTGATGGTTTGGGTCATGGTAGGCGTAACAGTAGGCGTGACGGTTTGCGTAACCGTGGGTGTGATTGTCTGGGTCGCCGTGGGCGTGATGGTTTGAGTTACGGTTGGCGAATGGCTAGCGGTACCTGTGGGCGTACCAGTTTGAGTTATGGTGGCTGTGATCGAAGGCGTCACCGATGGCGTTGGTGTGAAAAGATAGGGTAGCAGTTCAATCGCCCCGATCGTATTGACACCCAACACCGCGGAATAGATCGGTAGATTGTACGAACCAAACGTTGTGGTCGTTTTTGAAAACATGACACCTTCAACCACACCAATCCCTTGCGTTCCCTGTTCGGTCCATAGTTGCGCCAGGCCATTGCCACGCGTCTGATTGGCGGTGGTGCTGTCACTTGCTTCAAGCCCGACCAAAAGACTATTATCCATGGTCGTAGTCGCCGAAAGCGTAATGCTATTCAACGCACTGTTACTTGCCGATCCCGTGTACCCGACAGTATCCACACCAAAATAACTGCTGGCGCCAGCGACCACTGGCCTGCCACCGCCGGAAGAGGTGATGACCACTGCGTTGGTTCCGGCTGCTGGCGCGGAATAAGTCCACAAAACGACTCGCACACCATTGCCCGCGTCAATCACCGACACCCGCGATGTCATCGTCACGCCGCCGTACGTAATGTTGCTTACTGTCCTATCGCCACCAATGGCCACACCCACAACAACAAAACCGTTTGTCCCAGATCCCATCGTGTGATTAAAGGTCACAGTGATGCCATCCGACGAAATCGACGAGGTCGAATCGGTCGTGATTGCCCCACTGCTAGGCGTGGTCAAAAATAATGTCGCCATGGCCAAACAAAGCGTCAGCCAGAGCTTGCATCTAAGTCTCATTGGCGACTATTAGACACTCTTAAATCTCCTTTATCTGTAAGCGTGGTCACGTTGTGTTCCATATCACAAGACGATTAAAACACAAAAAAACCGCCTTTTTCGGCGGTTTTTCGTTAAATCTCAGTTTCCTATCGATCAGCGGGCAATCACCGCGGTTTCCCAAAAGTCTTCTTCGGTGCCATCAACCCCTTTGCCCTTAAAGCGCAGGATATAGACCCCGCTGGCGCAGCGCGACCCATCGGCGTTCACGCCTTCCCAGGTCATCAAATTCTTGCCAGTTTTGGCCGAAGCGGCCTGGGTTCGGATAGGTTCGCCAGCCACGTTATAGATCCCGAGAGTCACTTCGGCATCTTCTCGCATAGTGAAATATATATAAGCTCTATCCACAAACGGATTGGGATAGATCCCTTTGACCAAGATTAGTTTTTGCTGGGACCACGGCAACTGCGTAGGGCTAACGCTAAAAGTCGGCGAGATCGTCGCGCTAACGGTCATCGAAAAATAAGGGGTCACGCTCGGGCTGGCACTTGGGCTTGCCGTCAGGGTCGCTGTGGGGCTTGCCGTTCGTGTACGGCTCGCGGTCCTTGTCAGCGAAGGTGTCACACTCGTGGTCCGCGTCCGACTTGGGGTCACTGTGGATGTGACAGTTCGGGTCGAAGTCGTCGTGCGCGTGATAGACGCCGTCACGCTCTGGGTAAAGCTCGGACTCGGCGTCGCAGACGCGGTCGGTGTAAAAGCCGGCGACGCGGTCCAGCTTGGCGTCACGCTGGGGCTAGGGCTGGCGCTACGTGTGGCGCTGGGCGTCCCTGTCGCCGTCTGGGTCGAAGTCACTGTTCTTGTAATCGAAGGCGACACGCTTGGGGACGCCGTGGCGGTCTGGGTCCTGGTCACGCTGCTTGTCAGCGTGCTTCCAGGGCTTTGAGTGATCGAGGCGCTTGGTGTGACGGTGCGCGTTGGCGAAACCGTGTTAGTCGCCGAGGGGGACGCGCTGGGCGTGCTCGTCGGGGTCACTGTCGCGGTAACGCTACGGGTGGGCGAGGCGCTCACAGATCCTGTGGGACTAGGGCTAGGCGTCACACTTCGAGTAGGACTGGGGCTGGGTGACGGGCTCCA
>JANLXT010000093.1:0-2368 GCA_031365225.1 candidate division FCPU426 bacterium
GGGAGCATTTAGCCCGCCAGCCCCCGCGGCGGGTGTGCCAGAGCTAAAATTAGGTTGCCCTAAGACTAAATTAGCCGCCGCGCCATTCGATACGGGGATCGAATTGTAGATCATGACGCGGTGATTGCTCCAATCGGAGACATAAAGGCGCGCGCCATCGTAAAGCAGCGCGATCGGATTGGCATAACCTGTCGCCGTCGTGGCGCCAGTACCCGAGCTCAGGTTGGGCTGGCCGATGACCAGATCGGCTGCTTGTTGGGTCACTGTGGGGAAGCTGTTCCAGATCAACACCCGATTGTTGGTGTAGTCCGTCACAAAGAATTTTCCGGCGGCGAAAAGGGCTCCGAAGGGCGCGCTCAAGGTGGCGCCACTCAAGCCCCCGTTATTTGCGATGCCGGACGTGAAGTTTGGCTGCCCCAGCACGATGTCGGCGGCTTGCTGAGTCACCGTGGGCAGGCTGTTCCAGATCAGGACTCGGTTATTATTCACATCGGACACCACCAAACGCGTGCCATCTGTCGCGACGCTCACGGGCCCGTTCATGGTCTGAGCACTGGTTCCAACAGCGCTGCTCGTAAAGTTGGGCTGGCCAAGTACCAGGTCGGCTGGCTGATTCATGCTCGAGGGAATGCTGTTCCAGACCAACACGCGATTGTTATTTCTATCGGCCATAAAGAGCCTGCCTGCGCCGATGGCGATATGGTAGGGGCTGTTCATAGAAGACGCGCTCAGCCCGCCGGCGTTGGCGCCGGTGCTCGTCAAGACGCTTTGCCCTAAGGCGAACGAGGCAGCCTGCCCCGTGGTCATCGTGCAGGCCGGTGTAGGGGCCGGCGACCAGGTGGGGCTGATGGTAGGGCTGACGCTGAACGTGGGCGAAATAGTGAAGGTTGGCGAGATCGTCCCTGTCTGAGAGATCGTCGGGCTAACGCTAAACGTCGGGCTCGGCGTCCGCGTCTGCGTCACGGTGCGGCTGGGCGTCGGGGTAAAGGTGGGCGGCAGGACGTTCACGGTGATATCGTCAAAGCTTCGTCCATCATTCCCCGCTACAGAATTGTTGTCATATTGCTGAAACTTGATGCGCACCGCGCTGTAATCGCTAAAGCCGGCGGACGCGCCGGCGGCTAAAAGGTCATAGGCAAAGTACCCGTAGACCGTGCCATTGGGCAGCGAGACCAAGCGCACCCAATTGATCCCATCTTGACTGATTGACACACCATCGCCGTTGGCTTGCCCCACAAAAGATGCGGGCAAGGCCTCTTCTTCATCGGCAAGGTCCTTGGCCCAGAATGTCAACCAAGCCTGCGGTTGTCCCGTCAAATTAATGGCTAAAGTCATCTCATTGAGGGCATAGGTGGACGCCACAGCGCTGTCCATCACGACGTGCCAAGCGCCCGCATAAGGGATACTGCTACCAAGCACCTGGCTGCGCATGGGTCCGCTGCCACCGACTTGCCACTCAAGTCCAAAGCTACCTGACTCAAAGCTCGTGAAATAGGGGAAGCCTATCACGACGGGTGTAGGGATGGTCGTGGGTGTCGGGCTTGCCGTGCGACTGGGTGTCGCGCTCACGATGGGGCTAGGGGTGCGTGTGGCGCTGATGGTTCGGGTGGGCGTTGGGCTAACATTCGGACTTGGGGTGCGCGTCGGTGTCGGCGAAGACGCGAAATCAGCCACCTGCACATCGTCGACATACCAACCACGCCAATTGTTCCCTGCTGTGTCAACCGTATTGAAGAAAAAGCGCAATTGGACATTGGCGCCTTTGTAGGCGCTCAACGAGATCGTCTTGGGCAGCCAGACTGACATCGTGTCCAGCGAGAACTGAGTCAGATTGACAAAGGCGCCGCCATTGACCGAGATCTGCACCCAACGTTGGTCATAGGTAGCGCTGGTCGATTCGGTCTGATACCAGCTGTTAAAGCGCAGCTCGGGGGTCGTCGAGCCCGCGGGTATGCCTAGAATTGGCATCGTCAAGGTGCCAGTGTTGGTCGCGCCATTGTCGTAGTTGCCCGTGCCGTCCTGACCATACCAAAAACTATGCGTCGGGCTATTGGCCAGCGCGTAAGGATTGGCGCTCGCCGTGTCCACCAGATGCCACATGCCCGTGGGGACAAAAGCCGCGCCACCTGTCTCGAGCGCGTCGCTGAACGGGAACGGGGCGGGTGTGGGCGTCTGTGATGCCGTGGGGCTAGGGCTAAAAGTCGCGCTGATGCTAAAGGTCGGCGAGATCGTCGGCGTGACGCTGATCGTTGGGCTGACAGAAAAAGTGGGGCTCGTGCTAAAAGTGGGGCTGATGGTACGGGTCGCCGAAGCCGTGCGCGTCGCCGTGGGGGTGTAGGCCACCAAACAATCAAAGATCACCGCGCGG
>JANLXT010000094.1:0-5125 GCA_031365225.1 candidate division FCPU426 bacterium
CCGCCGGCCACCGATTGGATGGTCGATCACAACAAGCCCCAGTATCAGATCGAGATCCCTCGCTACACAAATTATTTAAAGTTGGCCCGCCTTAACGCGGCCGAAGCGGCCCTGCTGGCTGGGCAAGGCAAGGTCGCCGCGGCTGAGGCGCGCATCGCCAAGGGTCTGTGGCTGGCACAGGCGGTGCGGCAAGAGCCATTTTTGGTCTCGTCGATGGTGGCGGTGGCCATCGACAAGATCACGCTCAACGCGGCGCGGGTGGTCCTGCGCAAAGGGGCCAGCAAGTGGGCCGCGTCTTTGGATCCGGCCGCGCCTGTCACCCATGTGATGACCGCGCTCAAGCGCGAGCATTTTGGCGGCTCGTTGCAATTTTTTACGCACGGCCTGTCTAAGGTCGTTGCGAATGACATCACCGCCGCCAACAAAGCCTGGTTGTACATCTATTGGCCCGTCTTTGGCTGGGAAGTCGCCGAGGACCTAGCCTACAACCGCTCGCTGATGCGGATCTATCAAGGTTCTGTCGCTGAGCGACAAGCGCTGGCCAAGCGTCAAAGCGACCAACAATCACAGCTTGGTGAGCGGCGCTGGATGTTATCGCAGAATATCAACTTTAAGGGCGTGAGCATGTTCGATAAGTCTCTGACCGACCAGGCCAATCAGCGCCTGGCGTTGCTGGCAGTGAAGGCCAAGCAGTCCAAAAAGCCAGGTTGGCCGGCCAAGATAGAGGACTTAGGGACCGGTGAAGCCATCACGGACCCCAACAGCGGCCAGCCCTTCAAGCTGCTGCGCCAGGGCAAGGTTCTCAAGCTCTATGGCGTGGGTGCGAATGGGGTGGATGACGGGGGCAAGGTTTCAGAGATGAAGGACGGTAAGGAAGTGGGGGATGTGGTTTGGGGGTTGTGAACGATTGGATGGTGATAAAATGTCACTCTTTGAAGGCACCTAGCCAGGAGAAGGTATGAGCAAAGCCAAACCGACACCGCCTTCTCAAGGCCAGTTTCTCGTCTATCAGACAGAAGATGGCAAGCTGAAGATCGAGGTGAGGTTTGAGGGCGAGACGGTTTGGCTGACTCAGCCAAAGATGGCAGAGCTGTTTCAGACGTCTCAACAAAACATCAGCAAGCATATATTGAGCATTTTTGAGGATGGTGAGCTGGCTCAAGCGGCAACTCACAACCAAAAGTTGTTAGTTCAGCAAGAGGGGAAACGAGAAGTCCAACGGGCTGTGGATTACTACAATCTCGATATGATCATCTCGGTGGGCTACAGGGTAAGAAGCGTTGTTGCCACCCAGTTCCGCATCTGGGCCACCCAGCGCCTGCGAGAATACATCGTCAAGGGCTTCACGCTGGATGACGAGCGCTTAAAGAACCCCGACCAGCCCTTTGACTATTTCGAAGAGCTGACCCGGCGCATCCAGGACATCCGCACGTCCGAGCGGCGCTTCTATCAAAAGATCACCGATATCTACGCCACCAGCATCGATTACGACCCGACGCAAGAGATCAGCATCCAGTTCTTTAAGACGGTCCAAAACAAGGTGCATTGGGCCGCGAAAAAGTTTCCGACGAAATAGCCGACATTTATTTCTTCTTGCTGCGTTTCGCCCAAATGAACGACATCAACCTATCCGAAGCCCTGGCCACCAAGTTGGCCAAGAATGAGCTAAAATACCCCGTTGAAAAGTCTAAGGGTAAAAACCTCAAATACGACGAGCTGTAAGCCACGCCCCGGAGCCCTGTTTGCTGATCTATAGTTCCACCAAAGACGGATTCGTTGAAGACGTGAAGCAAAACCGCATCGACGGCATTTTGCTCGATAGTTTTAAGGCCAAGGCCCGCCATTCCGTCGGTGAGAGCGAAGTCCGTTCGTGGCGAAACTCATTGCAGTACATGCGCAACGTTTTGGACGACCGCGATATCCCGGCTGATGCGGGTGTGGCCATTGAATTCAAGATCCCTCAGACATCCAAACGCATTGACTTCATGCTGTCCGGCCTAGACGCCGAAGACCGTGAAACCATGGTGATCGTCGAGCTCAAGCAGTGGGAAAAAGCCCAAGCCACCGACAAGGACGCCATTGTCCGAACTTACCTGGGCCAGCGGGTCCGCGAAGTTGCCCATCCCTCTTACCAGGCGTGGACCTATGCGGCCATGCTCCGGGACTTCAATGGAACGGTGCAAGATGACCAGGTGAGCCTGCGCCCCTGTGCCTACCTGCACAATTGCGATCAGCCGGCCGGGCTGATGGATGAACACTACCGCGAGCACTTAGAACGGGCGCCGCTGTTCTTGAAGGAAGACTTTGCCAAGCTGCAGCGCTTTATCCGCCAATACATCCGACACGGCGACAAAAAGGACCTGCTTTACCGCGTCGACAGCGGCAAGATCCGCCCGTCCAAGTCCTTGGCCGATAACCTGGTCGGCCTCCTGAAAGGCAACCAAGCCTTCTTGATGATCGACGAGCAAAAGCTGGTTTATGAAAGCGCCCTGCGCCAGGCTGCAGAGGCTGAGGCTAGCGGTGGCAAGCGGGTCTTGGTGGTGGAAGGCGGACCAGGAACAGGGAAGAGCGTCGTGGCCGTGAACCTGCTGGTCGAGCTGACCAAGCGCGTCAAAATGGTTCAATACGTGTCGAAGAATGCGGCCCCGCGCGATGTTTACGCTGCCAAGTTGACTGGCACCTTCAAAAAGACCCACATCAACAATCTCTTCAAAGGTTCCGGCTCTTTCATCAATACAGAGGCGGATTTCTTCGATGCGCTACTGGTGGACGAGGCTCATCGTCTGAATGAGAAGTCCGGCCTTTACGGCGTGGATGGCGAGAACCAGATCAAAGAGCTGATCAACGCCAGCAAGCTGACGGTCTTCTTTCTGGATGAGTTCCAGCGAGTGACCATGAAAGACATCGGCGACAAAGCCTCGATCGAACGCTGGGCGGCTGAGCTTGGTGCTACGGTCGAACACTATGAATTACCGACCCAGTTCCGCTGCAACGGCCAAGACGGCTTCTTGGCTTGGGTCGAAGACGCCTTACAGCAAAAGGAAACCGAGAACCCCACCTTAGAAGGGGTGGATTTTGACGTTCAAGTGGTCGACGGCCCGAACGAACTTCGCGACCTGATCTTAGAGCGCAATATCGAACGAAACAGCGCCCGCATGGTGGCTGGCTATTGCTGGGATTGGATCAGTAAGACTGATTCTAACGCTTACGATATTTGTTTCCCCCAGCAAGGCTTCAAAGCCAAGTGGAACCTGAGCGATGACAGCACCTTATGGATGATCAAAGAATCGTCCGTCAATGAGATCGGCTGCATCCATACCGCCCAAGGCCTAGAGCTCGACTATATCGGCGTGATCATCGGACGGGACCTTTTGGTGCGAAATGGTGTCGTTGAGATCCACCCTGAGGAACATCCTTCGCGGGACAAGGCCTTGAAGGGCCACAAAAAGCTCGTATCGGAACAGGGCGCCGCGGGTAAAGTGATTGTTGATGCCCTTATCCGAAACACCTATCGAACCCTGCTATCCCGCGGCATGAAAGGTTGTTATATCTGGTGCGTCGACCCAGAGACCAACGCCTACTTTCGAGCCCGCATGGGCCAAGCGCCCACGGCAGCCAAGGCCATCACCAAGATCCCGTTCAAGGTGCTCAGCTCGGACGAAGCGGTGCCGTTCGAGAATTGTGTGCCCATCTTTGACCTAAAGGTCGCGGCCGGTGGCTTTAGCGGTTTCCAGCAAGCGGATGCCTTTCAATGGGTGGCGCTACCCGATGTCTTCCGGCCCAAGCCAGGGTACTTCATCTGTCGCGTCGTAGGGGAGTCGATGAATCGGGTAATCCCAAGCGGGTCTTGGTGCCTTTTTAAACCGGCACCTGCTGGCAGTCGCGCGGGAAAGGTGCTTCTTATTCAACATCGGGACATTCAAGATGATAGTAGTGGTGGGCAGTATACGGTAAAGGCTTATGAGAGTCTAAAGGAGCCTGCGGGCGATGTTTGGAAACACGCAAAGATCCTGCTTAAGCCACGCTCGAAGGATCCGGGCTTTAAAACCATTGAGCTGTTCGGCGAGGCTTGCCGGGAACTTAAAGTTGTTGGCGAGTTTGTCGCCGTTGTGGCGCAAGATTGATTACCCCCGGGTAAGTCAGTGAAATCCAACCCATCCAAGTTCCTATCAAATCATTCATGCGCCGTAAGTCGCGTAGTCAATCCGGGGCAGGCATTTCCGGCCCCCGTACGTTGCTATAAATAAGCCATCCCAATTTCTATGATTTCACCTTCCTAGTAATGGTATTTGAGCGGTGCGCCTAAATTGGATTTGCGTTGGCGTTAGGCATGGGCGGCCTGATCAGAAGCCGGACGAGGAGCCCAAGCCGTGACTATCCAATCAGGCCAGGTTCTCCAATCTCAGCTGACGACGTACACGCGCGGCTTTTGGGGGGATATTTTTAATTAATGAGCAATATTGTGGACATTTATATAGACATTTAAGGTCATTAAATTAAATAAATACTTATAAATAAACACTTTTACAGTATATAATATAGACATAAATGAAGACATATGAGCAGACACATCCGTGGATCCGTTTTCAATTGGATCTTCATCTTGCCCAGCCGCCACTTTGGCTGGCATTGGGCGAGATCAAGTCTAAGTGTGAGCATATAGCGGGGGTTCCCCTTAAAGCTGCCACCGCGCGGCAGATGATGAACCTGTACCTGGCCAAGGGGGCCGCGGCGACCACGGCCATTGAGGGCAACACCCTGACCGAAGCCCAGGTGCTGAAGCGGGTGGAAGGCCAATTGCAACTGCCGCTGTCGAAAGAATATCTGGGTGTCGAGATCGACAACGTGCTTGCAGCCTGCAACCAATTGGCCGACCGTTTGGCCGCGCCCGGGGGTTTGGGGGCTTTGCAGCCCGCCGAGATATTGGTTTTTAACGATCAGCTTTTAAAGGGGCTGCAACTGCCCAAAGGCGTCCTTGCCGGCCAGCTGCGCCGCCATGGCGTGGGGGTCGCCGCCTACCTGGGCGCGCCGCACGAAGATTGCGCTTATCTGGTAGAACGCCTTTGCCAGTGGCTCAACGATCCCAGCTTTAGCCAGGGACTGGACCTGCATCCTATCGTGTTGG
>JANLXT010000098.1:0-4804 GCA_031365225.1 candidate division FCPU426 bacterium
GCCAGGCAACGGCCTATGGTGTGGCACCCGCTTCACCTATTAAGATTGGAAACGCCTCGCCTAATGCTTTGGTCGGCCCGGTTCCCAGCAGTCTAACGCTTGTGGCCACCGCGACAGGCTCTTTCACCTATACAGGCGTTAACGTCACCGGCACTGCTGGTGCCTCGCCGTGGAGCCTTGCCTACAATGTTTACGCCGTTGGGACCGACGCCAATTCTGGCAATTCGCTTGTTTCGCTGACCAATTCTACGACAACGGCTTTGGTGTACAGGCCCGCGATCATCAACTCGGCGCTGAGCTTGGCGCCGTCGGTGCTTGTGACGGGCCAGGTCTTCACGGTTGGCATGATCGTTAACAACACCGGTGACCTGCTTTCGTTGGGCACCAAGCCTAGCATCTTGACCGCCGTCGGCCCTGGTGGAGCGATCCCACTCGCTAACCCCAGCCCTGCCACCTTTGATATTCCAGGTAATTCGTCTCACACATTCACGTGGACCTACACGGCGCTGGGCACCGGAACACTTTATCTGCAAGGCAACGCGACAGGCACGGACCAGGCGTCCAGTGGCTTGATCACGACCGTTGTGTCGCCATCCAATGGCGTTAGTATTCTGGCTCCGGTTAGCTTGACCGTGAATACCTTGGTTGCTGCGCCACATCCAATCGGAACCGGCGGTCAAGTGACGGTGACCTTGGCCGTTCAAAATCTTGGCCAGTCCACCGCCCTTAATTTGAGTGCATTGCAACCAGGGGTCACGGGTGCTGTTCCTGCGACAAGCATCGCGTTGCCTCCATCCACAACGACATTGAGCGGTGGGGCTAGCACCAGCTTTACGTATGTGTACACGTTCCCCGCAGTTGCGAATCCCGTCTTTTTCACAGCGTCGGTTTCGGGATTAGATGCCCTGGGTGGTGTGACCTACACCTCGTACGTCGGTCAGTCCAATTCAATCTCGGTGGTGGCGCAGGCGGCTTTGGCAGCGGGTAGCTTTAGCATTGTTCCTGTCGGCCCGCTTTCGATAGGCCAACAATTTGATTTAATCCTCCATGTGACTTCGACGGGCGCTGGCACAGCTTTGACGATCAATGCGTCGACCGTGACTAGCTCGGGTGGCGCTACCGTCACGTTAGTGGGCGGCCCTAGCCCCGCTGGCATCAGCTTGGTCGCGGGCGCTATTGCGGACTTCACTTACAGCTATAGCGCCGCGGGTGCGGGCGTGATCAGCTTCTCGGCGCAGGCCTTGGGCAGTGATTTTGTGCTGGGCGCGATCAGCAGCCAGCCGCGTGGTAGCGCCGCGTTGACCATTCAAGCGCCAGCCAGTCTGCTTGCCGGTGTAGGGGTCGCGCCGACTCAAGTTTCGGTGGGTCAGTTGGTGACCGCGATCGTCACAGTGAATAACACTGGTTTGGCGACCGCCACGGGCGTGACCTTATCTGCGATCCCACTTCCGTCGGGAACGGCGATCGCGTTCTACAATCCTACCAATATCACGTGGCCCGCTTCAGTACTTGCGGGCGGCGCTTCAACGACCTTTACCTACACCTATAGCGCGACGTCTGCCGGAACTGTGGCCGTGACACTCCGCGCTATCGGCCTAGACGCGAATAGCGGTGTCGCCCTCTTAAGTGCTCAGGCGAATAGCGCGAATGTGGTGGTGCAAAATCCTGTGAGTCTGACCGCTTCAATCAGCGTCAGCCCCGTAGCGGTGCAGGTTGGAAATTATGTCACCGTGGTGATGGCGGTTAGCAATGCGGCTGGATCGGCCGCTGCCAGCGGTGTCGTTGCCACTCCGTTGCCAGGCATCAGTCAGCTAACAACATTCACTTATCTGAGTGGACCCTTGCCTGCTTCGGTAGCGAGCTTGGTTGGCGGGAGCGCGACCAGCTTCACCTATACCTATAGCGCGGCTGCCACGGGCGTGGGCATTTACTTCACCGCATCAGCAACGGGCGCGGACGCGAACAGTGGCGTGGTTTACGCGAGCGGAATCACCAACTCTAGCAACACGCAGGTGGTCGGCACCTTGCCTGTGCTCAGCGCTGTGTTCCAAACACCCGCGCCCTTGACCGCGACGGTTGGCCAGCAAGTCACCGCGGTCTTGGTGGTCACCAATCAGAACCTGTTGGTTGGCGCGACCAATGTGCAGTTAGCAAGCACCGGCCTTAGCGGCACGGCGGGTGGTTCTTTGAGTGGCGTAGTGACCCCCGCCAATGTTGCTTCGTTGCCGGCCAACAGCTCAACCAATTTCACCTTTAGATATATCTTTAGTAACGCTGGTGCGTCCGCGTTCACGGCGGATGCCAGCTCTAACGCGGGCGCGGTTAGCAGTGGCGAAGTGCAATCGCTTTCTGCGACTGTGCAAAACGCGGCTAATTTGTCTGTTACGGCGATGACCTTGGCGCCAACCATCGCGTCAATCGGCCAACCGATCACCTTGGTCTTGACGGTTAGCAACAGTGGCGCGGTGACTTTGACAAATGTGTCGCCCACGACGCTTGTGCGCAATGGCACAGCAGGTTCGCCGACCTTAAGTGGCCCAAGCCCAGCGAACTTGAGCTTGCCAGGCAACAGCTCAGCTGACTTCACCTACACTGGTATTGCGGTGGCTAACGCAGGCACCTTGGGCTACAACGCGTTGGCGAGCGGTCGCGATGCGAACAACAACAACTTATTCACCAGTGCCTTGTTTGGCGCATCCAACGTTATCACGGTGAAAGCACCACCAAGCTTGAGCGCGGTATTCAGTCTGAGCAGCGCGATACGCAACGTGGGTCAGCCTTTGACGATTGTGGCCACCGTGACCAACGCGGGTGGCACGGACGCGATCTTGGTGACGCCTTCGGTGTTGGTGGACCTTGGTTTGGGTGGTGGCGCGTTGTTGCAAAGCGCGTTGCCGGCCTCGGCAGCGGTCTTGGCCAACAACGGCACAGCGCAGTTCACGTGGTGGTATTCAGCCACAGGCGCGGGAACGGTGGTCTTGCAGGGCAACTTCAGCGGGTATGACGCAAACAATCCAGTGACGGTGGTTAATTCGGCCGTGGCGAACACGCCTAACCTGGTGATCCAAGCTCCCGCCAATCTGGTGGCCAGCAATCCATTGGCTCTGCCTTCGACCGCGGGCACAGGAGCGCCACTCACTGTGGTGATGTCGGTGCAAAACACTGGCCAAGCGACCGCGATGAATGTGGCAGCAACGCCGATGTATCCCAACAACGTGGCGTATGCCACGGGGATGAGCTTGTTGAATCCTGGGCCAGTGACCTTGGTCAACAACGCGAGCTACGCCTTCACATACACCTTCTTGGCGGGCAATGTGGCGCCAGTGGTGGCGACCTTCTCGGCCTCGGCGACAGGGTTGGACGCCAACACAGGATCGGCGTTGGCGGTGACATCGAACCAGTCCAACGGAGTGAACATCTTTGCGCAGGCCAATTTGGCGGTCTTGTCCTTGACGATGACCCCCCAGACCGTGTCGGTGGGCCAGCAGATCACGGTGTATCTGACGGCGTCGAATGTGGGCCTAGGCAATGCCTTGACCGTGACAGCGTCCAACCTGACAGCCTTTGGATCGGGATCAGCGACCTTTGGGACCAGCACAGCGTCGAACTTTGTGACGTTGGCGCCAGGAGCGACCAAGCTCTACACATACACATACACAGCGAGTGGGCCAGGCGCGTTGGGCTTTAGTGGTTTGGTGAATGGGTATGACATCAACCTGAGCCCGATCGTATCGCCGATCTCGGCCACGACAGCGATCCAGGTGCAGAGCCCGGCGGTCTTGAGCGCTGGAACGTATTCGTTGTCACAAACCGTGACGGTGGGTCAGCACTTCAACGTGGTGGTCTGGGTGACGAACACGGCGGGTGTTTTGGGAGCGATCGCCAAAGACGTGACATTGACGGCAGCGGGTTCAAGCGGAGCGTTGTTGAGCTTGATCAGTGGGCCGGTGCCGGTGATATCGAACGTGACGCCAAGCGCGGGAGTTGGAGCGCCGTTCACGTATACCTTTAGCGCCAGTGGCGTGGGTGTGGCAGGCGTGACAGCCTTCGCGTATGGCCGCGACAACAACACAGGGATTGGGATATACACGACAGCGACAGCCGCCAGCACCGTGACCGTGCAGGGGATACCCAGCTTGAGCGTGCAGGTGAACGCGCCCGTGGCGAGTGCGATTCCAGCCAATGCCAACATCACTTTGACAGCGACCGTGAGCAACACAGGGGCGGGCGTGGCGACCTTGAATGGAGTTTCGTTGACGGTGGGTGTGGCTAGCCAGACCGCGATCTTGAATCTGGGTGGTGGTATTGGGACACCCGCAAGCGCGACCTTGGTGGGTGGCAGCAGCGCGACCTTCACCTTCATCTTTAGCTCAACAGTTGTGACAGGGAATGCGATCTTCACGGCAAGCGTGACAGGCGTGGATGCCAATTCGACCTTGGTGTATCAAGCGGTGAGCATGGGTGGAGTGACGGTGACGGTATCGCCCAACACGCCAGTCTTGAGCGTGGACAGTTTGACGACATCGTTGTCGACGGTGACCTTGGGCCAGACCGTGACCGTGGTGCAGGTGGTCCGCAATTCGGGCGTGGTATCAGCGCCAGCGACGACAGTGAACGCGTTTGTGGCAGGCAACTTGTTGGGCTACGCGCCCGCGAGCGTGACGATGTCGCCCAAGACAGGGCCCTTGCCAGCGAGCAACCCCAACTTGAGCGACATCGTCACGCTCGCGGGCGCGTAGCCCAACAAGTTGCCTGCCACAAACGCGTTCACTGTCGTCGCTGGCGCTGATACCACGCCCGAATT
>JANLXT010000104.1:0-11399 GCA_031365225.1 candidate division FCPU426 bacterium
CTTGGGCGAGCCCGTGGACGAGCTCGGACCCGTAAAGACCACCAAGCGCTATCCTATTCATCGCCCCGCTCCCAAGTTTGAGGACCTCTCGACCAAAGCCGAAGTCTTAGAGACCGGCATCAAGGTGGTCGATCTGTTGGCGCCTTACGCCAAGGGCGGCAAGATCGGCCTCTTTGGTGGCGCGGGTGTGGGCAAGACCGTCATCATCATGGAACTCATCAACAACATCGCCAAACAGCATGGTGGCTATTCGGTCTTTGCCGGCGTGGGCGAGCGTACCCGCGAAGGCAACGATCTGTGGCTCGAGATGAAAGAGTCGGGCGTCATCGAGAAAGCCGCCTTGGTTTATGGCCAGATGAACGAGCCCCCCGGAGCCCGTCTGCGCGTGGCCCTCACCGGCCTGACCGCCGCCGAGTATTTCCGCGACGAAGAGAATCAGGACGTTCTGCTCTTTATCGACAATATCTTCCGCTTCACCCAGGCCGGCTCCGAGGTCTCGGCTCTTCTCGGACGCATGCCCAGCGCCGTGGGCTACCAGCCCACGCTGGCCACCGAGATGGGCAATCTGCAAGAACGCATCACCTCGACCAACAAAGGCTCGATCACGTCGGTGCAGGCCATCTATGTGCCCGCCGATGACTTGACCGATCCGGCGCCCGCCACGGCCTTTAGCCATTTAGACGCCACCACCGTGCTCTCGCGCGCGATCTCTGAGCTGGGCATTTACCCCGCGGTCGATCCGCTCGATTCGACCAGCCGCATGCTGGACCCCAAAGTCGTGGGCGAAGAGCACTACGCCACCGCCCGCAAGGTCCAGGCCATCCTGCAAAAATACAAAGACTTGCAGGACATCATCGCCATCTTGGGCATGGATGAATTAAGCGAAGAAGATAAATTGACCGTGTCCCGCGCCCGCAAGATCCAGCGCTTCTTTAGCCAGCCCTTCCATGTGGCCGAAGCCTTCACCGGTCGTCCGGGCCGTTACGTTAAGCTCGAAGACACCGTGCGCAGCTTCACCGGTCTGGCCAATGGCGAATACGACAGCCTGCCCGAGCAAGCCTTTTACATGTGTGGCGGCATCGAAGAAGCCATTGAGAACGCCAAAAAACTCGGCGCCACGGTTTAAAGATTAAATGGAATCCTTCGTCTTTCACCTGCCGACTAAGATCATCTTCGGCAGCGGCAAGCTGGCCGAGGTGGGGACCGAAGGGAAGAAGCTAGGCAAGCGGGCGCTTATACTTACGGGCAAGACCGCCATGCGGGCCACGGGTGTCTTAGACAAAGTGGTTGGCGCTCTTAAGGCGCAAGGTGTCGAGGCGTTGATCTTTGATCGCGTCGAGCCAAACCCGCGGGTCGAGACCTTAGATCAAGCCGTCGCGCTCGGTTTTAACGAAGGCGCGGATTTTGTGATCGGTCTCGGGGGCGGTAGCCCCATGGACAGCGCCAAGGCCGTGGCCGCGACGCTGGGTCATGCTAAGCGTCAAAACTTAAAGTCAGGCGCCCTGCCTTCGGTGTGGGAATGGACCTCTGGGTTAGGCGCGCAACGGCGCAAGGTTCAAGGTCCCCTGCCCACGCTCTTGGTCAGCAGCAGCGCGGCCACCGGCTCTGAGGGCAATTGCGCGGCGGTCATCACTCAGTGGGCCACGCATGAGAAAGCCGTGCTCTGGGATCTGGACGCCTTCCCGACGGTCAGCCTGATCGACCCCGAGCTGATGCTCAGCCTGCCTTTGGATGTGACACGCGACGGCGCCGTGGACATCATGCTGCACGCGCTGGAGCAGAGTTTTAACGGCAACGACAAGGCGCCCGGCCAAGACCGCGCCGCCGAGGGTTTGGTCAAAGGCGTGATGGAATGTTTGGATCGCGTTGAGAACGACCCCCAAGACTTGATCGCCCGCGAGAGCCTAAGCTGGGCCAGTGTGGCGGCGCTGATCGGTGGCGGGGGACCTAATTTTGGTCGCAGTGGCGGGTTCACGGTGCACCATCTAGAGCATCCCTTGTCGGGTTACACCGACATCAGTCACGGGCGCGGGTTGGCCCTGCTGTGGGTGCCCTATCTGCGCATGATCTTGGAGAAGCGCGCGGACAAGATCGCCGCTATGGGCCAGGCTTTGTTTGGGGTGCAGGCAGGCGAGAGCGCCGCGCCTAAGACGTGTGACGCGATCAGCGCGTGGTTACGCGGGCATGGTTTTGAAAAAGGCTTGAGCGCCCATGGGGTCGATAGCCAGATGATCCAACGCATGGCGGACGACGCGGTGCGCCTGTCCGGCGGCGGGCGTGGTTTTCTTAACGCGCCCTTGCCCTTGACGCCCGAGCGTTGCGCGCAGGTCTACCGCGACGCTCTTTAAGGAAACGCTATGAAAAAGATACAACTAGAGATCGTGACCCCCGATGGTGTGACCTTGCGCAAAGAGGTCGATAGCATGGTCTTGCCCGCGTGGAAAGGCCAGCTGGGTGTCTTGCCCGGCCACATGCCCTTAGTGAGTGTTTTGCGTCCCGGCGAGATGAAAGTCGTGATCGATGGCGTTGAGGAATTTTTGGCGCTCTCAGGTGGTTACGCGCAGATCGGTCCTAAAAAGGTGACCGTGCTCGCCGATACCGCCGAGCTGGCCAGCGAGATTGACGCGGCGCGCGCCAAGGCTAAACTCGAAGCCAAAGGCAAGCCGCCAGAAAAAGGCGTGCGTTTGACTGACAAACAGATGGACGAGATCCAGATCAGCCTCTTAAAAGAAATGGTTCGCATGAAGGTGGCTGAGAAAGTCAGGCGGGGCTGAACGTGAAGATCCTGACTTGGAACGTGAACGGCTTGCGCGCCATCGCCAAGAAGGGTTTTTTAGAATGGATGGCGGCAGAAAAGCCAGATGTGCTCTGCCTGCAAGAGATCAAGGCGCGACCTGAACAGCTTGAGCCAAAGTTGCAGGTGGTCCCGGGCTACGAAGCCATTTTTAATCCCGCGGATCGGCCCGGTTATTCGGGTACGGCCATCTACACCAAGCAAAAGCCGGACGAAGTTTGGGTCGGCATTGGCGACAAACAATTTGATTGTGAGGGCCGCGTCACGGGCGTCCGTTTTGGCGATCTACACGTGATCTCGGCTTATTTCCCAAATTCGCAAGAAGCAGGCGCTCGCCTGGATTTTAAGGTCGCTTTCTGTAAAAAGATCACAAAATTGCTCAAGGGCATGGTCGCCAAAAAACAAGACATCGTGCTCACGGGCGACTACAACATCGCCCACAACGAGATCGATCTGGCCCGCCCCGACGACAATCACGAGAGCCCTGGTTTCTTTCCCCAAGAGCGTAAAGCCCTCGACGAATTTTTGGCCGCTGGTTTTGTGGACGTCTATCGCCAAGCTAACCCAAAGAAAAAAGACGTTTACACATGGTGGAGCTACCGCACCGCCGCCCGCGAGCGCAACGTTGGCTGGCGCATTGACTACACCAATGTGAATGAGCGCCTGATGGCAAAGGTTAAAAAGTCTTGGATCTTGCCAGATGTCTTGGGTTCGGATCATTGTCCCGTCGGTATAGAAATCAAATAGTCCGGCTGATAGCCGGACAGATTCCCGACGAGACGGCTCGGCCGAGTAGAAAAACGGCTTCGTCTGTCCCGTCGGTATAGAGATCAAATAGTCCGGCTGATAGCCGGACAGATTCCCGACGAGACGGCTCGGCCGAGCAGAAAAACCGCCTCGCCTGCCCCGTGGGCATTGAGATAAAATAATACCCTAAACTCCCAATCCGACCGAAAGCCTGCCCTGAGGTGCCTGGTGCATGATCACCTAGGGAGCCCAGGCCTCGAAGGGACAGGCGCGAGACGCTCTACCTGGAGCACCTTCTGTATCCACCCATGCCTTTAAAAATTCTCAACCCCAAACTCGTGCAAGCGGCCTTGCGCAAGCAAGCCGATCCCAAGGCAGCCGCGTTCGCGGCTCGTTTTTTTAAGACCGGCCCCGGTCAATACGGCTATGGCGACAAATTTTTAGGGCTCACCGTCCCCAAGATCCGCCAGCTCGCCAAAAGCGTCCAAGCCCTACCGCTTTCCGGCATCGCCACGCTGCTGGCTTCGCCCTGGCACGAAGAGCGCCTGCTGGGCGTCATACTTCTGGCCGAACGCGGCAAGGCCGCTAGCAAGTTGGGTGATACGACCCAGACAAAGCGCTTGGCCGATTTTTACTGGCGCCAGCGAAAGGGCATCAATAACTGGGACTTAGTCGATGTCAGCGCCGAGCATGTGCTGGGCCCCCGCTATTTCAAACGCTCCACCGCCCCTCTGCTCAAGATGGCCCGTTCTCCAAGGCTTTGGGACCGCCGCTACGCCGTGCTCGCCACGTTCTACAGCATTCGCCGCCAGATCTTTGCGCCGACCCTCACGCTTTGCGCTAAGCTATTAGACGACCCCCAAGACCTGATGCACAAAGCCTGTGGCTGGATGCTTCGCGAAGTCGGCAAGAGGGACTTGAGCGTGTTGCGGGGCTTTTTAAAGCGGCACGCCAAGCGCATGCCGCGGACAATGTTGAGATACGCGATAGAGAAGATGGGCCCGGCAGAGCGGGCCAAGTGGATGGATAAAACTCAGCTTTTTTGAAATCTGCCCTTTTTAAACTAATAGTTTAAATTTGTCCTTTTGTAGATCGTCAGCAACCCTTGGAGACTTCACCCCTTTTTGATTACTCAATCTGAGGTTATTCATGTCCAAATACCTTCTCGTAACGTCCGACGACTTCGGCATGGCCCACGCCGTCAATAAGGGGATCGTGCGTGGGATGACGCAAGGGTTTATTAAGAGCACCAATTTTTTGGTGCCCTGCCCTTGGTTCCGCGAGGCGGTGGATCTGGCGAAAGAGCATAAGCTAGAGGTGGGAGTGCATCTTTGCACGACCTGTGATTGGGATCGCATGACCTGGGGGCCCTTGACGGGCAACCCGCGGCTGATGACCGCGACGGGTAGTTTGCCAGCGCAGCATGTGGGGCTAGAAGAGTCTGGCGCCACGGACGCGGATATCTATGACGAGCTGAAGGCGCAGATCAAGCTGGTCAAAAAGCTCTATGGCGAGCCCACGCATATCGAGACGCATATGATGAACGGCGAGCGAGCGAGCGCGATCCGCACGCGGATCGTCACGGTGGTGGAGCGTTTGGCTAAAGAGTTTGGGTTGATGTATACCTACCAGCGCAACGTGGATAACAGTTCGATGTATTTTACAGCGCCTGAATTTGGCATGTCGGGGCTCAGCCAAGACGAGCTTTTGAAAGAGTTGGCAACCCTGCAAGCGCCCGGCATCTATCATGTGTACGGCCACGCGGCGGAGGATGAGCCAGAGCTTGACGCATTGGCCTCGCCGACCCATCCCTCGCGGCATTGGACCCGGGATTGGCGGGTGAAGGACATGGCCCACTTTACAGATCAGGACCTACGGCAAAAGATAGAGGCCCAGGGCTTTCAGCTCTTGGGTGTGCCCGCTCTGCGCCAGCATTTAGGCCTCTAAACCCCTACTTTAACTTAGTTTTCACCATTCAAGAGCCTAGGCAGGGTGGGCCGTGGAACACTATAATGTGTTCCACGCTCACTCAAAGCCTATGTCCGCAAAAGTCATCGCCATCGCAAATCAAAAAGGTGGGGTCGGTAAGACCACCACCGCCGTCAACCTGGCCGCCGCCTTAGGCGCTGCTGGGTATGCGACGTTGCTGGTGGACTTGGATCCGCAGGCCAACGCGACGCTGGGGCTGGGCTTTACTCGCGACCGGGTGAACAAGCATCTTTACCATGTGCTTTTAGATGGCGTGGCCATGCAAGACGCCGTGCATCCCACGGGTTGTCCGGGATTGGATCTTTTGCCTTCGGACAGCGACCTGGCCGGGGCCGAAGTAGAATTGGTTACGGTCAACGGGCGTGAACGTATCTTGCGCAACGCCCTGGTGCCTCTGCGAGAAAAATACCGCTTTGTGATCATTGATTGCCCGCCTTCACTGAGCCTCATCACCCTCAATGGCCTAGCCGCCGCTGACTCGGTGCTGATCCCTGTGCAGGCCGAATACTATGCCATGGCGGGTGTGGCGCTCTTGCTCAACACGCTATCCATCGTTCAACGTGAGTTGAATCCTGACCTGCGCATCGAAGGCGCGGTCTTGACCATGGTCGATTCGCGCAGCAGCCTGAATGGCCAGGTGGTGGACGAGGTGCGCTCGATATTCAGAGACCGCGTTTTCGCGGCGGTCGTGCCACGCAGTGTGCGCTTGGCCGAGGCGCCCAGTCACGGCAAACCGATCACCGAGTACGATCCGCGCGGCAAAGGCGCGGACGCTTATCGACAATTAGCCGCCGAGATCTTGGTCAAGGCCGGCATATCCACGGAGAGCTGATCATGGCGCGACAAGCATTGGGACGCGGACTGGGAGCATTGATCCCCGGTCACCTGCAAGACCTGAATCAAGCCGATCGAGCTTCGGTCAGCGAGGTGCCCGTGGCCGAGGTCAAGCCCAACCCCTGGCAGCCCCGCACGGTCTTCAAGCCCGAAGAGCTGCGACAGTTGGCCGACAGCATCCGCCAGCAAGGCGTCTTGCAACCCATCTTGGTCGTGCGCGAGAAAAAAGGCTTCACGCTGGTCTCAGGCGAACGGCGTTTGCGCGCGGTGCAATTGCTGGGCCTGGCCCGCATACCGGCCGTGGTGCGCGAGTCTGTCAGCAAGCAAGAGATGGCCGAATGGGCCATCATCGAGAACGTGCAACGCGCCGACCTGAACCCGCTTGAAGAGGCGCGCGCTTACAAGCGTTTGGTGGACGAATTTAATCTATCGCAAGAAGACGTGGCCAAAAAGGTCGGCAAAGATCGGGCCACGGTCGCCAACAGCCTACGCCTATTGCGCTTGCCCAAAGATGTGCAAAAGATGATGGAAGACGGCGACCTGCAAATGGGTCACGCCCGCGCCCTGCTGTCGCTAGAGCGTCCCGAGGCCATCAAATCCTTGGCTGTCAAAGCCAGTCGCGAAGGCTGGTCGGTGCGCATGGTCGAGCGGGCGGTGGCCGAACGCACAGGGCCCAGCAAGGGTGTTAAAAAGGCGCGTCGGCGCTCAGGGGTCTCGGTAGAAGTCGGCGCGCTCGAAGACAAGCTACGTCGGGCCTTGGGCACCAAAGTGAAACTGTTGCCTTCAGGCAAGGGCGGTCGCATCGAGATCGCCTATTTTTCAGAAGAAGAATTAGAACGCCTCATGGATCTTTTGACGGGCCGCTAACGTTGTGACGACTCGTAAGCACGAAAAAAATCCCAAGGGACGCTGGACGGTGGTGTTGATCCCCGGGCATGGCGCGCATCTGTACCAATGGCGCGTGCCTTTGGTCGCCTTGTGGGCTTTTGGCCTGCTCTTGTTGAGTTTGCTTGGCTGGGGTGGCTGGGCCGTGAACCATGTGGGACAATTGCGCCTTGAGCGCGCGCGCTTGGCTGAATTGCGCGCCAGCAATGTGCGCGCCACGCGGGACCTAAAAGGCGGGCGGCAGGCTTTGATGCGCGTGGCCAGGCTCGAGACCGAACTGAGACGCATGCTCCGCTTTAAGACCGAAAAAGCGCTGGTCAAAGGTCAGATGGATGGCGCTCCCACCGACGAGGACATCGAAAAGCTGACCGAGCTGCTAGAAAAGAGTGGCGAGGCCGCCACCCAAGAAGTTGAGCGCGAGATGGTCGGTTTGGTGCAGGCCGCGCACGAGCGCGAGCAAAGCTTTGAGAAGATACGGCGCTATGTGCGAAAAAAATCCAGTCTTTTGGCGGCGCGCCCTACGGCCTGGCCGGTGCGGGGTTGGATCGCGTCAGGCTACGGTGATCGCAATTCGCCCATGACGGGGCAGAAGGGCTTTCACATGGGCATCGACATCGCCAATGACCTCAACACACCCATCAAGTCCGCGGCCGATGGCACGGTCAGCTTTGCTGGATGGGAAGGCGGCTACGGCAAGCTGGTGATCGTCTCGCACGGGCATGGCTTTTTAACGTATTACGGGCACATGGCCGAGATCAAGACCGCCGTGGGTCAGCAGGTCAAGCGCGGCACGTTGTTGGGCCTGATGGGCGCGACGGGTAACGTGACGGGCCCGCATCTGCACTTTGAGGTGCGCGTTTATGGCGGCGCGGTGGATCCTCTTAAATACTTGGACCGGGACTTGATGAGCGTACGCACACGTTTCGCCCCTTCACCCACGGGCTATCTGCATATTGGTGGCGCGCGCACCGCGCTCTTTAGCTGGCTCTTTGCCCGCGCGCAAGGCGGCACCTTTGTCTTGCGTGTTGAAGACACGGACCTAGCACGCTCGACCCAAGCCAGCGTGGACATGCTGATTCGAGATTTGCATTGGCTGGGCTTGGATTGGGACGAAGGTCCTACTTTGGATAGCAAGGGAAGCGTGGGCGCGCTGGGACCCTACTTTCAAAGCCGGCGGCTAGATATTTACGCAAAGCATCTGGACCAGCTCAAAGCCAAAGGCCTGGTCTACGCATCCTTTGAGACCAAAGAAGAAGTGCAGGCCGAAAAAGAAGCCGCGCTACGCGAGGGGCGTACACCTAGCTTGGTCGTCGCCAGCACCAGTGAGGCCGAGACGACTGAGCGTTTGGCGCGGGGTGAGTTGCCAGCTTGGCGTTTTCGCGTACCCGAAGGCGGCGTGACCGAGTTTGAGGATCTGGTCCACGGGCACATGCGTTTTGAGAACAAGCTGATGAACGACTTTGTCATCGTGCGCTCGGACGGCGTGCCGACCTACAACTTTGCCGCCACGGTGGACGACGCCTTGATGCGCATCACGCATGTCATCCGCGGGGACGATCATCTGTCCAACACGCCACGTCAGGTCCTGTTGTACCAGGCCTTGGGTCTGGGTCTGCCAAAGTTCGCGCATATCCCGATGATCTTGGGCCCTGACAAGCAGCGGCTCTCTAAGCGGCATGGCGCGACGGCGGTGGGCGAATACGAGGCCCAAGGCTATTTGCCCGAGGCCTTGATCAATTTTTTGGCGCTCTTGGGCTGGTCGTTGGACGACAAGACCACGTTGATCAGCCGCGACGAGTTGGTAAAAAACTTTAGCCTGGAGCGGGTCACCAAGCACGCCGCGGTCTTTGACACGGTCAAGCTGCAGTGGATGAACGGGCAGTATGTCAAGCAAGCCGACGTCGATCGCTTGACTCAGCTGACCCTGCCACACTTTGAGCGCGCGGGGCTTCAAGGCAAAGACAACGCGTGGATGCGCCAGCTGGTCGCGGCTTTGCAAGATAAAGTGCGCACCTTGGCCGAGCTGCCCGCCGAGAACGCGTTTTTCTTTAGTGAAGTCGTGACAGCCAGTGACGAAGCCAAGGCCAAGTTTTTGGCGGCCGATGGCGCGCGTTTGGCGCCTCTGCTGGCCAAGGTTTTGTCCGACGCGCCTGATTTTAGCGAGGCCGCGCTCGAGCCTTTGTTGCGGGGCTTGGTCGAAAAAGAGAACGTTAAGTTTAAGGATATCGTCGCCGTCTTGCGCCTGGGCACCACGGGCTTGACCGTCACCCCAGGCATCTTTGCCACCCTGGTCTTGCTGGGGCGAGAAAGCTGTGTGCGCCGTTTAAGCGCCGCCGCCCAATGGAAAGGTTTAGCGTCATGAGCCCCATGCAACCCGGTAGCATCGAAAAACGCGTGGACGAGCGCGTCGAGACACGCCTGCAAGTTGGTTTTGAGGCTTTGACGCGCGAAGCCGCTGACGCGATGTTGACCAGCGGCGTTTTTAGCGAGGTCTTTAGCGTTGAAGACTTGCAGTCGCCACTCTCGCCCGACGCCAGCAAGCACGCCTGGACCGAGAACATCTCGATCTCTGGCTTAAAATTGGTGGGCGATCTGCGCCTGGTCACGGGCGAGCCTTTAGGCGAAGGCGGTCATCTTTTAGTCGAGCTCATCGTCCCCGCCGCGCCGATCCCCGTGCGCGCCTTGGCGGTGATCGTGTGGATCGCCCCTCGGCGTGACGATCCCAACTCGCGCGAAGCCGGCCTTTTCTTTCAAGGTATCCACAAGCAAGACATGGAAAAAGTAAAACGCTTCATGCTCCTACAAAAAAAGGCCCAACTAGGCTGACCTTTCGCGGACCCCTCCGCTTGACAGCCCCTCTCCGGCTTGCGCATAATCTTTTTCCAACGCCGAAAGGCGTGGTACTGGCAGATCGTCTAACGGTAGGACGGTGGACTCTGACTCCTCTAATCTAGGTTCGAATCCTAGTCTGCCAACCAATAAAAAAGGCCCCTGAAAAGGGGCCTTTTTTATTGGTTGGTCAAACCGGCGCCTGTGGCGCTGGTTTGGGAAACGCGAAGCGTTTCGCCCCGGTAGGTCGTCGAGTTATCATTGGGCGAGACGGCCGGACGGGACTGCCAAAATCGGAGAAAACCCACGTGATGAGCGTGGGTTTTCTTATTTTGACCCAAGTAGGACTCGAACCAAAAATTAACCTCGCTCGCCCTTAAGCCAGAAAGTTCGCATGGGTCCCTTGCCTTTGACCTCGATAGTCCCACGGTCTTCGCAGATAAAATGATCCTTCAAGGCTTCAAAAGACGATTCGGAAATGTGAATCTCCCCCGGCGCACCGTGGGATTCCATACGGCTGGCGGTATTAACGGCATCTCCCCAGAGATCGTAGCTGAATTTTCTTAGTCCAATAACACCCGCTACGACTTCTCCGGTATGGATTCCAATGCGGATATTCAAGGGCCTGCCTCGCGTCGCTCCTGCCAAGGCGTCCTTCATGTCCAGAGCCATTCTTGCGATGGCGATGGCATGGTCCTTGTGGGCTTCGGGCAGCCCGCCAACGGCCATGTAGGCATCCCCAATGGTCTTGATCTTCTCTAGGCCATGTTTGTCGGCCAGATTGTCGAACGACGAGAACACCTCATTGAGCATGGCCACTAGCTCGGCCGGGGCCATGCCCGAGGATAGTTTGGTGAAACCCACAATGTCCGCGAACAGCACCGTGGCAGTCTGATGGTGGTCGGCGATGGTGAGCTCGCCACGCTTAAGGCGGTCGGCGATCTTGACCGGCAATACGTTAAGAAGCAGGCGATCCGATTTTTCCTGTTCGATCTCACGCTGACGCACGAAATAGCGCAATACGATGTAGCAGATGCTGAAGACAGCGCCCAGGTTCATGGCATAAAACAAGACGGTGATGTTCCTGGGCAGGCGAGTGGCGGTTTCTGCGGCCCCAATGTCGATGAAACCCGATACGACGAGCAGGCCCAAAAAGGCTCCCAACCAATAGAGAGACTGGGATGTCGAAGCGAACATCAGAGCGCCAAGCGGAGCGAGGATGGCCCAGATGGACACGGCGCTTGAGGAAGCGAAGCCGCCAAGGCTCCATTGCAATAGGAAGGGAAGCCAAAGGATGAGAAAGAGCTGGCTTGCTCGGAAA
>JANLXT010000148.1:0-6918 GCA_031365225.1 candidate division FCPU426 bacterium
GAGCGTCAAAAGCTGGCCTCTTCCTTTATTTGGAACCTGTCGCCACGACCATCTTGGCGGTCCCTCTATTAGGCGAGGCGTTTGGAATGACGACCGCGATAGGCGGCGCGCTGGTGCTGGCCGGCGTTTGGTGGGCGGAACGCTAGCGACGATTGAGCAGCTCGGGCTCTGTCTAGGCTTTCCAGACCAGCTCAAGAGGCACGTCCACGATTCGTTCCAGCCGTAAGTCCGTGCTTGGCACTTGTTGCGTTTTTCTTGTTTATTGCGAGCCCGTTTTTTTGGCAAAGACAGAAAACTTGAAGGGCAATAGCAAGGTCTACAAAAAACCCAGCGCGGCTGAGATCGCCAAGGCTAAAAAGGCCTTTTTGGCCCACAACAAGATGCACTTTGACAACGACCTAAATAATAGGTAGTATAAACTTATTAATAGGTCATAGGAGAAGGGCATGCTTGAGGCACTTTTTGGCAATCAGAACGTTGAGCGGATTCTTTTTTATCTCTTCAACAACGGGAGCGCTTATCCGCGCGCGTTGGCAAGCGCGCTTGGGGTCAGCTTGTCCCCCATTCAAAAGCAGCTTCAGCGGCTAGAGGCCGGAAACATCGTCGTCAGCCGCTTGGTGGGACGAACAAGGGTCTACCAGATCAATCCGGGTTTCGTTTTTAAGACTGAGTTAGAGGCTTTGCTCGCGAAAGCGTTCAAAGCATTACCACAGGCGCAGGTGCGCGGGATCTACTCTCGCCGAAGCCGTCCGCGCCGGCAGGGTAAGCCGTGAAGGTGGTCCGATGGAAGGACTTGGGTATTCGCGATGCCGCCGCAGCTATTTGCGCGTATTTGAATTTGAGGGGCATCGAAGCATCATTGGTCGGCGGGGCCTGTGTTTCTATTTATTCAGACAATGCCTATGAGTCCTTCGATCTAGACTTTGTCAGTCACGATCCGCACAAGAAGATAAAGTTGGCCCTGGCGGAAGGGCAGCTTTTGATCGATTTGTCGTCGAGTTGGCCAGCCGACGGTCAAAGCGAGCCAAGGCGGGCAAGCCCAAGAAGAGAAGTTCATTTTGAATCCCGTCCATAAAGTCCCCCCTAAAAAATACCACCCCCACGGGCTCGCCATCGTCCACGAAGATCAAGATATCCTGGTGGTCGATAAGGTCAGCGGACTGTTGACTGTCAGCAGCCCGTCAGAACGTGAACGGACCGCCTATTTCTTGCTGAATGATTACGTGCGGAAGGGTGATGTGAAGTCCAAAAAAAGGATCTTTGTCGTGCATCGTCTGGACAAAGACACCTCTGGGCTGCTTGTTTTTGCCAAGTCAGAAGAAGCCAAATTTTATTTACAGGATCAATGGCAAGCGTTTCAAAAGACTTACCTGGCCGTGGTTGAAGGCGAGATGCGAGAACCAAGTGGCGAGATTGTTTCTTATTTAGCCGAAAACAGCGCGCACTACGTGTATTCGACCAAGGACGAGACCGTGGGGAAGTTAGCCAAGACGGGCTACCGAGTCCTTAAGAACGCCGGGACCTTCAGCCTGCTAGAGATTGACCTGATCACGGGCCGCAAGAACCAAATTAGGGTGCACATGGCCGACAAGGGCCATCCCGTCGCGGGCGATAAAAAGTACGGAGCGCGGCAAGCGGGTGTCAAAAGATTGTGCCTGCATTCGGCCTCGTTGACGTTGCTGCATCCCCACTCAAAAAAAGAGATGAGATTCAAGGCCGAGCTACCCGCGTATTTCAAGATGTTGACCAAGAGCCGTTAAAGAACAGATCCTAAAAATTGATTACGCGCTCCATGTTGACATCATTGACCCAAAAGGATCCAAAGGTCTGTTCCGATTCTCCCGATCGCTAAGTCCGATTTTCCGTCGCCATTTAAGTCGCCATGCGTGATGGCGTAGGCATTTGCGCAAGCCGGATAATTTACGGCCGTGGCAAAAGCGCCGGACCCATCCCCCGTTAAGATCGACACGTCACCGCTGGTCGTATTGGCGACCGCCAGGTCTAATTTGCCGTCCCCATTAAAATCGCCGGGGGTCGCCAGGCCTGGTCCCGTTCCCGCGGCGTAGTTCACGGCCGTGGCAAAGAGCCCTGTCCCATCCCCCAATAAGATCGAAACATTGTTGTCGCCTTGATTTGAAGTCGCTAGGTCGAGAATGCCATCGCCATTAAAATCGCCGCAGCTGACTGAATAAGGTGTTGCCCCAACTGAATAATACACGGGCGCGGCGAAGGCCCCCGTGCCGTTGCCAAGCAAAACCGCGACTTTTCCGCCGGTCAAATTGCTGGTGACCAGATCGGTCTTGCCATCCCGGTTAAAATCCCCGCTGCTGATAAAGTACGGGCTAAATCCATCCGCGTAATTAACAGCCGCGGCAAAGGTCCCGGAGCCCGTGCCCAATAAGATCGAGACATTAGGAGCCCCAAGGTTGGCGGTCGCCAAGTCTGATTTTCCGTCGCCATTAAAATCCCCGATGACGACCGAATAGGGCGCTGTTCCCGTCGAATAATTGACGGCTGCCGCAAAAATCCCCGTGCCATCGCCTAAGAAAACCGAGACATTGTCGCTGCTGTAGTTCGCTGTCACGAGATCAGGTTTGCCGTCCTCATTAAAATCACCCGTGCCGACACTATAGGGGCCTAGCGCGGTGGGATAGGTGACGGCTGAAGCAAAGGCGCCCGCGCCGTTGCCTAACTGCACGGATAGGTTGTCCGTACCGAGATCCGCGCCGCCCAGGTCAGTCTTACCGTCGCGGTTAAAATCTCCACCGACCACGCAATACAAGGCTCCTGCCGTGTAACTCACCGGTGTGGCGAAACCGCCCGTGGCGCCGTTGCTAAAGGTGCCCAACAAAATCGATGTGTTGTCGCTATCGACGTTGACGGTGACCAGGTCGCTCTTGCCATCGCGATTCAGATCCTTGCTTGCTATGCAAAAAGGGTGCGTGCCACCCAGAGAAAAATTGACAGCGTTCGCGAACACGCCCGCTCCGTTGCCAAGCAGGATCGAGACGTTGTTGTCGTCATAGTTGCAGGTCGCCAGATCGATCTTGCCGTCCGCGTTAAAATCCCCGCGAAGGATAGAGATGGGGCCCGATCCCACGGTGCGATTCACGGCGGCGGCAAACCCTCCCGCGCCGTCGCCGATCAAGAGTGAGACATTGGCGCCGTCGATATTAGCGGTGGCCAGATCGGTTTTTCCGTCCCCATTCAAGTCACCACTGGTGATTGAAAATGGAGCGGTGCCTACAGCGTAGTTCGTCGCGGCCGCGAACGCTCCGCTCCCATTGCCCAACAAGACCGACACGTTGTCATCCGCGGTGTTGGCGACCGCTAGGTCCTGCTTGCCATCGCGATTGTAATCGCCGTTTGTGATGGACGAGGGGACCGTACCCACCGCGTAGTTCACGGCCGCCGCAAACGCGCCGCTGCCGTTGCCCAAAAGGACCGAGATGTTATTGGTCGCGTTGTTAGCCGTCGCCAAATCAAGCTTGCCATCCGCGTTGAAATCCCCAACGCAAAGCGCGGTCGGGCTGGTACCCACCGCGTAATTCACGGTCGCCGCGAAGGCGCCCGCTCCCGTGCCCAACAAAATAGAGACGTTATTGCTAGTACTGTCATTGGCGACCGCAAGGTCGGGCTTGCCATCGCCATTAAAGTCACCACTTGTGATGGCAAACGGCTCAGATCCGACGGCGTAGTTGACGGCTGTCGCGAAACCCCCTGAGCCATTGCCCAAAAAGACCGAAAGGTTGTTGGTGCCAAAGTTGGACGTCGCCAGGTCAGGCTTGCCATCGCCATTCAGATCGTTGATCACAATGGAGGTTGGGTTGGTGCCAGTGTTCGTGTGGGTGGCGGCCCCATACATGGGGGTGGGCGCCAGCGTGGGCGCGGGGCCAGCCACCCGCACGGTGCTGATCTCTTTTTTTAATTCGGGGATGATCTTTTGGCTGAACGCGTTGGGCAAACCCCAATGCGCCGCTCGCGACATGGCGGGCAGCAGTGCCGCGCCTACCAAAAAAAATGCTAGCTTGGCTCTCTTATTCATGGGCGTCCTAGAAAAAATAGAAATACAGTGCCGTGTTGTAGATCAACTCGGTTGACGAATAGGTCTTGCCGTCCGCGCTTGCCGAGAGCAGGTAAGGCCCGACATCCAGGCTGACGCGCATGCGCCGCGCAAAAGGGTATTCAAACCCAATAAAAGCGCCGACCAAGGAGCCATTGCCGCTGATGGATTCGACACCGTTAAAGATGGCATAGCCAGCTTCCGGGCCGGTGACCATTTTTAGGGGGCCGATGTCGGTAAAGTTCCACAAAACACGCGCAGAGAAGATCTGCAGGCCTTCGGCGAAGGCGAACTTGGCTTCAGTGTCCAACTTTTTGGTCAGGGCAACTCGTGCGCGTAAGTCGGGATACCCAATACCCAGGGCAAAGCGTTGGGGATTTGGTTCACTTGCGAGCGGCGTGCTTTCAACGACAACCACAGGTGTGGCGATAACGACGGGCGTGACGTCAACGACGGGCGTTGCGACGACCACGGGTGTGGCGACAACCACCGGTGTGACTTCAACGACGGGCGTCACGTCAACCACGGGCACGACGGTGACCGCAGCAGGCGCATCAAGCACGGGTACGGCGATTGTCGCGGCAGGTTCAGTAGGCACGGGCGTCAAGTCCTCGGCGACCAATGCGCCAGAACGCAATAATAAAACGCATAAGAGCAATAGCCAACGTTTGCGGGACATAAGCACCTTGTAAAATTGGGTCATTTTTTTGGAGTGACTATCGAGTATAGGCTATAATTTGGAGCAGTCAGTATTTTTCTTGAAACGAGTGTTTCTTCTTGCGGAGCAGGACATGAATTATATTTTGGGCGGAGCGTTAGGCGCTCTCATCATTTTTTTCATTTTGCGATCGGGTGCACCCGCTGAATCGAACATGACCCCGCAGGAGCTGAGGGCAAGAATTGCCACCGAGCCGGGCTTGCAGCTGATTGATGTGCGCACAGCCGGCGAGTTTGCCGCAGAACACCTGAAAGGGGCCAAGAATATCCCCGTGGACGCGCTCGCGTCCCGCTTGGGCGAATTGGCCAAAGACAAACCGATTGCCCTGTATTGCCGCAGTGGCAATCGCAGCGGCACCGCCCTGCGCTTGCTTCAAGAACAAGGTTTCACCCAGGTCAAGCACCTGCCAGGAGGTATTTTGGCCTGGCAAAGCGAAGGCTTGCCGCTTTAAGTCGTTCAAATCCTTTAATTGAGGAACGCATGAGATTTGTCAGCCCGATCCTGTGGACGATGATCTTGGTGAGCAGTTTTTCGAGTCATACTCTGGGCTCAAAAGAACTTCAACCCCAAGACGGTCGTCTTTTGATTGACGATTTTGAAGCGCAGAGCGGCACGAGTCTGCTGGGCGGAAAGTGGTGGACGGAGATCGATCATAACAAGCTGGGTACTCAGCTAAAAGAAGCCGAACCCATGTATGGGACTCCTGGCGCTCTAGGATCCAAGGCTGGAATCCGCTTCAGTGGGCAGATCGGTCGGCAGGAAGCGCCGTTTCCCTTCGCCAATCTACATATTTCCGTTACGGCCAAGGTCCCCGCGGACCTACGCGCCTTTGGTGGAATCGCGTTTATGGCCAAAGGCGATGGGAAAGATTATGAGGTGATGCTAGTCTTAGATTCTGTCAAAGACTACTGTTACCACCGCGCCATCTTTAAGGCACCCAAGCAATGGACGTTGGTGAGCATCGCGTTCGCTGATCTGTATCAGCCTACGTGGGGCAAAGCGCTAGCATTTAATGCAAAGGCAGTGAACCAGATCGTGATTGCTCCTAGCGCGGACAGTGGGGCAGAAGTTTTTGGTGTTTGGGTCGATGAACTATCTTTGTTTGTTGTTGAGAACAATCTTGCGATCGACCATCGACTCGCTGCCCCAGACAAGACTCTGAGCAGGGAGCTCTATTACAAAGGTGTGGACGCTTACGTCCAAAACAGGGTTGCAGAAGCTATCGGATATTGGGAGGAACTCCTCGCCCGCGACCCCCAGTTTCTCGATGCGAAGAAAAACATTCTCAGAGCGAAAGCCAAACTAAGGGCGATCCAAATCATGGCGGGCACGGGACCAGCCCCAGGCGCCTTGACGCAAGAGGCGCAGGCCCTGGTGGCCCAGGGCAAGATGGCTATCTCAAAGAGTCAGTTTTTAGAAGGAGCAGTGCTATACAAGCAGGCGCTGGCCATTGATCCTGAAAATTCTGACGCCCTCAAAGGGCTGGCGATCGCAGAAAAGAGCTACCAAGCGCTCGTGGCGGGGACCGCCAAAAGCGCCAGTCAGAAAGATGACACGGACTATGTCACCGCTGTGGACGCCTATTTTAGTGGACGTTACGAAGAAGCCGATATTTTGCTGCATGCAGCTCGCAATAAAATGCCCGAGGATACCCGGATTGCACGAGCCGCAAATAGGGTGCGGAAAGAACTTGGAGAACAGCAGGCCAAGGAACGTGAGGCGAAGAATTTGAAAGCGGAAGGGAAAGAAGCGATGAACGCGGGGATGTATGGCATCGCGCAGGATCTTTTGAACGCGGCGAACACTCGCGATCCAGGTGACAAAGAGGTTCTGGCGATGCTTCTTGTCTGTAACGAAAAACAGGCTGCCAACACAAAGCGCTCCGAGACGTTTTATAAACGGGGAGTGGACGCTTACACCCAAGAAAAGATAACTTTGGCGATGGACAACTTTCAACAGGCGCTGGCTTTGGACGAGGGCAATTCTAAGGCGCGCCAAGCGATGAGTGTCGCCTACAAAAAAATGATGAGTTTGAAGAAACTGAAATAGTTTTTGACCGTTTGATTTAGACGCCAACATTTCTTTTAGAGGGCCCCATGTCCAAGAAAGTCGAACACGCTTTTGAGAACCTGATCTT
>JANLXT010000154.1:0-8142 GCA_031365225.1 candidate division FCPU426 bacterium
CTTGGCGGGATCGCTCTCGTCCCATCGATTTAGATCCTGCACAAACGCGTCGGGCATGCTGTTGCGCGTCAAAGGATAAAGCTGAAGGGCCCTGCCCACGGCGCGCGGGTCTTCAATGCCAAAGGGACATTCCACCGAGAAGGTGGACTTGGGGCCCAAGTGCTCAAGAAGCTCGTCGCGGCTCTTGCTCAGCTCATATTCCAGATTGGCGTCATCCAGCGCGCACAGATAAGGATGCGACACCGAGTGCGACGCGATCTCATAACCATCTTTCATGGCTTGGCGTAACTGATCCCAAGTCAAAGGCCCCGGCTTTTGGATCGCGGGATCGTTGGGCACGTGCTCAGACTTTAGCTGTCCCAGCCGTATCTTGGTGAACGCCTCATCCACAAGCCGCGCGGCCTCGGTCAGCTTGCCAGCGGCATAGGCGCCCCCGATCGCGAGATGCGCGTCACCCATGCCCTGATAACCCGATGACCACAACGCGGATACACGCTCTAGGATGTTGTCCGCAGAGCTGGGCTTCCCTGCTGATTCGGCCAAGATCTCGGCAAAGGGGCGTCCCACAAATGTTTGTTTGTATTTGGCGCCCTGGATCTCCCCCGTGATCACAAAAAAAGTAGCGGGCAGACCCAGACGTTTCATGATGGGCAGGGCGACCTTAAATTGATTAAGCGTGCCATCGTCATAGGTGATCGAGACCGCGCCCGTCTTGCCCGCGGGCCACGGCAAGATCTGGGTCAACGGATCGGCAGCCCCAACCTTGACAAGCAAGCCCAGCGCCAACCCACTCGTGATCAAGATCTTGCGCATACTACCTCTTAAAGAGCGGGTGGTTTTTGTTCGGTCCCATCAGCAAAGCGCGCGAAGCGGCCCTGCGTGGCGGGATGCGTGGGAGCCTCGCTGGGCCACGGCCAACCGCCAAAATGGGTCGTGCGGTAGTCGTCAAAGGCCTGCTCAAGTTGCTCGGGCGTATTCATGACAAAGGGCCCGTAGTTGGCCACCGGCGCGCCAATGGGGCGGCCTTGTAGCAACAAAAGTCGGCAAGCCTCGCTGGCGAGCAATGTCGTCTCGGTCCCAGCGGGCAAAAGCACTCGCGATGCCGCTGGCACCACGTTCCCCGCCACGTTCAAACCCCCACCCTGATACACATAGAGCGCACGATCCACGCCGGGTGCGCAAGCGGGCAAGGTCCAGGCCGAGGCGGCGTCCATGTCAATGAGCGCTACCGCCAGATCGGCTCCAGGTTCCGAAGCCCATGAGTCGGGTGGCGGCGCTGGCGCCTGCAGTCCCGCCAAGTTTCCCGCGACGACTTTTAGATGAACCTGCGCTCCGCCCTTGGCGCCAAAGCTGCTTCTCGGCTGCGTCGTGTCCCACACGATGCTGTAACGTGGTGGCGACATCTTTTTGGCGGGAGCCAAGTTGATCCAGATCTGAAAGGCCTCTAATGGATTGGGGGCGTCTTGGCGCAAGAGCGGGAACATCTCGCTGTGCGAGATGCCAGCCCCCGTGGTCAACCATTGCGCGTCACCCTCACCGTAACGCGCGGCTGCGCCTAAAGAATCAGAGTGATCCACGAGGCCTTGGCGCACGATGGTGAGCGTCTCAAAGCCCCGATGCGGGTGCTGTGGAAAGCCTGGCACCACGCGACCGTGATACATGTTCCAGCCTTGGCGATTGTCAAAGTCTTGTCCCAACTGCCTGCCTGCCAAAGCGGCTTGGGGGCCCAGCGCATTATTCCCGGCAGGATAGGCGTCTTTGTGATACGCGCAAAAAAGAAAGGGGTCTTGGCAGGCCCACGGAAACCCAAGGGGTTCAATCATTGCGTAGCGCCTCGATAGGATCCAAGCGCGAAGCGCGCCAGGCAGGATAGATACCAAAACTAAGACAGATGAGCACGGCCGATAAAAACGCGAACGCCACGGGCTTAAAATGCATGACGGCGGCTTGTTCTGGCAATAGCGTCAACAGTCCCACGAGCCCCGCGCCCGCGAGCACACCCACCAGGCCACCCATGATGCCAAGCGCCAGCGCCTCTAAGATGAACTGAGTTAAGATATCGCCGCGCCGGGCACCCAAAGCGCGACGCACCCCGATCTCGCGCGTGCGTTCTTTGATCGACGCCAGCATGATGTTCATGATGCCCACGCCCCCCGACAAAAGACAGATGCCCGCGATGATGCCCAGTATCACGGTGATCATGATCTCTTGCTTGCGGCTGTTCTCGGCCCATTCTTGCTGGGTCTGTATCTTAAAATCCTCGACCCCGTGACGCCACAAGAGCAAGTTGCGCGCCTGATCCAAGGCCCAGGCCATGCGCTCAGTACGCAGCACGCGAAGGCTTAAATAATCGATACGATCGTTGCCCCGCCCCCGGGCCAGATAGGTCGTGAGCGGCACATAGCAGATCTCATTCTTCCATTCAAACGCGTTCCACTTGCCATACATCAGGGAATGTTTTTTGAGCACGCCCACCACGATCAAAGGCAAGCCCTCAATCGTGACGGTCTTGCCCAAGGGATCTTCGTTGCCAAAGAGCTCCTCAACCGGTTTGCTACCCAGCACACAGACCATGCGGTGGTGGATCTGATCTAGATCACAGATAAAACGGCCCCGCGCGACCTCATAGCGATCTAGCCCTAAGACCGCGTCGGTCACGCCATGGATGTTCGGTTCGGATTCTTTGCCAGCCCGTTTGACAGCGCCCTTGCCGTTAACGCCGGGCGCGACCGCGGTCACAAGATCCAAACTGCGTTGCAGTGCGCGGTAGTCGCCCAAGGTGATCCCACGCGATCGGTTGGGACGCATCTTGAGGCGCTCTTCTTTCTTGAGGCCCTGTCCCCAGATCGAAACCTTTTCTAGCCCGCCACTCTCACTCAACCACATTCGCGACTTTTCTAGATCGCCTTCTAAAAGCGAAAAAAGCGTGACAAAGGTGGCCACACCTAGCACCACGCCCATCACGGTCAGCGAGGTGCGTAGGCGATGGGACGCCATCTCTCGCAGGCTTATACGTAGCCCTGAGGTCCAGTTCATGCGTTCTTTCGCGGCCGAGCGCGCAGCGCGCGTAGGCGTCTATCGGTGACGACCCGGCCGTCCGTCAAAGTCAGGACCCGCCGACAGCGGGCGGATACTTTAGGGTCGTGGGTGACCAAGAGGACTGTGCGGCCCTCATCATTGAGCGAGTCAAAGAGATCCAAGATCGAATCAGCGGACTTAGTATCAAGATTGCCCGTGGGCTCGTCCGCCACCAACAGACGTGGATCCATCACCAGCGCGCGGGCAATAGCCACACGTTGCTGCTGCCCCCCTGAGAGCTGACTGGGCAAGTGGTCCATGCGATCGGCCAGCCCTACACGCTTTAGGGCGCGTTCGGCTCGCCCCGCGCGTTGGATCAGGTCCAGATCTGAATAGGCCATGGGCAAGATCGTGTTCTCGAGCGCGGTCATACGAGGCAATAGATTAAAATTTTGAAACACAAAACCAATCATGCGATTGCGCAAAGCCGAAAGGTCGTCGTCCTCAAGGCCCGCCAGCTCGCGCCCTTCCATCTTGTACGAGCCCGCGCTGGGACGGTCCATGCAACCCAAGATATGCATGAGCGTGGACTTGCCCGAGCCCGAGGGTCCCATGACCGCGACAAATTCGCCTTCAGCCAGATCCAGATCCACTCCACGCAGAGCTTGGACTGCCAAGCCTTCGCTGGCATACGTCTTTTTTAGGCCACGCGTCCTGATCATTTACGCTCCGGGATGTCCTTCAACGGGCGGATCTTTGAGACCTGGGTCCCCAACGCCACGCCCGACAGGATCTCGACCTTGTGCTCATCTGACAAACCGGTCTTGACGAGGGTCTTGACGGGTAGCGCGGATCCGAAAACCACCTTGTAGACTGACATCTTGCCGTCTTCTTCAAAGACCGCCTCGACGGGCAAGGTTAGCACGCCATGGCGCTGCCCTGTGATGACGGACACCACCGCAGACATGCCAGGTTTTAAATCAAGATTTTTTCCCTCCAAAAGTACCTTGGCAGAAAAAACCGTTAAGCTGCTGTTTTCCAAAGGACGGGCCTTGGGTGCGATCGCCAAGACCTTGGCGGCAAAGGTGCGGCCTTGAAAGGCCTCGCTGCGCAAGGTCGCGGGCATGCCGACTTTGATCCGGCTGATATCCACCTCGTTCACGTCAAAGCGACCCACCATCGCGTCCAAGCGGGCGATGGCCATGATCTGGGTGCCCGCGTTGTATTCAGACAAGCCCGACGTGACGATATCCCCTTCTTCGACATTGCGCTCAATGATCACGCCCGCCATCGGCGCCACCACCGACGACGGCTGAAACTGCTCGCCGGGTCGCCCTGGCTGGATGACCGCCAAAAGCTGGCCTTGCTTGACCGTGTCTCCCTCATCCACCGCCAAACGATTGACTCTACCAGTAGCGTTGGCCTTGATGCGCACGACCTTGAGCGGCGCCAAACGCGCGGTTTCCTCAATTTTTTCGATGACATCGCCCTTTTCAACCTTGGCGGTCAGCGTCACGCCCTCAGGCATTTGCGCTGGGGGGGAAGATCGTAAGCCCCAAAAGAGCAGCGCCAACAAAAGCAGCAGCCCACCCGCGATCGCGATCCGTGGGTGCTGCTTGATTTTTTTCGGGATCTTCATTCTTCCTCCGCTGATAATAAATCCAAACCAAGCGTCCGTTTCCATTGGGCGCGCGCCACTTGATAATCATAAAAGCCGCTCAACTGATCGGTCGCGGCGCGCAGCAGGTCGGTGTCAGCCTCGTTGACCTCAAACAACGAGGCGGTACCCCCTGCGTAGCTGCGCTGTAGCTCTGTCAGATTTTTTGTGGCGGCGTCAACCAAGGCGCCATCCAGCTCTAGATTGCGTAATCGTTGCGCCAGCGCCAGGGTTGCTAGGCGCGTCTCAAGGATGGCTTGGCGCTCAGTCTGCTGCAGGCTTAAGCGCGCCTTGTCCCGAGCCGCGGCCGCCCTATCGGCGTTGGCTTTTAACGCAAAGCCTTGAAAGATCGGGATATTCACCGAGGCCATGGCGGCCCAGCTCGCGTTCTCGTCCCCGCGGTCTGGATGGGACCAAAACGCGCGGTCTTGTCCATAAGCGCTGATGTCTTTGTTAAAGTTAAAGTCCAGCCCAAACGAAGGCAGGCGATTGATCCACGCCAATCGCAGTGCGTCTTCATGAACCGATAGATTAGAACGCCACGCCGCCAGATCATCGCGTCGCTTCAAAGCAATGGCTCGACTTTGGGCCTCGTCCGGCGCCGCCAGCGTGTTGCCAAGGCTGTCTACCAGGTCAATTTCTCCGTTGGGGTCTTGACCCAGCATCGAACGGAATCTTGCCTGGGCTTCAAGGCTCTGCGTGCGTTGGTTAGACAGGCCACGCTCAGCCGCCGTCACTTGCACTTGCTGGCCCAAGACGCCTACATAGGACGCGGATCCGCTGCCGTATAAACTTTTGACCTGCGCCTGGCGCTCTTGTCGTTGAAGCAGATTTTTTTGAGCCAGCGCGACCAGCTTTTTTTGTTTTAGCACGTTCAGGTATTCTTGCAAGACTTGCAGCGCAAGCTCTTGCTCTTGACGGCGCAGGTCCGCGCGGGTCTGATCGTGCCCCGCCACGGCTTGACGCAAACCCAGCCAATCGCGACCCGACCTAAAAAGGTTCCAGGTCGCCACGGCGTTGGCGCGATAGGTGTCCGTGGTCCAACGCACGGGATCTTCGATGCGCTGTCCAGAAAGCGAGTCACCCGCCAAGGTCTGGCTGCCCTGAACACTCAGATGGGGATAAAAAGGCGCGGCCGCGAGGGTCATACCAATCCGCGCCATGCGCAGATCCAACTGGGCGTTCTGCAAGGCCTGCGATTGCTGACGGGCCAACGAAAAACATGCTGCCAGATCCAACGGTTCGGCGCGCAAGGTGCTGTAGGCCAAGAGTAGAACCAGCCCTAAATGCTTTTTCATAGCCACCCTTTTGCTAAATAAACGCACTTATAAAAGAACGCTCTGCCGAGCGCGCAGAGCGTTCTCGATACCATGCGCTCAAAAAACTTATTTTTTAAAGAACGCGTCGCGCGAGGCGTTGACCAAGACATGCTCGCCGCCGATCAAGTCTTCGGTGACTTCCCAATAAAAGATGCCCCGGTAGCCCTGTTGAGCGGCCCATTGACCCTTGAGGGTGACGGATTCGATATCGTCATAGCTGACCATCTCGGTTCCCTTGGGATCAACCAAATAAGGCGCACCCGCTTCTTTGTCCCAATGCCGCACCCAGCCTGCCTTGATCAGCGCGACTGCTTTTTTGTAGGGGACTTCTTCGGCACTGGATTTTTTACCCTTGGTGGCTTGGTACAGTCCCGGAACGGCAAAACCACGGCCGTAGAGAGGGATGCCGACGACCAGTTTGTTCTTGGGGAATTTTTTGGTCAGGGTCCAATACTTCATTCCATCCACGGTGCTGAACGCGCCCTTGGTCGGGTCGCTGCTGATGGGATAAAGCGCCGCGTTATGTCCTGATTGCGAGCTCCAGGGGCCGTGGTAGTCGTAGGTCATGACGTTGACAAAATCCACCAAAGGCAAGAGCGCGGGCGCGTCGATCCATTTGCCGGACCAATCGGACGCGGGCAGAGCCATGGTCAACAGTGAGCCAGGCGCCTCTTGGTCCAGACGCGCGCGAAACTGCCGCATCAGGTCTGTTTTGTGGCCCTTGTCGACCTCGTTCTCTGGCGCTTCCCAATCCATATCTAGGCCGTCGTAATTGTTCTTGATCATAAATGCCATCACCGCGTTCACATACTTGTCCGTCGCCGCGCGATCGCGTGTCATAGCATTAAAGGTCGCGCCACTGCCCGCGCCACCCAAGCTGATCAAGACTTTGGTCCCCGCCGCGTGCGAGCGTTGGATCAAGTCAGCGCTGGGCATGTTGCCTTCGGTTTTAAGATTGCCTTTGACATCGGTCATCAAGAAACTGTGACAGATATGGGTGAAGCGCTTAAGGACAAGATCCGCTGGCTTCACTCCCGTTTCCCACGAAGGGTAGTAGCCCAAGACCACCGCCGCGTTCTTGTCACTTAAAATTCTGGCCCTAGGCGCTTGAGGCGCTGAGGTTTGTTTGGCGACCGGAGCGGCGACACAAGAAATGCTGAACATCGCGCCAAGCGCGACCATGGCTCGCAATAGCTTCATAGCGTTTTTCCTCCTAGGTGATTTGATGTGGTTAATTCTAACCTGATTTGTCGATTGAGCGGTTGAAACTAAGATCGTGGTTTCTGTGGGTGAAACAAGGGCCAGAATAAGAGCAAAAGGACTGGCAACAACGTGAAGAGCGCCACAATAGCCGCTCCCGAAGGCAGATCAAACACGTAGCTAAGCCAAAGCCCAAGCAAACTAAGGACAAATCCAAATACCCAACCAAAGAACAATCGTGCCCTCATACCCTTAAAAAAAAGCCCTCCAACAAACGCTGGCACGATCAGGTAAGTAAAAACTTGCAGGACCCCTGCCACTTTCACGCTAGAGCTGATGACCACGCCAAAAAGAGCATAAAATAAAAAATCGTAGGCGCTCCCTCGCTTTATGCTTTCCCCCTCTGAAAGTGCCAAGAATGGTTTTCTCAAAAACCAATGCACGAGCCCGACACCTAGGTAAATAACAGCGGTGGACCGGACTTCTCTCCAACTGACAAAAAGGATCTGGCCCACCAGCAATTCTCTGACCTCTTCGGCGCCATGGGCCATGCGATCGGCCACCAGCACCACCGCAGCAGAGCCAAAAGCGTAAACCATGCCGATCACAGCCTCTTGTGGAAAATCCTCTCCCCGGCGACGCGCGATAGCGAAGATGCCTGAGGCCACAAAGGTAAAAAGGAGCGCCAAGGGATACCCGCCGCCAAGCAACCATGCGCCTCCTAGCAAAACAGCCACCGTATAACCCAACGCCGCGACCTGAGCCAAGCTTAGGTCAATGAAAATGACGCCACGTTTGAGCACATGAATACCTAGGTAACAGTGCATGCCCGCCAATACGAGGCACATCGCAAAGGGCGCCGCCAAAAGCTCGATGGCTGGATTCATGCGTGGGCTTCTTGATCGCGTGGAGAAGTTCATCGGGAGACAACGGCCGAACCTTGGCGGC
>JANLXT010000189.1:0-2833 GCA_031365225.1 candidate division FCPU426 bacterium
CGTTGAGCGCCTTTCGCGGGACGTCCAAAACAAGAAGAATTGAGCCCTTTTGAGGGCCGTGAGTCATCTGTGTCTGAACCCAGTTCTAGCATCAAATTATTGACCCTGGCGCAAGCCAATGCCGCTTTGCCACGCGTGCGAGAGCTCTTGGCCCAAGCGCGTAGGGCGCGAAGCAAGATCATCGCTGACCAAGCTTTGGTGGATGTCGAAGAGTTGATCGCTGAAAATGTTGAATTGGGTCGCCAGCGCACTTTGCCAATTTTGGGTCGGCTTGAAAAAGAAACAAACAATTTTCATGAGGCAATTGAAGCCCTGGTTGAATTGGGCGCCGAGCTAAAAGACCTAGAGCGCGGACTTATTGATTTTTATGCGTTGCGTGGGCAAGAGATTTTTTTTTTGTGTTGGAAAGAGGACGAGACCAGCGTGAATTGGTGGCATCCATTGCATACAGGATTTGGTGGACGTCAGCCTTTGGATGATATTTTTTGAGTAAAATGCATGTTTGATTTAATTTTTATTGAGACGTGGCCTTGGTGGGTCAGCGGACCGCTGATCGGCCTTTTTATCTTAGCTTTTTTATTTTTTATGGACCGTCCCTTGGGCGCCAGCTCAACGTATCAATCGGCGTTAGAGGCGTTGCGCGGAAAAAACAAACCTGATCACTTAGATTTTACAAGCTTAGATGACAAACTATTGCTTCCCGCGGAACGCAAGGGTGGGGCGCACCGCTGGCGAGTATGGTTCTTGGCTGGTCTATTTTTAGCTGGATCGCTTGATTGGGCGTTGGGTGGCGTGGGGGGCGGGCTCGTTGATTTACCAGGATTGGCGGATACGTTTGGTGGCATGTCTTTAGGTCTAAAGGCCATACTTTTAGCTTTGGGTGGCGTCTTGATAGGGTTTGGTACGCGCATGAGCGGTGGCTGTACCAGTGGGCACGCCATTTTTGGCATCAGCAATCGTAGTCTGCCCTCGGTGAAAGCCACGCTTACTTTTTTTGCCACAGGCATGGCCACGACTTTCATCATCTACTTTTTGGGACGCTGAGCATGCGCATCCGAAAACATCTGCCGTATCTCTTTTGGGGCACCCTTTTCGGCTTTATCATCGCCCGCGCTGGGGCTGTGCGTTTTGATTATATCCGCGACATGTTTTTGCTTAAAGAATTTCGCATGTATGGCATTATCGGCAGCGCCATCGCCGTGGGTATGCTGGGCCTAGAGATTTTTAAGCGACTTAAGAAGGCGGGCCATCCGTCGTTTGCCAAGCTGCACATTCCTAAGCGCCAGGGAACCCCTGGTACGGTCCCGGGCGCAGCCATTTTTGGTATCGGCTGGGCCCTGACAGGCACCTGTCCAGGACCCGCCGCAGTTCAGTTGGGTCAAGGCCATTGGATCGCGATAGCAACCCTGGTCGGAATTTTAATAGGCAACGTTTCGTATGAAATGGTTCATCGCCGTTTTTTTCATTGGACCCCAGAGTCCTGTTCTTAATAGCACTTAGGGAGGATCTATTAAAAATACAATGTTGATCAGCATCTTGAGTGGCGCGGGTCTTGGTTTGCTCGTGGCGCGATTTTTTCCAGATCTTGGATTGAATGGCGTCAGTGCGTTTGGCGCCGGGCTTGGACGAGCGTTTGGCGCAAGCAAGCCCTATTTAAAAAATGCCGCGCTTGGCGCCCTGGCCGGTGCGGTTGTTAATTTTTTAGTCAGCAAGAAGGATTAAGGCATTTAGCCTTATCGTTGATTTATCCCATTTGTGAGGAAAAGAAATATGCCAGCCTTTGAAAACCTACGCATTCATATGGTTCATGGTGAAAACACCAAGACCGCCTGTTTTGTCAGTTGCAAGGTCTTGACTGAAGTTGGAGCGGTCTTTTTGAATAGCATGGCCTTGGTGCGCGGCGCCAATGGATTGTATCTTTCGTTTCCAAGTCGTAAGCGTGATGGCCAACCCGTAAAAGGGTTTGAGGATTATTACTACATGGAACGTTCACTAAAAGAAGTGATTCAAACCATCGCCATCGAAGAGTTTAATAAAAAATTGGCGGAGCTTGGGCGACCCCCTGAGTTGGCTTCGACCGAGGACGAAGAAGGCGACCGGCATCCCGAGGGTGGTGATTTGCCAGAAGATCGGCAACCAGACTTTAATCAAATGCGGCCCGAGCCGCGGCGACCTGATCGGGGTGGCGAACGTTTTGGCGGTCAAGGTGCGGGTTACGGCGGTCGTGGTGGCCAAGGCGGTGGCTACGGTGGCGGTCAAGGCGCTGGCATGGGTGGTGGTTATGGTGGTCGCGGCGGGGGTCAAGGCGCGGGCTACGGTGGCGGGCAAGGTGGCGGTTATGGTGGTCGCGGCGGGGGTCAAGGTGCGGGATACGGTGGCGGGCAAGGTGGCGGTTATGGTGGTCGCGGCGGGGGTCAAGGCGCGGGCTACGGTGGCGGCTACAATGGCGGCCAAGGTAGCAGTTTTGGCAATCGTGGTGGAACCGGCGATCGTTATAGTGGAGTGGAGCGTTACGGTAACCGGGGAGCCGGAGGCAACACCGATCGTTTTGGAAGGCCAAAAGGTTTTGACCAAATTCCTGCCCCAGAAAATCCAGCACCAGAAAAGGCGCCTCGCGTTAAGCCGCCTGTAGATGCGGATGGCAATAGCTAGTGGGTCATGGTGTTTGGATAGGCTGTTTTAAGAAATAGCCTATGATTATTAAGGTTTATAGGTTTGCTGTTCGATTATTTAAAGGGGCCCAATAACGTTAAGACCGTTATTGGGCCTCGGCTAGTTTTAGCCAATTTTTTCTGCTAGAATACACCCTTCCTAGAATCCACTTTTCAAGAAA
>JANLXT010000330.1:0-6520 GCA_031365225.1 candidate division FCPU426 bacterium
ATCGTGCTCGGCGGCGGCCTTCAGCAAAAAATAGGGCGACGGCTTGCGGCACGCGCAGGGACCCAACAACGCGGGCACCAGGCTTTGGGGATGATGATAGCAGTAATAGTACGCCGTGATCTCGACGCCCTGCGCCTTTAATCCTGCATCGAGCGCCTGATGGATCGCGCCCAACTCTTCTAAGCTGCACTTTTGCTTGGCGGCGTCAGGTTGGTTAGACACCACAAAGAGCCGATACCCAGCCTCTTGCAACGCCTGGGTCAGCGACCCCAGCCCAGGGGTCAGGCTCAAGTCGCTCAAACGCTGGGGCGCTTCGTTCGCCCCCGTGGCGGGATTAAAAACAAGGCGATTTAGGATCCCGTCACGATCAAAAAAAACAGCGGGTGTGGGCATCAGGCCTGGATCAACCCATTGACCAAAAGATGCCAGATCACTCCCTGCCAGCCCTCACAATGCGGCGTGATGCGATCAGGGCTCACCACGGGGACCAGCACACAAGCATCCGCGACCTTGGCCGCATGCCCACCATCGCGCGAGACGATGGCGACGATCTTGGCGCCCTGGGCCTTGGCGTAGTCCATGCCCCGCACTAGATTAAGCGAGGCGTTGGTCGAACCGCCGCCGACCGAAAGCACCAGCAGGCCATCGCCTGCGCGCACGCGCGAACCCGCCAGCCACTTTTCAAAGACCACGTCCCAGCTGGCGTCGTTGGTCCAAGCGGTCAGCTCAGAGACATTGTCCGTGGGCGCGTACGCTTCGATGCCCCCGATCTTTCTAAAATCATTCACAGCGTGCGAAGCGTTGCCGGCGCTGCCGCCGACACCCAGCACAAAGAGCCTGCCCCCCGCCGCCTTGACCTGCCGCAACACGGCCACCGCGTTGACAATGGCGTCGCGATCGATGGTTTGGGCGATCTTGACGGTTTCATTCAGGTAATTTTCTGTGTACTCACGATCATTCATGGGCGACTCAAGAGGGCGTCGGTCTCGGCCAAGCCTTCGGCCGAGCCTATCTCGTAAAAGCGCTGGCTGACTTCGTAACCCGCCAACTGTCCAGCGCGCACAAGTTTGCCATAAATCGTCGCTAGGTCAAAGGCTTCTTGGGGCTCGTCCAACAAAGCGCGATGCGCCAGCACACCCAAGCCGTAATCAATATGTCGCTGGGCGGGGTCTTGGTTGGTCTTGTCATAGCTAAGCACCTGACCATTCTTAAAACGCGCGTTGCTGCGGTCATAACGGCCCTCGTTGTGATAGAGGGTCATCAGCGCTGGCTTAGCCGCGCGGGCAAAGGCCTGGACCACAGGTTCAAGCGGTAGATCTAAATACGAATCACCGTAGATCACAAAAGTGGGGTCGCTGAGCAAAGGCAAGGCTTGTTTAAGCGCCCCACCCGTGCCCAAGAGCCGCGGACCATCCAACGAATAGCGCACTCGCAAACCGTAGGCCGAGCCGTCCCCTGTGTACGCCTGGATCTGCTCGCCTAAATGGCCCGCGCAGATGACAACATCGGCAACACCTAAACGCGCTAACAAGGTCAGCTGATGGTGGATAAAGGGATGGCCCGCGACTGGCAAAAGGCTCTTAGGGATCTTTTCGGTGAGCGACCCCAAGCGTGTCGCCATGCCCCCCGCCAAGATCGCGACGCTGGGCAAGCTCACTGCACGACCACCTGCGTGCCGCCGTGGTCAAAACGAAAGCGCACTTCTTGCAGGCCCGCTTGGCGCATGCAGTGCCGCAGCTTGAGCTTGTCCGACGCGTAGAACATCAAAAAGCCGCCACCGCCCGCGCCGATCAATTTTCCGCCCACGGCTCCGTTTTGTCGGCCCAAGTTGTACCACGCATCGATCTGGGGATTCGACATCCCCTGCGAGCGCTGGCGTTTATGCTCCCAATGTTCATGCATCAACTGTCCAAAACCGTTCAAGTCGCCCCTCTCGAGGGCAGCCTTGCTACGCAATCCTAGGTCTTTCACATAGTGTAGGTTGTCGATCATAACTTGGTCATCGCGCTTGCTACGATCGTCTTGGTCTTTGAGGATAGCGCTGGCGGACCTAGAAAATCCCGTGAAAAAGAGCAGCAGGTTATCCTCAAGGTTGCCGTAGGCTTCGGCATCGATGCGCAGAGGCTCGGTGCTGACCGTGCCGTCCTTGCCAAAGGTCATGCAAGTCAGGCCACCCCAGGCGGCGATGTATTGATCCTGCTTCCCGATGGGTTCCTTTAGCTTATCTAATTCGATGACGCAGGCCTCTTCGGCGAGCGCACTGGGGGAGACAAATTCTTTCTTATGCGTGTGCAGGGCTTTTAAGAGGGCGGTGGTGAAGCTTCCAGACGAGCCCAAGCCCGTCCCAGCGGGGATATCCGCCATGGACGAGATCTCGAGGTGCTCTGCTGGCAGGCCTAACAACTTGAGGGTCTCCCGCACTATGGGATGCTTGATCTGGTCCACATGGGTGACACGTTCCATCTCAGAATATTTAAGGATGAATTCTTTGCCAAAGGTATCGTGCACGGTCAGGTAGACGTATTTGTCGATGGCCCCCGCGACCAAAAAACCCTCAAACTTGGAATAATACGAGGGCAGATCGGTACCGCCACCCCCAAGTGAGACGCGCAAAGGGCTGCGTGTGATGATCATTGGTCACCTTGTGTCTGGTAAATTTTATCCACGATGGCCAGCGCGGCAAGAGCGTCTAAGATATCGCCGTTGGGCCGCTGGCCCGTTTTGATGGCGGACACAAAGTCCTCAAACTCCAGGGTCCAGGACGCGTCCGCTTGCGGGTACTCGTAAACGGCGGTGTCAGGTGGTCCCAGCTCGGGCTTCATCTGGTAATGAGTCAGCTTTTCGACACCATAACTGCCGCCCAAGCCTTCGATGGCCAACTTGGCGTGCTGGGCGTAGATCTCAAACGAAAATAGATTCTTCCACTCGGTCCAGCTGGCGTGCAACCAAGCCGCTTGGCCCGCACCCGTGCGCAACTGCACAAAGGCGTTGTCTTCGACCTGCATGTCCCAATAGTAGGTGGGCGTGTAGCCTTGGACCTGTTCAAAATCGCCCAAGAACATGCGGGACAAATCAATCAAATGCATCCCCTGATCAATAAGCTCGCCCCCGCCGGCAATGGACTTTTGGGCGCGCCACTCTTTTTCGTAGCCCAAGCGACCCCCGTGGCCATAGCGCGCACGGATGAACATTAAAGGTCCCGCATGGCCTTGGGCCAAGATCTGTTGAGCCTTGATCATGGCCGGATGAAAGCGATGGTTGAAGCCGACCTTGACCACCCGCCCATGCGCCTTGGCCAGATCCGCGACCGGCTGCAGCTCAGCGCGAGACCGCGCGCCAGGCTTTTCAATCAAGACATGCTTGCCCGCGGCCACCGCCTCGCCCGCAATGAGGGCCAGCAGATCGTGGGTGACACAGACTATCACGCAATCAATATCGGCGGCCTTCACGGCTTGACGCCAATCCGCCACCGCGACGCATCCGGGGTGCTGGCCCGCGAGGGCTTGCGCTTTTTCGAGCGTGCTATCACAGGCCAACGCCAACGTTTGGCCCGCCAAATGCTGAGCGCGCTTTTGACCGATCAGTCCACAACCGATGATCGCGATACGCAAGGGCACTGGGCTCATCTAAAAGTCCATTCCGCGATCCTTGGGCACGATGCGGCGCAAGGTGTAGATGTCGCTGTTCTCGAGCTTTGGTTTTAGCGCCATCAGATCCCGCCAAGGATCCCAGACCGCGCTGATCAGGCGACCGCGGATGCCATCACCACGCGCGCTGGCGAGCTCGACACACAAAGCTGCCGCGTCCACCATCGATGCGCCACCTTTGGCCTTTTGCTCAAGCGCCTGCGCATGCCGCTCGGCTCCCGCTTTGTCGGGGCCCGCGGCCAAGATATCTTCGAGCAAACGCGTGTTGAGGGCGCCGGGTGCCACCGCATTGACATCGATGGCGGCTTCGCTCAACTCGTGAGCCAGCGTCTCGGTAAAGCGAACCACGGCGGCCTTGGAAGCGGCGTACGCTGACACGCGCGGAAAAGGCGCTGTGGCGCCGCCACCCGAAAGATTGATGATCTTGCCCCGCGTGCTTTGCCGCAACAAAGGCAGGGCCACCCGGCACATGTTCACCGTGCCCAGCAGATTGATCTGAATGGCGTTCACCCATTCGGCCCAATCGATCTCGTCTAAGAGCCCTTTGGGCCCATGCACACCGGCATTGTTGACTAGGATGTCTAGGCCGCCCCAGCGTTCACGCGCCAGATCCACCAATGCGCTCACCGAAGCGTCTTGCGACACATCCAAGGCCTGCCAAAGGACCTGCTGGCCCGGCGCGGCCTGCGCGCTGAGCGCTTCAGCTTCACGTTGCAAAAGCACCGCGTCACGGGCGCCCAACAATAAAACGGCCCCCTCAGCCAAGTAGGCGCGCGCGATCGCAAGGCCTAGCCCTTGGCTAGCACCCGTGATAATTGCTTTTTTACCCTTCAGCGCGTTCAAGACTTTTCCAATAGATCAGGGTTGGCTTGCAGATAACTTAAGGTCCGTAAGACTGACTGTTTTATATCTAGTTTTGGCTTCCAGCCCAAGGCTTGCGCCCGTTTGACGTCTAGCAGGATAAAGGGGCTGTCGCCCACCCAACCACGCTCACCCCCGCTGTATTCTAGTTTTGGTTGAATGCCCAGCTGCTCACAGATCCAACCGATCGACTCGTTGACCTCGCACGCGCTCTCGTGCCCTAGGTTCAGGATCGTCACCTTGGCGTTGTCGTGAGCGACCGCCAACAGCATCGCGTCAATACAATCTTGCACATAGAGATACGACTTGCGCTGCTTGCCATTGCCAAGGACTTTTAGAGTCGTGGGATCGGTCCGCAGCATGCGATAAAAATCAAAAACATGCCCATGCGTATAACGCTCGCCAAGGATCGATACAAAACGAAAGATATGCGCCTTCAAACCGTAGCCCTCGGCATAAGCTTGGATCAGCGCTTCGCCCGCCACCTTGGACGCGGCGTACAGAGAAGTCTGAATCGGGAACGGAGCGTCTTCGGGCGTCGGAAATACATTCGGCTCGCCATACACCGATCCGGTCGAAGAGAACGCGATGCCCTTTAAGCCATTCACCCTAGCCGCCTCAAGGACACTAAACGTCGCGAGCGTGTTCTGCTCTAAGTCGCGCTTGGGGTGATCCAAGCCCGAACGGATGTCAGCGTTGGCCGCCAGATGAAAAACATAGTCACAGCCCTTGGCCGCCGCACTCAGCGCTGGCAGATCTAGAAGGTCGCCACGCACTAGCTCAAAAGCGGGCGAACGCAGGGCGTCCTCTAAAAAGCGCTCGCGTCCCGTCGAAAAATTGTCAAAGCCCCGCACCCGCAGGCCCAGGCTCAGCAGACGATCCACCAAGCTGCTACCAATAAAGCCGGCGGCACCGGTGACCAGAATTTGTTTATAGGGCAGTGCTTGGCTCAAGGTTTCCTCGATGTTTATAGGCCCTCAGTGTAGCAAATATTTGAATGTTAGAAAGCGGGCATCTTTTTGTTTGTGATAAAGTGAACAGGCACTTACCGCTAAGACACTCGAGACTTCGACCATGTCCCCAAACGCCCAAAACACCCTTGCCGCCTGCCCTCTCTGCGCCTGTGCCCAGCTGGGCTATGTCTTTATGGCCCATGGCTACCAAGTGCAGCAATGCAAGGCCTGTCGCCTGACCTTTTTTAACCCGCAACCAAGCGACACCGTGCTCGCCGAGATCTATACCAAAGACTATTTTTTGGGCGAGGACGACCCCGGCCAAAGCGCCCAGGTTGCCGAGATGAAAAGCGCCACTGCCCAGGCCTACGCCGACCAATTGATCGTCTATCACGGAAGCGCGCAGGGTGCCTTGTTGGAGGTCGGCTGTGGCAGGGGCGACTTCTTGCGCGTGGCACAAGAGCGTGGTTTCACGGTCAAAGGGGTCGATGTATCTGCGTCTTCTTGCGCCGAAGCCAATCGTCAGCTCGGCGCTCAGGTGGTCACCTGTGGCGCTTTGGCTGATGCTCAATTCGCGCCTGCAAGCTTTGACGCCTGTGTGCTCTTTGACGTCATCGAGCACGACCGTGACCCCATCGCTCTACTGCAAACAGTTCGCGCGTTACTCAAACCTGATGGCACGCTCTTTGTTGTGACCCCAGACCTTGGCAACTGGTCCGCCAAGCTGCTGCGCCAGCATTGGATGGAATTTAAACCCGAGCATCTCTACTACTTTGACAAGCAGACGATTCAGCACGCGCTCGCTAAAGCGGGCTTTGGCCAAGTCGCTGTGCGCCCCAATACCAAGATCTTGACGCTCGACTATATCCATCTTCACTTTGAGCGCTTTAAGGTGCCGTTCTTCACCAAACTGATTGCTCTTTTACACTTTATATTTCCAAGCGCGATAAAATCTAGAAAGATCAGCGTCCCCTCAAGTGGTCTGAACGCGTTTGCCCGCTCAAGCACACCGCGTATAAGGCCGCTACTTTCGATCATCGTGCCCGTCTACAACGAAGG
>JANLXT010000048.1:0-1238 GCA_031365225.1 candidate division FCPU426 bacterium
CCTCGCGCGACGTGCTGATCTTGGCAGCCTTGACTTCACCTTCACGGCTGGACCACATCGAGATGAGCAGCGTCTCGGGCAGGCTCTGGCCCCAAGCTTCACGCCCCGCAGTGCCTTCTTCTGACTTTGCGGTGGCCACCGGGGCAGCGAACAACGCCAACGGCATGAGTAATAGAGCAAGGGTGAGTGCTTTGGTAACAAAACGCATGGCGACTCCCAGAGGTGAGAAAACGAGCGACTGAAACCTGCCTTATTGTGACAAAAAAGAACCCAAACAAAAAGGGTCCTTACGGAACCAATGTCCAATCCCTCCCGTCATCTTTACAAGACCCACACCCACCCCGGAGGCACCATGCGATCCCTGCTTCGAAACGCCCTTGCCAGTCTAGTGCTTTTAGTCACCACCCAGCTCGCCGCCCAGCCCGTCAACATGGACATGCGACTGGATCGCCGCTACCTGAGCGATGAAGGCCAGCAGAATGTGCTGCTGCGCATCAAGCTTGATTCGCCCCGCGCCTATGGCAAACGCGCGCCCTTGAATCTGGCCTTGGTGCTGGACCGCTCGGGCTCGATGCAGGGTACAAAGATCAGCCGCCTGCGCGAAGCCGCCCGCCAAGCCTTGCAGCATTTGCGCGCCGACGACATCGTGACCTTGATCGCGTTCTCGGACCATGCCGAAGTTCTTTTGCCCGCGGGCCCCTACGGCAACGGTCGCGCCGCCAAGGCCGCCATCGAACGTCTGCAGGCCGCGGGATCCACCGCGTTGCACGGGGGAGTGCGTCAAGGCTTGGACCAGATGGCAGAATTTACTGGATCGGGTCGTGTCAACCGCCTGATCTTGCTGAGCGACGGCCTCGCCAATGTTGGACCCTCCAGCGCGAACCAATTAGCCGAGCTTGGCCGTGAAGCCGGCTCGCGCGGGATACCCATCACAACTTTTGGTCTCGGCGACGGCTACAACGAAGACCTGATGACCCGCTTGGCCATGGCCAGTGACGGCAACCACGCTTTTATCTCGGACCGCGCCAATCTAGCTAACTTCTTTAATCGCGAGCTGGGCGACGCCATCGCCGTCGGCGCTCGCGATCTGATCCTAGAGATCACCCTGGGCCCAGGCGTGCGCTTGAAGCGCAGCCTGGATCGCCAGATCGAGGACAACGGCCAGACACTGCGTTGGCGCCTGAACCAGCTCTCTGCCGGCGCGCCCAAGCGCCTGCTCTTAGAACTCGAAGCCCCCG
>JANLXT010000334.1:0-5366 GCA_031365225.1 candidate division FCPU426 bacterium
GTATTAGCCAACCTTTCGGCTGGTTGTCCCAAACTCAAAGGTAGATCATCCACGTGTTACTCACCCGTTCGCCGCTAACTGGAGTTGCCCCCAATTCGCTCGACTTGCATGTATTAGGCACGCCGCCAACGTTAGTCCTGAGCCAGAATCAAACTCTCCATTGGAAAGTCTGTACCACCGATCAGTTTGACCCGACCGATAATAAGGCTCTTCTTGCTATTTGTTAAACTCGTTGCTCTTGCGAGCGCGGAGCGAATTACTATTTATTACAAGGACCCGTAATTTCTTCCAATCTGGTTTTCAAAGATCGATCGCGACGAATGTGCTGTATTCGCGGGCTAACCGTAAGTTAGCCCCCCTCAACTTGCAGCATCTTTCGACGCGGCATTTGTCGTTGAAGGGATGGTGATTATAGGCATTTAAAGTTTTAAGTCAAGAACCAAAGCGTGCTTTATTGGCCTAGAACAGCAAAAATCTATAAAACCATTTATTTACAATGCTATTTAATCTTCTTCGTAGCGGGCCAAAAGTTTAGCTTCGGGGTAGAGCTCTTCGATTTGGTAACGAGAACGTGCCTCGGAAAGCATCAAATGAATCATCACGTCACCGTAGTCCAGCAATACCCAGGTTGGTTCCGCTGAACGCTGGCCATCGCGATGGATGCAACGTTCTCCGATGGAACGCATCTTCTCTTCGACGCTATCGCCTAGTGCCATGAGATGCGTCGTGTTGCGCGCGCCCGCGACAACAACAAAATCGCAAATCGCTGAATGCCCGCGCACATCTAACACAACCACATCCACGGCCTTTTTATCGCTCGCTGCTTTGGCCGCGGCGATCGCCGAAATATTTAAATCCGCTTCTGAAACATTGGGCTGAATAGCCGGCTTGCGCGCGCCTTTAAGCGGGCGCGCAATCGGGCGAACCACGCGTTTGCTACCCGTCCGGGTTGTGGTTTTTTTGCTGGGCGTGCTACGTATGCTGGGCCCTGAAACTTTTTTCTTTTTTATAATTCTTCGCGCGGTGGTTTTAGCCGCCGTTTTAGTCGCCGACTTTTTAACTATTTTTTTCGCGCTCTTCTTCTTAGTCTTCTTTTTAATATCAGGCATGGGCTACGCGTAGAGCGCTCCAATGTTGGTCGGCATAGCTGTAATAGCTGTCCGCACCCAACACTAGGTGATCGAGCAAGGGAATGGCCATCAAGTCTGCGGCGGCGCGCACACGTTGGGTGACCACATGATCGTCTTGACTTGGTTGACTATCGCCGCTTGGATGATTATGCGCTACCAAGATCGCGGCGGCACGCGCGCGCAAAGCGGGCCGCATCACTTCGCGGGGATGGACCAAGGTCTGGGTCAGGCTACCCTGAGCCACCACGTGCTGTCCCAGCAAGCGCCGACGAGAATCTAAAGACAATACCAGAAAGTGCTCAACCGGCAAACCACCGATAACAGCCCGGCAGGCCTGAAACGCCATTTGACTGTTTGTAAGGCTTTGCCCCAGCTCAATCCCTTGCCGGTCGCTAGCCCGGATTCCTAGCTCGAGGGCGGCGAGCACGCTGGCTACACGCGCCGGGCCTAACCCGGAAACCTGGTCTAAATCGGAGGGTTCTAGTCGTTGCCAGCCGCCAACGCTTTGGGCGCAGACCTGAATCTTACGAGCTAAATCCATGACATTCGAACCTTTGGTGCCACTACCCAAAAGTATGGCAAGCAGTTCAGCATCACTCAACGCCCTAGCGCCACGGGTCAAAAGACGCTCGCGCGGTCGTTCAGCGATTGGCCAATCTTTCATCGCGGTCCCTTCAGGGGGCAGACTAGACATGAAATGCACCTCGAAAATGCTCTATTTCTTGTGACTGGCCAGGGCGCACGGCAATGACATCAAAGCGAATCAAGACTTCCCTACCAAGCGCGGCAAAAAAACCCAAGGCCGCTCTGGCAAGACGCTTTTGCTTGAGCCGTCCCACTGACTCGGCTGGATGTTTGACCGAAACTCCGTCGCCCAACGTCTTGACTTCAACAAAGACCGTTGTGTCGCCATCTTTACCCAACAGATCGACTTCGACCCCACCGATACGCTTGTTGCGCGCCACGATAAGCCAACCTTCAGCTTGCAAGTAACGGCAAGCGATATCCTCACCCAAGCGACCCAACGCCTGACGCCGTTCAGTCATGCGGCGTATCTTTAAAAAGTTTTTCTTGGGATAAAAAGCTTAAAAATGAAAGTCGATGTTCTGGGCAAGGACCGTGTTGCCTAAGCGCATCTCGATGAAATTCGGTGCCATACCCTTTGTGTTTTTCAAATCCATACTGGGGCCAACGCTCTCCCATCTTTGCCATCAGCGCGTCGCGATGCGTTTTGGCCAAGATAGAAGCTGCCGCAATGCTGTACGAGAGCCGATCACCCTGCACCACCGCGCGCGCTTGGATCGACAATTTTGGAATACGATTTCCATCAATCAAGGCAAAGTCTCCGGCGGGTCGCAACGATTCAACCGCGCGCCGCATCGCAAGCATGGTCGCGCCCAAGATATTAAGGCGCTCGATCTCTTCGAGGCTTGCGTCACAAATAGCCCAAGCGACCGCGTGCTGACGTATCAGCGCCGCGAGCTCAAGGCGCTTAGATTCTTTGACACGCTTGCTGTCATCCAACTCAAGAAGTCCCGGGGCCAGGGGCGCACGTAGTATCACCGCCGCGGCCACCACGGGTCCCGCCAGCGGCCCACGGCCTGCTTCATCCACGCCCACAACGGCTTTAAACCCCGCGGCGATCTGCACAAGTTCTAGGTCATACGATGGCAAGGACCTGCCTCAATGAAAAGCGGCCTTCCCACAAACGCGGGAAGGCCGCCGAATCAAAAAAAATACCGTCTTAGCTAACTGTCTCAGCTTTGGGAGCCTCGACCACGCTGGCGGGTGCCACTTGAGCTGGGGCCGCGACCACCACATCGGGACGACGGGCTTCGGCAATACGGGCTGCTTTACCCGATTTGCCCTTAAGGTAATAAAGCTTGGCTTTGCGCGTGGTGCCATGCTTGGTGACATGAATCTTTACGATGTTGGGTGAATGAATTGGGAACACGCGCTCGACACCTACCCCCGAGGCGATACGGCGAACGCGGAAGAGCTCGCGCGTGCCATCGTTACCGCGTCCAATCACGGTGCCTTCAAAGATCTGAATGCGCTCTTTATCGCCTTCTTTTACTTTGAGGGACACTTTGACCGAATCGCCGCTGCGAAACTCGGGGATGTCTTTTTTAAGGTATTTGGCTTCGACCTTGTGGAGGATCGCCGCTAGATTCATGCTCATGGTGTATTTCCCTTCTTCTTGTTTGCCTCATCTAGCCATCCAAGGCCAGACAAAAACTCACGGTCGTCGCGCGTGAGAGGCGCGCACTCTAATAGGTCCGGTCGCTTTTTAAGCGTCGCTGTTAAAGCTTCTTGCCGACGCCAGCGCTGGACCCGCGCATGGTGCCCGGAAAGCAAGACTTCGGGTACTTCGCCCAGCTCTGAATGTTCAGGTCGAGTGAAGTGCGGAAAATCTAACAAACCCTGAAAAAAACTGTCGTTTGTGGCAGAGTCTTTGTCGCCCAGCGCTCCTGGCAACTGTCGCGTCACCGCGTCAATCAACACGCAGGCCGCGAGTTCTCCGCCTGTCAAAACATAGTCGCCAATCGAGAGCTCTTCATCCACCACCGCGTCGAGCGCGCGTTGATCCACGCCTTCGTAGTGGCCACACAAGAGAATCAAATCCTGACGGCTTGTCGCCAACGCGTTCACCTTCGCCTGGTCCAGTCGCTGACCTTGAGGACTAAGGTAGATGACTCGCGCACCCGGCGCATCTTGCTTGGCATGATTCACCGCCCGAACAACCGGGCCAGCTTTAATCACCATACCACCGCCCCCACCAAAGGGGGCATCATCCACGTTAAGGTGTTTGTCGTCGCAATATTGCCTGAGCTGCAAACAAGCCAAACTGGCTATCTGCCGCTCAAAGGCTTTTCCCACGATACTTTGGCGCAGCGGCCCTTCAATCATCTCTGGAAAAAGCGTGATGACCGTAAATTTCATTCGGTATCCTGGTCATCGTCCCCTGGCGCAAGTCCCCTGGGTAAACACAAGATCACGCGGCCTTCATTCAAATCAACTTTCACCAGCATCGCATCGACAAAGGGCGCGAGCCACGTGGCTCCTTGCGTCGGTCTTATCTCTAAGCAATCATTGGCGCCCGCGGTCGGAACCACACCTTCGACCAGCCCAAGGAACCCCAATCTTTGATCTTCTACCTTAAGACCAACTAAATCATGAATATAAAAATGTCCCGCTTGCGGATCCGGCAACTCTTGCCGTTTTACTTTTATTTCGAGCCCATAAAAAGAGCGGGCTTCTTCGGGGCTGTCTACACCTTCGAACCGCAGGAGAGGCGCATGGACGTGTCCGGCGACTTCGGCGACAACCGCAAACCGTTCTTCTTTACCAGGACCAAAAAGATGGACACGTTGCCCGACTTGTATCACATCAAGGCTATCAGCGTACCACTGCGCTTTTTGAGTGCCCTTCAAACCGTGCGGGCCGCCCAAGCGAGCGAGTGGGACCCAAGCCTCGGATCCCATATCAGGCTTCGTTAATCTCGATCTGGACTTTAACATTCGCTGCCGCGGCGGCGGCAGACAACAATGCGCGTATCGCTTTGGCCGTGCGTTGTTCGCGTCCAGCGATGCGATCCAAGTTGCCTTCGGCCACCGTCAACTTGATAACGCGCAAGCCATCTTTCTCGTCTTCTTTGTAACTGGCCGCATCCGCGCTAACACCCAACTTTTGGCATAGAAACAGCAATAGCTCTTTCATGCTGATCCTTTAGTTTTTGACGACGGGCAAGAGACCAGCGCGTTTTAGGAAACCTTTCGCCGTCTGGCTTGCTTCGACGCCTTGCGATAGCCAATAAGCCACGCGCTCTGGCTTCACATTGTTTCTCTCTACTTTATCAAGTAGATGGACGTCACCCAAATTTTCGATGACGGCGCCCTTGTTGGCCCGCGCCTTGTCGATGATGACAAGGCGATAGCAAGGGCGTCTGGTGTTGCCGGTGCGCAATAAGCGCAGCGATGTTGCCATGGTCTACTCTCCGTGCGCGCATTTTAAGCGCGCGTGTTTTAGAACTAAGCCGAGGATCGGGATTGAACCGACGACCTTTCGATTACGAATCGAATGCTCTACCAACTGAGCTACCTCGGCAAGACGCTCAGTATCCTGGACAAAAATTTGCCGGGAGACGGGATCGAACCGCCGACACTGCGCTCTTCAGGCGCATGCTCTACCAACTGAGCTATCCCGGCTCAGCCCCGTAAATCAAGACTCCACGGG
>JANLXT010000005.1:0-27153 GCA_031365225.1 candidate division FCPU426 bacterium
GCATAGAAAAGGCCGCCCCGGGATTGCGCACGTAGGTCAGCGCCACGCCCGGCACCAACAACAAGGTTTCGCCCAAACTAAAATGAGCTTGGATCAAAGCCTTGGTCCATAGATCAAGACCTAAGGCCAGCAGCAATGGGGTCCAGAACCAGATTCCGGCTTTTTTCATTGTCCCTCGTGCTGGTTGACGATCTGCAATACCCAACCAATAAATTGCTCGAGATGCTCGCCCACCCATGGCAGGCCACCCACATTGGCAAAGGCTGTCTTTAACAGAGCGATCGCGACCGCCACGATCAGCGCGCTCACCACCAAACCACCGACCGCCATGCCCACCCCGCGCGCCACACCTTGCGTAAAACTAAGCCAAAGCATGCGCCAAGGGCTATTGAGCAAGTCGACATACTCTGCCAAACGGGCTTTCTCTATAAAACCTGCCACCGCGGCCAAGCTCCGTTTTTCAAGTCCAATCAATTTTTGGGGGGCTTTCTTTTTTGCTACGCCCATCCTATGCCTCGTTTAGGTAATTGAAATCTTTCTAAGCTCTCAAGAATTTGATGCGCAGCAGAAAGATCATGCGTGCGTGTCAGCTCGTTGGGAACGGCAATCACTCGCAATCCCGCCGCGCTCGCCGACGCCACTCCCGTGGCGCTATCTTCAAAGGCGTAGCTCCCTTGGGCCAACGCGCCCAACTCGGCCAAGACTTCTAGGTAGGGCGCAGGATGAGGCTTCGGTTGGCTGGCTGTATCGCGCCCGCGCACGGCCCCGACCAAAGGCGCCAAGCCATAACGCTTAAGACCGCGGCTTACCCAGTCGACGCTAGAATTTGACGCCACGCCGATGCGCCAGCCTTCGCTCGCGCCAAGCTCAAAGAGCGCTTGGACCCCTGGCAAAAGCGCCTGCGTCGACATCAACGCATGGTGGTGCTCAAGGCGCCCGAGCTCTAGTTTTTGCCAATCAAGCGTCTGACCCACACGTGTCTCAAGCTCAACGCGCATGTCCATCACGTCGGCTCCGCCGATGACATGCGTCCAGTCTTCGACTTCAAGGCGTTGGCCGTGTGTTTGAAAAACGCGCTGCCAGCAAAGAAACTCTGGCATCTCGCTATCCACGATCAAGCCGTCAAAATCAAAGACGAGCGCTTGGCTCAACTTTCAACCCGCAACGCATCATGGCAGCGCGCGCAAAGCGCTCCCTCGGTCGCGACATCCCCTGGGCGACGCCAGCAACGGGCGCACTTGTGGGCGGCGCTGGCGCTGACAAGCACTTCGTCCAAAGTCACCTGGGTGCCGTCTTGAGGTGAGTCACGATCGAGAATAAGCTCCGAGACGACAAAAAGCATCGGCAACAGCGCTTGATGGCGCTGCAAGGCGTTAAAGATTTTTTTGCTGTGCACTTTCAAGATGACCTTGGCATCGTAGGGGTGGCCGATCTCTTTGCGAGCGCGTGCCTCTTCTAACTTTTTGCTCACCGCCGGCCGCGCCTTGTCCAGCAACAGGTCAAAATCAGCCTCAAGCTCCGCGTCACGCCACTCGGGCCTTGCCTGTGGCCAGGCCGAAAAATGCACGCTTTGCCCTGAGCGCTGGCTGGCTGGCAAGAGCTCCCAGGCTTCTTCGGCGGTAAAGACCAAGACAGGCGCGGACAAGCGCAGCAGGGTTTGCAAGACGTGATGAAAAACCGTCTGCGCGCTACGGCGCCGTGGATCATTGACCGCCAGCGTGTAGAGCGTGTCCTTGTGCACATCAAAGGCCAAGCTGCTGAGCTCGCCCGCGCAAAAGGCCTGCAATTGGCTAAAAGCCTTGTGCAGCTCATAGGCTTCCATGCTGGCGGTGACGTCGTCAATCAGCTGAGCGCTACGCGCCAGCAACCAACGATCAAAGGGCTGCAACGACTCGACCGCCACGGCGTCTTTGTTCAGGTCAAAATCATTCAGGCTGCCCAGCAACCAGCGCAGGGTGTTGCGCAAGCGGCGATAGTTGTCCGCGACGGTCTTAAAGATGGCGTCGGACACAGTCATGTCGGCCGTTGAATCTTCGCTGGCGACCCACAAACGCAGGATATCGGCCCCATACTGTTCCATGACTTTCAGCGGATCGACGGCGTTGCCTGCGCTCTTGTGCATGGCGTGCCCCTTGGCGTCCAGGGTCCAACCCGTCGAGAGCACCGCCTTGTAAGGAGCCTGGGCATTGACGCCACAGCTGACCAGCATGCTGCTCTGAAACCAGCCACGGTATTGGTCCGAGCCTTCTAAATATAGATCTGCTGGAAACGTCTGATCCGCGCGAGCTTTGAGCACGCTGATACTGCTGCTGCCACTATCAAACCAGACGTCTAGGGTATCCGTCTCTTTACGAAATTCTTTGGCGCCGCAAGCTTTGCAAACCGCCTCGGCAGGCAAAAAATCGCTCAGGGCTCGGCTCGGATCAAACCACGCATCGCCACCGTCTTTTTGCACGATGGGCTTGAGCTTGTCAAAGCAAGCCTTGTCAAAATGCTCCGCTCCGCAGGCTTGGCAATAGTACATATAGATGGGCACGCCCCAGTAGCGCTGCCGGCTGATGCACCAATCCGCGCGGTCTTTCATCATGTTGGTAAAGCGCTCGCGTCCCCAAGGATTGATCCAACGCACTTTGGCGGTCTCTTCTAAGACGCGTTCACGCAAGCCGTTGGCGCTCAGGCTCATGAACCATTGCTTGGTGGCCCTAAAGATGACCGGCTGCTTGCTACGCCAGTCATGGGGGTAGCTATGCTGAAACTTGGCGCTATGGATCAATCGTCCCTGCGCGCGCAACAGCTCGAGCACGGCTTCGTCCGTGGCAGGATCGGTGACGCGCAGGCCCTTCAATTCGGCCGGCTGCACGACATCGTTGTAGCAACCCCGCTCATCGACGGGGCACAAGATCTCTAGCTTATAACGTACACCCGTCACGTAATCGTCCACGCCGTGTCCCGGGGCTGTGTGCACCAGCCCCGTGCCCGCATCGGCGGTCACATAGGGCGCGATGCAAAAGCGTATGTCGCGCTCGGCGATAAAAGGATGCGTCGCCTGCAGGCTTTCGAGCTCGGCGCCTTTGCCTTGCCAACTCAAGACAGGGGTTTTTTCTAGGATCTTAAAGAGGGCTTCGGCCAAGCTCACGGCCAGCAGCCATTGCTCACCATCGATCTCGTAAAGACCGTAGTCAAACTTCTCGTTGGCGGTGATGGCCAGACTGGCGGGCAAGGTCCAAGGGGTCGTGGTCCAGATCACGGCGAAGGCTGGCTTGGTGGCTCCTAGCTTGGCGGCACTGCTCGGTGACAAGGGGTACTTTACATAGACCGAGGTGCTGGTCTTATCTTTGTATTCCAGCTCGGCTTCGGCCAAGGCCGTTTGCGTGGCCCACGACCAATGCACTGGTTTTAGATCGCGATAGACTTGGCCTTTTTGCAAGAGCGCCCAGTACGCGTCCAACTGCCCAGCTTCGAAAGCGGGGTCCATGGTGATGTAAGGATTTTCCCAATCACCCCAGCCACCCAGGCGCTTGAACTGTTGGCGTTGTTTATCGACCCACTGCTCGGCCTCTGCCCGACAAAGTTTGCGCAACTCAAACGGGCTGATCTTGGCGCCCTTGAGATCACGACTTACCTTGAACTCAATCGGCATGCCATGCGTATCCCAACCCGGCACATAGGGCGCGTCAAAACCGCGCAAAGTCTTGTAACGGATCCAAACATCTTTGAGCACCTTGTTGAGCGCGGTGCCCATGTGAATGTCGCCGTTGGCAAAAGGCGGGCCATCGTGCAAGACCCACTTAGGCGCCGTCGTCCGAGCTTTTCGCAACTGCTGATACATGCCAGCGTCTTGCCACGCTTGCAAGCGTATGGGCTCGCTCTGGGCCAAGCCAGCGCGCATAGGAAATTCGGTCTGCGGCAGCAGCACGGTCTTTGAATGATCGATCGGGGTCTCGGGCATGGGTCTCGGATTGAGTGATGAAGGTCCACAGTCTAACAGAATCGAGCGAGCCCCATCAATCCGCGCTTTCAGGCTTCCAGCCCTGCCGTTTGAGGCGTGTCCAGGCCGAAACAGGGACTTTGGCAGGGCGTTGGCGTAGCGCGGGCCAGGGCCCCGTTAAGTACGTCCGTAGCTGGGCCTTTTGACCGTCCCAAACTAAGGCTAACGCTCCCTGCTGGTCCGTGCGCCCGAGGCCTCGCGTAGTCAAACGCCCAAGCACCCAAGGATGAGGGTGACGATAGCGGTTCGCGCGCCCACAGGACATCAGCACCCACTTGGGGTCCAAGGCTTTCAGCCAAGCGGCACTGCTCGAGGTCTTGCTACCATGATGCCCCGCCTTTAGCACGGCATGGGGGGCAAGGCCTTGGCGCACGAGTCGCGCCTCCCCGTCACGTTCTAGGTCGCCAGGCAACAAGAACCACCCCTCGATAGACAGGACCACGCCATTGTTGTGCATGTCGTGCTTGGTGCCACGCACGGGGGGGCGAGGGGGACCGAGGACCTCGATTTTTTCTTGCCAATCCAAAGGGGGGTCTTGAAGACCCAAGTCGATACTTTGAGCGCCACTCGTCTGCGCCGCAAGCAAGGCCTTGGACCAAGCTTGGGCCGATAAGAGCCAGGGCGAAAAACGCCTCGCTGCAGTCGTGACGGGCGGCTCTAGCTTGCGCGCACGATCTGTGGACCCCCTCGCGCTGTAAACAAAAGCGCGGGTCGGAATCTGGTCCAAGACCCAGGCCATGCCCCCCACGTGATCCGCATGAGGGTGCGTCACCACGGCCCAATCCAAGCGCCAAATACCCAGGCTGCGTAGCGCGGGTACCACCACCCAAGAACCCATGTCAGGTTGCGCGCCCCCCGCGTCCACCAATAAAGTTTTGCCATCCGCGAACTGGACCACGACCGCGTCTCCCTGGCCCACGTCCAAGATCCAGGCGCGTGTTTGCCCTGGGTGCCGATGCGACCAAGGCAAGCCGGGCCAAAGCATCCATAGCAAAAGCCCCGCGGCAATCGCACTTAATAGCGAACGCTTGAATCGAAAACTTGGGCCCCAGATCAAAAACCCGAGCGCAAGTGCGCAAAGCATCAAGCGCATGCTGGGGGTGCCTGTGGCAAAACCCGACGCGGGCAACGCCGCGGCGGTGACGCTCAATTGGTCTAAAAGACCTAAAGCCCGCTCAAGTGGCCAAGCCACGACCGCTCCAATGCTTGGGGCGGTCCAACCCACTCCCCCACACAAGAGCCCCAAGCCCAGCACCACTGGCGCCAAGGGAGCCGCTAACACCGTGGCGATCAAGCCTGGCCAAGACACCATGTGAAAATGCCAGGCCAACAAAGGCAAGAGCGCCAATTGCGCTGCCATGAGAACACCCAGCCCTTGCCGCAACCACGCTGGCCAGCGCACGGGCAGCCCCGCGGCCAAGGGGGGGCCGACCATCGCGGCGCTGAGTGCGATCAACGCGGACAATTGAAAGCTGGCTTCGAAGAGCGCTCCAGGCTGGGCTAACAAGACTGCCAGCGCTCCGGCTGCGAGGCTCACGCCAAAGTCTGTCTCTAGGTCCAAGATCCGACCTAAGAGCCCTAGCCCAAACAACGCGAGCGCTCGCTGCACGGTTAAGTCCCAACCCGTCGCCAACGCGTAGAGCAACGCCAAACTAAGCGCCAACGCCGCTTGAGCGCGTCCACGCCAGGTAAAAATTCGCGCCAGCAACAGAAAGATCCCTGTGGCCAAGACCAAATGTGTGCCTGACACGGCCAAAAGATCCGCCAAGCCACCGCGCGCGTAAGTCGCTAGGTCTTGGCGCGAGAGCCCTGCTTTATCACCCAGCACAATGCCGCGCGCTAAGGCCAAGGCTCGCGGACTAAGCTGGGCCGTCAACCCTCGGTCCAAGGCCCGATGCAGTTCCCACCCCAAACGCCGTGGTGGCCACAGCTGCCGCGCGTATCGTTGAACACGGGGTGGCATCCCCTCCCGGCCGCTGGCAAGGCCCGTGATGCCTCGGCCCAAACACCAAGCACGGTAATCAAATTCGCCTGGATTGGTTTTGTGCGGGTGCGGTCGCAGGGACGCATAGATCAGAGCCTGGTCTTCTGGGCCCAGCGCCTCAGAAACTTGAGACATCCCTACCGAAACACGCAAGCGACCCGGCCATGCTCGCCAAGGATCGTTAGCGACGCTTAAATCGCGGACCCATGCTTGCCGCAAGATCAAGCCTTGGCGCTGGCTCTCTGGGTTGGTGCCGAGATCCTCATGAACCACGCCGCGTATCTCGGCGGCCGCGATCGGTCGCGTGTCAGATGCCTGAAGCGCCACCGCCAGCGGTTGAATGCGCAAAATTCCAAGTGCGAGGCCAGCCCCTAAGAGCCAAAGTCCCGCCCGGGATGGAGCTGTGTGAATCAGGGCAACGAGCGCCCCCAGCGCGCCAAGGCTCGCGGTCCAAGCCAGCCACGGCCAAAGCTCAACCCAAAATCCACCCCGTCCAAGCAGCAGCCCAAAAATAAGGCCCAACGCCGCGCAAACCAAGGGCCGTCGTGCGCACGCGCGGCCCAAGGCAAATGCGGCGTTGTCCTGCAAGATGCTTGGGAGCCTTTGTTTAGATGGCGTATAATCTGGAACGGGCATTGTCTCTGGAGAGCGCATGGATTGGTTGGATCGATTGGAACGCCGTCTTGGTTTTTTGGCCGTGCCCCATTTAGCGCTGGCCTTGATCGTGGCGCAAGGCCTTGCTTATTTTTTAGCGATGTCCGATCCCAGCATCGCAGGGCGCTTGGTGCTCGACCCCGCGGCCGTGATACAACACGGCGAATGGTGGCGCTTGTTATCGTATGTCTTGATCCCCAGCGGTACGGGCGGCTGGAGCTTATTTTTCGCGATTTTTTGGTTCATGTTCTTATGGATGATGGTGCAAGCGCTCGAGAACGCTTGGAGTCAGTTTAAAGTCACCTTTTATTTTTTCTTTGGGCTGCTTTTGCAAAGCGGTGGCACCATGCTACTGTTTGCGCTGGGTTGGGATCATTTGATCATCGACGGCTGGTGGTGGACCAGCTCGCTGCAGTTGGCCTTCGCCACGCTCTATCCCGAATTTACGATCTATGTCTTTTTTGTGTTGCCACTCAAGATGCGCTGGTGGGCCTGGTTGCTCGGCGCTTGGTGTGTTGTGCGCGTGCTCGCCAACGGCCCCAGTGGTCTCACCGAGCTTTTGTTGGGCTTGGGCAACTACTTTCTTTTTTTTGCGCCGATGGCGTATCGGCAATGGCAACTGCGCCGGCTCACCGCCCAGGGCCAAAAGGTATTTGTTCAAGCGCGCCGAGATTCTGAAGCACGCGCCGCAAGGGTCTGCTCACAATGCGGGCTTGGGCTTAAAGAAGCCGAGCTGCGCCTTTGTCTTTGTGAGCGCTGTGGCGATGATGGACGCGACTGGTGCCTCGAGCATCTAGCCCCTCACTTGGCGAACCTGCCCAAAAAGGAGGGCAGCTTCCCTGAGCCAAAAGAAAAGAGGAAGACGAGGTCTTCCTCTGGCACACCTTCAAAGCGAAAAAAGCTCTAACGTAAGCGCAGCTCGCCGTTGCTCAAATTAACGCTGGCCCCCCGTGGCGCGACAAATTGGTTCTGCCGTAGCACCGCGCCTTGCGCATCGCGCGCCAGCATGGTCGTCCCCGCCAAGCGCGTGAACTGTGTGCCAGGAGCGAAATCTCCCCGGTCAAATGTCAGGTCCAAGTCCAGCGCGTCCCCTTCTGCCAACATGCCTTCCATGCGCGTGCTCACCCCGCCCGCAAAACGCGCCACCCGATTCTCCACGCTCAACTGCCAGCGTCCAGCGCGTTGCACCCGCAACGGCGCAGTCTGATCTAGGTCCAACGCACCATCCAACGGAGCGCCTGGCGCGGCTAAGAGCGTCAGCGCCGAATCAGCAAAAGAGCGTTCGGACGCTTCGGGCGCGCGGGAGACTGCGCCCAGAAGCTGGGCGCGAACGTTTTGCCAATCACGCCGATTCATGGCCAAGGCTGCTGGTCGCCAATCCCAAAATCCGTTGCTATCAAGACTGCCTTGGGCCCGCGTTTGTGGTGCGCGACTGGCGACTGGCGCCGAGCCCTCATAGGCATCGTCGTCAGAACTTCGTGCGAAGGCCCCGGCCTGAGCGCTTTTGTCGAAGGCCACGGCGCTCGTACGCGCCGCCGAAGGCGCGGATGCTGACGCATAGCTGTCTTCGCGCCTTGCCGCCGCGCTAGGGCTTTGGCGGCGGCGCGCAAGCGCACCCGCGATCATCGCGTCCAAATCTTGACTGGCCAGTTCGCGCTCAACCTCACTGGGGCCCTCTTCGCGCGGCGCAACAGACGCCTTGGCCACCTGCGCCTGGGGCCGACGGACCGCCTGTGGTTGGGCCTCGCGCGGAGCCAGAGCTTCGTCGTGAGTCAAAGCACTCGGGGCACTCTCAACTTCGCTCGCATTCGTCGCCACAGAACCCTCGTGCGTCCATGGCTGCCATACTGACACCACCATCAATGTCATCGCCATCGCAAAACCCACCCGCACTTGCGGTAAGACCATCCATCCGCTCACACGAGTCCAGAACGAAAGCCTTGGGGCTTGAGCGCCTTCCAGCACCAAACGACGCTGGACGGTCAGCCACATGCGCTGGCTGGGCACCTTGGGCGCGCCTCGGCGCAAGTCCGCGCGCAAGGCGCGACCTGCTAGCAGCCTGGCCTTGGCCGCTGGGTCTTTGCTAAAAAGGACCTCTACCTGGGCCCGTGTCCCAGGGTCCAGGTCCTCGTCCAGATAGCGCTGAATGGTCTCTTCATCCCATTGCATAATCGTCTCTAAAAAGTCGGTCTCATCCATAGGTGTGACGTTTAAGACGCCACCTTGGTTCCACTAAAGGTTATCGCGTAACGCTGTTTCTAAGAGCGCCCTCGCCCTGAAAAGCCTTGATTTTACAGTCCCTACTGACAAATCCAAGCGAACAGCGATCTCTTCGTACGCCAGATCATCCCATTCGCGCATGATCACGACCTGCCTAAAGTTTTCGGGTAATTCGAGCACCGCTTTGCGCACGATCACGGCTTGGCGCTCGGTCTCGCTATGCTGGCCCGGGTCTTTTTCGCCCGAGGCTAAGCGCTCGCTCAGTGGCGTTGAGTCATTGTCCGAAACGCTGTCGTCTAGGCTCTGCGCGCGTCGGACTTTATCTCGTCGCAACTGGTCAATGGCCGCGTTGCGCGCCATTCTAAACAACCAATGCGCGAAGGGGGATTGAAAGCGATAAGATCCCACCTGATGGAAGAGCTTAACAAAAACATCCTGGGTCAAGTCTTCGGCCGCGTGGGTGGACCGCAAAATGGACAAAAGATAGATATAAAGCCCGCGATGATGCTGCGCGTAAATCGCCTCAAACGCCGCCATGTCCCCTTGCTGGCACTGACGCACCAACTTGGTTTCACGCTCAATCTCTTCGGGCGAGCGGGTTGGTCGCACAGGGCTCATTTGGCGTTAACCTTGTTCATCAGGCTCTCAAAGGATGTCGCGCTTGTCCAATCAACACACGCCTGCGCCGCCCGCTCAACCGCTTTGTCGACGAGTAGCTTCTCTTCTGGCGGGAAGGTCTTAAGCACGTAGTCTGCCCATTGAGCTGGATCGGCAGGCCGACCCACCCCTAAACGCAATCGGGCAAAGTCCTGTGTCGCCAGACATTCTACAAGCGACGCCATCCCGTTGTGACTGCCCGACCCACCTTCTTTGCGCACACGCAGGCGCCCCGGCTCGAGGTCCATGTCATCAAAGATAACCAAGAGCTCGGTCGCCGGATCCAAGCCCTCACGCCGCTTCCACTCGGCCAAAGAACGCCCACTGTCATTCATAAAGGTCTGGGGCCAGATCAGGGTCCACTGCACGCCGCTAATTTCGGCGCGCGAATACAGCGACTCGTGTTTGAGACGTGGCTCCGGTAATTTGTACTGCGTGGCAAGGCGATCCAAGACCCAAAAGCCGACATTGTGCCGAGTCCGCGCGTACTTAGGCCCAGGGTTACCAAGACCACAAAGATAACGACGTTGCATGGTCCTATTCTAGCAGAGGCAGGCCCCAAAAAGCGAAGAGCCCCGCAGGCGGGGCTCTTCGGTCAAACTTAGGGCTTAAAAGCTTACTTTTTTGCTGCAGGCTTGGCGGCAGCTTTCGCGTCAGGCGCCTTAACGGCCCCTTTCGCGTCGCCGGGCTTGGCAGCGGCGTCCGCTTCACCAGGCTTCTTATCCTTGCCAGCTTCAGGCACAGCGCCTTCAACACCTTCGACAGGAACCACTTCGACGACTTTCTCTTCGGCCAACACGGCCACGTGCGCCAAGACGGTAAAGCCGCTGTCTAAGAACGTCACGCCCTTGGGGGGAGCAACATTCTGCAAGAGAACGCTATCTTCGAGCCCTAATTCAGCGACCTGGATCCGAATGTCCGCGGGGATATCCGCGGGCAAGCAACGCACATACAAGAAACGCGTCGGGTGATCCAAAATGCCACCCAGCTCTTTGACGCCCTTAGGAACACCTTCAAGCACCACAGGAACCTTGAGCTTGATCGCGCGCTTGGGATTAACATGATAAAAATCAATGTGCACAAAATGGTCGCGCACAGGGTCGCGCTGAACTTCTTTGAACATGACCGTGGTGTCGCTTGTTTTTCCAGCCGCGTCAACCAAGTTCATGGTCAGCAACGCGTTCTTGCCAATGGTGCGCATAAACAGCAATTGCAGCTCGTGCGTATTTACTTCAACACTAAAAGCAGCCTCACCATGGCCATACACGACCGCGGGAAGTTTACCCTCGGCGCGCATGTACTTGGCGCTTACTTTGCCCTTGGTGGTGCGCAGGGTCGCGCTAAAATTTAGATCTTTTGCCATGGGGTGTACCTCTGTACTGCGTTCGTTGGTTTTGGCAACGAACTTGCGGATCCACGTATCCAAGCGCGCAAGTCATGGCGACTCGCCGCGTGGGCGTGGACAATGCGGTCACTCGAACAACGAGCTCACCGAAGTCTCTTTGTGAATGCGCAAAATGGCCTCACCAAAGAGCTTGGCGATGGACAACTGCGCGTAATTTTCTTGTTGCTTGGCGCTCTCTAAAGGCACGGTGTTGGTCATCACCACTTGCTTAAAACCCGCCTGCTTGAGCTTTTCGACCGCCGAGCCCGAAAACAGCCCGTGCGTGCAAGCCGCGTAAAGATCCTTGGCGCCGTGCTCACGCAAAAACTTGGCGGCTTGGGCCAAGGTTCCGCCCGTGGCGATCATGTCATCAGGAATGATGATGTTGCGACCTTTCACGTCACCGATCAACGCGAGCGCTTCAACCTCGTTATCCCCGCTGCGCTTTTTGTCGACAATGGCCAACGGCGCGTTCAGGCGCTCGGCAAATTTCCACGCACCCTTGATACCACCAACATCCGCGGTGCAGATCGTTAGTTGAGGGATCTCTTTTTGGCGGAAATAATCCACCAAAACAGGCAAGGCCACCAGATGGTCCAAGGGGATGTCAAAGAAGCCTTGGATCTGTTGCGCGTGCAGATCCATGGTCAGCACGCGATCCGCGCCTGCCTTGGTGATCAGGTTTGCGACGAGCTTGGCGGTGATCGGCACGCGCGGCTGGTCTTTACGATCCTGGCGAGCGTACCCAAAGTAGGGGATCACCGCGGTGATACGACGAGCGCTGGCTCGGCGGGCCGCGTCGATCATGACCAGCAATTCGACCAAGTTATCATTGACCGGCGGACAGGTGCTTTGGATCAAAAAGACATCCGCCCCACGGATGTTCTCGTTGATCTTGATCTTGACCTCGCCCTCGGGAAAACGCCCCACTTCGGCGCGCCCCACACTGACGTTGATAGAATCGCAGATCTCTTTGGCCAGGGCTAGATTGCCATTTCCGGCGAATATCTTCATCTCGTTAGACATAGTGTCGATCCGAGAAAGGGTTGCGCTCAACGGGTGGATCGTTTGAGCGGTCGAGCCGGCACGCCGACAACCGTCTTACCCGCGGCCACGCGCTGTCCGCCCAAGACCACCGCGCCAGCGCCAGTTTTAGCGCCAACACCAAGCTCAACGGGCGCAACCAACACCGTGCCGCTTCCAGTAAATACTCGCTTGCCTAAACGACTGCGATGCTTCGTCTTGCCATCAAAATTAGCCGTGATGGTTCCCGCGCCAATGTTCGCGTGGTCCCCCACGCTCGCGTCGCCTAGATAAGATAGATGCCCGACTTTGACACCGCGCCCCAAACGTGTGGCCTTGAATTCGCAGAAATTGCCGAGGTGACTTTCGACGCCGGCATCGGTGCCTGGTCGCAAACGCGCCCACGGTCCAACGTGCGCGCCGCGCCTGACACGGCTACCCTCCACCACGCTGCGTTGTACGACGCAGTCTTGATCTAAGCGGCTATCGCGCACTTGTGCATGGGGTCCGACCACCGCTCCTTTTGCCACGCGGCTGCGCCCCTCAATCGAAGTGAACGCCTCGATGACTACATCTGTGGCCAATCGAGCCTCGGGGCCCACAAAACTACTTTCAGGGTCACGAAAAGTGACACCTTGGCGCATCCACTTGAGCGCTAATCTGCGCCGCAAGGTCGTCTCGGCTTCGGCCAAATCAGCGCGATCGCGCACTCGCAAGAGGCAACCACAATCGTCTTCGACAGAAGCGGATCCTTCCACCAAGCGGGTCCATGGCGTGGGACCCATCTTGGCCGCGGTCTTGGCCCACTTGGATCCCCCAAGGTAAACACCTACGCTCTCGGGTTCTAGTTCGTCGATTAAAAATGCCATCGTTGCTTTGGCACGCACGCGTAAACGGCGCAAGAGGGGCGCTTCGACCAAGAGCAAGTCCGCAGGCAGTATCCACGCACCCGACCAACCCTTGGCAATTCGCAAGGCGGTCGCCAGATCTGGAGCCACAGGCGCACTCGCCGATAATTCATCGGCGGCGCGGGTGCGACTCACCCACAACGCTTTAGACGCACCGCTCGCAAGGGCTGCTTTTAACGCCCAACGCCACAAAGGCCAAGCAGCGGCTGTATGCAGCAAGCGCGGAACGCGCGATCGAAAGCGATCGTCTAGACCGCGATCGATCAAGATGACACCAGGTCCAGGCATGCGCCGTCTTAGAAGAATAATTAAAAAAAGACGGGCATCCCGTCTTTAGTAGACCCCAAACCCCGATGCTGAGTGTGAAGGAAAAGGACTTTAACAAAGCCCTTTAGGCCTGTCAACGCACTCAAAATTGGACAAATTTTGAACAAAAAGGCCCTAAAAAAGCTATGCCCCGTTTCACAACGGGGCATAGCTTTGATGACATCGACAATTTAAGTTTTTTTGTTACTTCTTCTTGGTTGCCTTTTTCTTCGCTTTTTTGGTCGCCACTGAAAATCCCTCCCTTCGTCTATGCGTTGTGTAGTCGTTGTTAACTACGCAAGTGATAGTATATTTCCCAGGGTGAAACTGTCAACCGCAAAACAGCGTTTTGAAATAAATTTTTGAGGGCCGTTTTATAAACTTACGCGGTGCCGCTATGTCCAAACCCGCTAGAATCCCGATTTGTTTGGTCTAGATTATCCGACTTTATTAATTCTACTTGAATCACCGCTGCGATGACCAACTGCGCCATTCTATCGCCGTGCTTCACTTCAAAATCTGCTTGGCCGTGATTGATAACGATCAATTTGATCTCGCCCCGGTAGTCGCTATCAATCGTCCCAGGACTGTTGAGCATGGTCAGTCCATGTTTGATGGCCAAACCACTCCGTGGTCGGATCTGACCTTCGTAACCGTGCGGGATCGCCATGGCTAAGCCCGTGGGGATGAGGACCCTCTCTCCAGGCTTGATCCATAAGGGTTTTTCTAAGGCTGCTCGCAGATCCAAGCCGGCGCTTCCTGGCGTCGCATAGGTCGGCAGGGCCAAGTCTTTGCCATGCTCTAGGATCTGGACCGCGACCTTTAACAAACTCACCGGAACACAGCTTTAAAACTGACCGGCGTAGGCGAAAGGCCCTCGTTGCCAAGGGCGTCCTTGACCCACAAACGAGCCTGATAGACCCAAGTTGAGACTAACGCCTCGCCTTTATCGTTCTTACCATCCCAAACCACTGACGCTGGCAAGTCCCCGTCGCCCTGATAGGTCCTGAAGATCGCGCCTTGGGGATCCAGGATCTCAACCCGCCATTGGGTGACCCCTTTACCCGATTTAAGCGCAGGCCGCAGGGCAGTTGGCACGTAGGCCTCGTTAGGGGCCAATGGATTGATCGAGCTGGGATCCAAGCTAAGGTCCACCACTGGCACGGCATTGTTCAGCTCTAGGCGCACATACTTGCTGAACGCCGCTCGCCCTGTGTTGTACCGGACGCTCAAGACGGCATGGTAAGTCCCCTCGAGAGCCATGCTACCATCGTCTAATTTTCCGTCCCACAATTTCTCGCCACCAACAGCGCCTTGCCCTTGTAGTTTGCGCACGATCTTGGCGGGCCGACCACTGTCGTAAATAAATAATCCCCAGCTAGAGATCTTGTCAGGCGACGTCACAATCGGTGTCAAGACCGCGGGTTTGCCCCCTTCGCGGTTGGACAGATAGGCCGAGCGCGCTTCAAGGGCGGCGGAAGGGTGTCCCCAGCGATAGGTCACGGTGCCGCGGTAGGTCATCCCTAGCTCGCCAAAGGGCACCAGGCTAAGGTCAACGCCCCATTGCAGGTACTTGAGCCCCAGGCCCGCGGACCAGGGATTAAAGATGCTATTAAAGCGCCAACCGATTCGCGGAAAGAAGCGATCCGCAAAGTTGTACTCAGCGCCAGTCGAGACAACCAATGCGTTATCAAACGGGACATCCACTTCTAAGAGAAAAAGTGCTTTTTCACCAAAGGGTTTGTAGCCCAGGCCCGTCCGTAGCAAGGTGGGCAGCTCAAAGGCTTCGCGTTTCAATTTAATAGGCGTGCCAAGATTTTGAGCGGCAAAACCAAAATTCATGCCTTCAAGCGGGGTTTTCCAGATCATGCCAAGGTCGAGCCCGATACCAAAAGTCGATCGATCATCAATATTTTGTGAAAGCAATTTGAATGTCGCGCCCCCAAGGATGTTCTTCCAAAGCGGGCGACTGTAGCTAACGGCGCCCATCATGTCAAAGGGGGTAAAATTACCGATCTCTTTAAAATTAAGCGCCGGGTCCGACGTGTTGGCGATCTGCTCGGTACGGGTCAACGTGGGGACTGACAAAAAATTGAAGGTCGTACCAAGCATTCCACCGTCACCCAGGGAGACTACGGCGTTGATGCTCTCAAAACGCAATCCCCGAAACCACTCAGTGTGGGTGGCTTGCACTTCGCTAGCCAAAAGCTGCGACATGCCCGCGGGATTATAGATCACGCCACCGGCGTCATCGGCCAAAGCCACATAAGCCTCGCCCAACGCCGCAGGCCGAGCGCCGGATCCAAGTTTGAGGAACGCGGCACTGGTGGTGCCAACTTTCTCAACACCGGCGTGAGCGATGCTGGCTACAAGAGCCAGCGCTAGAATTAATCTGCGCATCAGAGAAAGATTATACCCATGAGGCTAGGAACAAAGAAATGAACAAAAAAGAAGCGTTTTGGCATGTGAAAAAGCTGGGTTTAGCGTTGTCCAGCCTCTTCACGTGCCCACTGGATCACGTCGCCCATACCTTTGGCAAAAGGCATGCGTGGGGCCCATTTAAGCAGGCGCTTGGTCTTGCGGATGTCCGCTTGCATATGGCGCTGATCTCCGGGCCGCGTGGCAAAGTACTGAACCGGATAGCGCTTGGGGTCCAAGCCGAACGCGGCGATGTCCGTGGCAACCAGCTTATTGACGCTGATGCGGGTCCCCGTACCAAGGTTAAAGACCTGCCCAAGTGCAGCTTTGGCCCTAAACGCCCGGATCCAGGCGTCCACCACATCGCTCACATGCACAAAATCACGGCTTTGTTCGCCATCGCCAAAGATCTTGATCGGCTCGTGGCGCAAGACGTTTCCGATAAAAATGCTCGCCACGCCCTGATAGGGATTGGTCAGGCTCTGCCGGCGCCCATAGACATTGAACATGCGAAAAGCCGTCACGCCAAAATTGAATCCGATATCCTTGCGCAAGCCCGTGGCCATCGCATAACGCTCTGCCGCGTACTTGCTAATGCCGTAATAGCTGACTGGTCTTGGCAACGCCTTATCGACGTCCACAGGCAATTTATCGACAAAGCCATAAGCTGTCATCGACGACGCATAGAGCAAGCGCGGGGTCTTGTGCTTAAGACAGCGCTGAATCACCCGAACGGTCCCCTGCGTGTTGGTTCGCAGATCCGCCTCGGGATCGTCAAAGGCTTTGATGGTGCTGGCGCAACCCGCGATATGAAAGACACCCGCCAAAGGCTTAGCAAAAGCCTTTGCCAGATCCCTGTCACTGGTCACATCCCCTTTGATGAACGTAAAGCCCTTGGACTTGGGGACATTCCGTTTTTCGCCGGTGGACATATCATCCAGCCCCACGACCGCATAACCCTTGGCCAGCAACCCATCCGCCATGTGGCTGCCGATAAAGCCAGCGGCCCCGGTGACTAAGACGCGTTTTTTTGAAGCCATATTTTATACCCTCCCTTTTATAAACCCAGCCGAAGCGCCCAGACGCGCCAGATGGCTTCACGGACGATGTGGCCGCTCATCTTGCTGCTGCCACTGGTGCGATCGATAAAGATGATGCCGACTTCGTCCAGCTTGAAGCCTTTTTTCCAGGCTTTGTAGTTCATCTCGATTTGAAAAGCATAGCCATCAGAGCGGACTTTGTCCAAGTCGATGGCTTCGAGAGCCTGACGACGCCAGGCTTTAAAACCGCCCGTGCAGTCCGACAAGGGCAGGCCTGTGACCAAGCGCACGTAAATGCTGGCCCCCATGCTGAGAGCCAGGCGCCGCAAGGGCCAGTTGACCACGCTCACTTTTCCATCAAGATAACGCGTCCCCACGACCACGTCCGCGCGCTCGAGGCGCTTTAAAAACTGGGGCAAAGACTTGGGGTCGTGCGACCAATCAGCGTCCATTTGCACGAACGCGTCATAGCCTTTTTTTAGGCCCCAGGCAAAGCCTGCCGTGTAGGCCGATCCTAAGCCAAGTTTGCCAGCCCGCGACATCAGGTGCACGCGCCCTTTGTGTTTTTTGGCCAGCGCCTTGACCGCCACGGCGGTGCCATCGGGTGAGGCGTCGTCCACCACAAGCACTTGCAAGCGCTTGTCTTGAGAAAGCACTTGGGGCACGAGCGCGCTGATGTTGGCGCGCTCGTCATAGGTCGGGATGACAACCAGTATCTTCATGCTTAATGCCCTGCTTCGAGATGTGTGGCGATCTTAAGGGTGACTGCTTCCCACGAAAAATCTTGGCGCACCCGCTGGGCCAACGCGATCGGCTTAGGCCCCGCCGCGGCTTGGCTCAATTGACTCACAAACGCCTCGGTGTCGGCCGAGCTATAGTAGCCCGGCTGGCCTCCAAACTCCGCCTCGGCGCTTGGCAAGCTAAAGGTCACCGTAGGCAATTCTAGAGCCAGGTACTCTAACAACTTTAAAGTGAAAACCAGATCCAAGCCAGCGTTGGGTGGATACGGGACCATGCCGATATCGGCGCAGGCCAGATGCCGAGCCAAGGCCTCGGGCGGCTCAAAATCAAGTATGCGCGCGTTTGTCATGCCATCCAGCCCCGCCCGCAAAGAGGCCAGTCCAGGACCCCCCGCGATCAACAAAAAATACAGCTTGGGACTGAGCGTTTCGCAACGGCGGATGATCTCGGGGATCACTTCTTGCCCGTGATGCGCTTCGACCGTCCCATGAAACGCCACAACCGTTGCGTCGAGGGGCAGACCTAGCTCTAGACGTATCGCCTTCTTTTGATCGGCGTCAAAGCGCGTCGGGTCAAAAAGCCGTACGTCCGCGCCATCCAGTGTCACGCTTAAGTCGTTGGGGGACACGCCCGCGTCTAAAAAAATCTGACGCAACCCATCCGAGATAACAAAGACGTGATCAAAGCCCTTGGCGACCCAGGTTTCGTAAGCGCGCAGGCGTTGGATGAGCCAACGCGGATAGCGCCTATCCCCCGCTAACAGCATCGACAACAGATCCGTGTAGCTAATGTAGACCTTGATCCCAAAAAGGCGACCCAAACAAAGCACCGGCAGCGCCAACACAGCGTTGCGCACCAAGAGCGCGTCGGTCTGATGACGCCAAAGCTCGCGGGCCAACGCCAAGGGGTACAGCGCGGCATAGGCCAGGTATTTAACAAAACGCAAGCCCACATCACGGTGCATGCGCCAAGGCTCAAAGCGTCGCGCTTGGACGCCCGTGCCTTGAAAAGCCTGCGCCTGATCAACATGCAAGGGCGACAATACTCGAACGCCATGCCCGCGCGCGACCAAGCCCTGAGCGATGCGAAGATTGCCAATTGTGCAGCCACCATTCACTGGCCAAAAGGGTTCGTGGGTGCAAAGCAAGAGGTCCATCGGACGGATCAGGCCCTGCCAAGCAAGTACGCGGTTTTTTCGACCGCCGTCTCGTAGACCCCACGCCAACCCGACAGGTCATAGATCATCTTGAGGTATTTGGCCAACTGGGGCGGGTTGAGTAAGACTTTATAGATCAGGCGCTTACGGCTGTCGCGCGTGGCTTGGATGATGGCGTCCCCCGGCAGATCGGGATACGAGATCACCGCGCCATGGCAGCCATCGTATTTTTCCCAATCGAGGGTGGTGAGCCAACCCTCTTTTTTTGCCTGCGCAAAGAGCGCCGTGCCGGGGATAGGGATGCATACCGCAAATTGGGCCGTGGTGGTGCCAAGCTTAAAAGCGAAATCTTGAGTCAGCTTGATGCTGGCGGGTGTCTCGCCCGGCAAACCATAGATATAGGTCGCGTGCGTCTCGATGCCGACTTGATTGGCGGCACGCACCATCGCTTTGACCGTGTCCATATCGATGTGCTTGTTGATGTTCTTAAGGATCTGGGGATCCGCGCTTTCCATGCCCAACTTGACCGCCACACAACCCGCCTCGCGCATCGCTTTAAGCGTCTCGGGTTTTAAATGCGCGTCCGCCATCGCCGACCAGCTTATCTTGAGTCCGCGGCGTTGGATCTCTTCACAAATGCGCAGGACCTGGGGCTGATTGACGCTGAAGGACGAGTCATCAAAGTAGATCTCTTTGGCGCCAAACTCGCGCACACAGTATTCCATCTCGTCGACCACGTTCTTGGCGCTGCGTATGCGGTAGTTGGGGCTCTCATAAAACACGGTCGGCTCAACGCAAAAAGTACAAGCGTAGGGACAGCCTCGGCTCGCCATCATGGCCACGTTAGGCGCCTGCTTACAAAAAGGGTCGTTGTAGCGATGCATCGGCAGACCCGTGCGCATCGGCCACGGAATGCCATCCAGATCGGGGATCTTGGGTTCGGCGGGATTGCTGTGGGCGGCTCCTTGCGCGTCACGCCACGACAGCCCTGGCAGGTCATGCGTGTCCTTGCCCGCGGCCAACGCGTCTACCAAGTTGCGCAAGGCGTAGTCATACTCGTGCCGCACCACATAGTCCACTTCGGGCACGGCCAAGCACTCGTCAGGCATGGCGGTCGCGTGGGTACCCGCCATCACGACCACCGCGCCGGTGGCTTTTTTCACAGCCTGCGCCATGGCCAGATCATTCTTGATCGAAGGCGTGCTGGTCTCTAAAACGACCACCTGTGGTTTCTCGTCCGCCAGCCACTTTAAGAACGGTGTGGAGGCGGTTCCTTCGGCGATGCAATCGCGGATCAATACTTGGTGCCCTGCGGCCTCGACCACCGAGGCGGCACCTGCCATATAGAAGGGAAACGGGAAATATTGTAGCTGCTCTTTTTTAAGGCGCACATGCGGCCACCGCGATCCCGCGCGCAATCCGTACATCTGTCCATCGTCGATCCAAGGTCCATTGGCTAAGATGACTTTCATGCGTACCCTCGAAAGCAAGATGGGGCTGTCCACCCCGTCACATCAGTCTAGCAAATGCCCCGCGTTCACGCCAAAGCAAGCCAAACAAAGCTAACAGGCTAAGGCCACACAGCACGGCGGCAATCTTAAAAAGTCCCGTGCGGTAGCGCAACTCAACGTCGTGCTCGCCGGCCTCTAAGCGCACTGCCTGCAGGGCGCCCCCATCCGCTTTGAGCACCGGCGTGGGCTTGCCGTCCACCCAGGCGCCCCAGGCCGGATACCAGGTTTGCGACACGGCCAACAGGGTCGAGCGCTCTGTCTGGACCCGCAGGCGCAGGCTGTTGCGACCGCGCTTGACCCAATGCACAGCGCCCTTGGGCGGGCCGGGTTGGATGCCAGGATCGGCATCCAGGGTCAGTGCGCTAAGGGCTGGAAAATCGGGCCGGCCCAGAGCGGCAAAAGCCGCGTCATCGTTGGCCACCACCAGGGCCTGACTCACGAGAAATGCGCGGGGCAGAGCCTTGGGCAATTGATAGATCCAGACGGGGCCATCACGCAAGATCTTAAGCCTTGCCTCGCCCACCGGCGCCTTGCTGATGATGTATGGCGTGTTCATAAGGGCCAGCCAATCCAACTGGCGCCCGACCATGGCCTGGGCCAGCTTTTGCGGGGCGGTCATCTGCACGCCGTGGTAACCCTGCAGGGTCTCGTAGCCAAAGAGAGCCCCGCTGTTCTGCTGCCAAAGCCCCGGTAGATCTAAGATGCGGTAGGGCTCGCCCTGCGCGGGATCCGGCAGGGCGCTCAAGAACGCGGGCTTGGCGAGGATGCTTTGGGGATCCCTAAAATCCAAATAGAGCCGCGCGACCACCGAACTATCGTAGGCGTGAAAGCCCAAGGCCACAATCAAAGCCAATGCGCCAGCCCAGCGGAGCCCGCGCCAGAGCCAAAAAGCTAAGGTCAGTCCAGCCGCTAGGCCCAAGGCGCGTAGGGCCGATTCGTGGGCCAAGCTACGCGCATCGCCAGGCCCCTGATTGTCAGCCGCCACCAAGCTAAACAGCGCGACAAACAAAACGATGGCCGCCGTGACAAGCGCCCCCCGCCGCGCTCGCTCGCTTAGACTCGTGCTCAAAGCATCCCAACCTAGGGCGGCCAGCGCGCTCACGGCAAAGGTTAGCAGGCATAAGAATCTGGTCCAAGTCCTAAAACCATTGAATACAGGTAGCTGATAAAAAAGATGATGCAAGGGAAAGTGCTTGCCGATGCCAGCCAAAAAACTGAAGACGGCCAGCCCCAACAGAAAAAGCTCAGGGCTCTTGCGCTTGTTGGGCCAAGCCGCCGCCAGAGCGCTCACCGCCAGAGCCCAGGGTAGCAACCCAAAATATTCAGTGGTCAGGCAAAAGGGCCAGTCACCGTGATACCAGGGCGCGCGCCAACCGAAATAACCCGGCACCACCCAGCCCAGCGCCTCTTTAGGATGAAAGGACCAGCTGGTGAACTGCTCATAGCCGAAGCCCTCGCGCCAAGAGTAAGGCTTGTACTGCAGGCTCATAAAGAGCTGGGGACCCGAGATCAAGATGCCCAAAAGGCCCGCGCAACCCAAGCCCAGACCGGCCTTCACCCACGAGCCGTCATCGCGCCAGACCATCCAAGCCACGTAGGCCGCCAGTCCCAGCACCGTGTAGGCGTAAATCTGCATGCCAATACCCATCACCTGCAGGCCCAAGGCCAAACCGGCCAGTGCCCAGCCCGACCAGAGCTTACGCTCCCAGCCCAGGGTGGCGCCCCAGAAGGCCCAGGGGATCATGGCAATGGCCTTGGTGTTGTTGATGTGCCCAGCAAAAAGCAGCGAGACTTGGGTGCCCGAGGCGGCAAAGAAAAAAGCGCCCAGGAGTGCGGCGCTGCGGGACGTTTTTATCGCCCGCAAAAAAAGAAACATGCCCAGGCCGCTGAGGCTCACCTGCAGGGCCGTGTCGAAGCCAAAGGCCGCCCAGGGCGCGATGCCTACCAACCGCAACAATAATTCGCTGGGATAGAGAAAGACCAAATTCGTGCCGGCGATGCCTGGCATGCCGCCGAGTATCTCGGGCATCCAAAAGGGCCATTCGCCGATGTCCAATGAGCGCTGAGCGGCGGTCTTAAAGACCAGCTCGAGCGTCTGGATGTCCGCGCCCCAAAGCATCTTACCCCCGGCCAGAGCGGGCCAAAAGAGGACCAGGGGCAGGGCCAGTAGCAAGCCCCCACAAAGCCAAAGCGGAACACTCAGGCCCTGGGGCGTTTCTTCCGCCACTAGGCCACCTCGTGCAGCATGGTCCAAGCGATGGTGCGTTTAAGGCCGTCCGCGAACTTGATCTTGGGCGACCAGCCCAGCTCGCGCTTGATCTTGCTGATGTCGGGCTTGCGCCGAGTTGGGTCATCTTTAGGTAAAGGGCGCCGCACGATGGGTGAGGCGCTGCCCGTGAGTTTTTTGACCAGCTTGGCGGCCTGCAGCACAGTGAACTCTCCAGGGTTGCCAGTGTTGTAGACGCAACCCGCTTTGGCTCGCGGATCAAACATGACTTTGAACATCGCCGCTATCAGGTCGTCGACATATTGAAAACTGCGGGTCTGGCTGCCATCCCCAAAAACAGTGAGTGGCTGGCCCCGCAAAGCCTGCTTGATGTAGTTGCTGATCACGCGACCGTCATCTGGATCCAGACGCGGTCCGTAAGTGTTAAAGATGCGCACCATACGGGTATCCACACCCTCTTTGCGCCAGTACTCCATGATCAGGGCTTCGGCGTAACGCTTGGACTCGTCGTAGCAAGCGCGTACGCCGATGGGGTTCACATTGCCCCAATAATCCTCGCGCTGGGGATGCACTTTAGGGTCGCCATAAACCTCGGACGTGCTGGCCTGCAGAAAGCGGGCCTTGTTACGCTTGGCCAGCTCTAACAAATTGCGTGTGCCCTCACTGCCCGTGCGCAGGGTATAGATGCTATGTGTTTGGTAGTGCGGTGGCGAAGCGGGCGAGGCCAGATTAAAGATATAGTCCACTTTCAGGTTTAATGGACGCAGAATGTCTTTTTTTAAGAATTTAAAGCGGGACTTATATTTATCGAAAATGTCGCTCTTAAGATTGCTGCGTCGTCCCGAGATAAGGCTATCGACCGCGATAACTTTATGCCCTTTTTTAAGCAGGGCCTCACAAAGATGGCTACCCACAAATCCGGCGCCACCGGCAACAAGGCTGGTCTTCATGCTTTGGGCTCCTGGCTTGCTTTGGGCGCTTTGCCCTTAGGGATGCGTAATTTTTTTCGGGGCGTGCCCAAGCTATCCGCGATCCAACGCAGATAATCCCGGTTGCCCTCTTTGATGCGCAAGCTGATGACTTCGGGGACGCTAGCGGGGTGCCTCGCCTTGACCGCTTTGATCAAGGCATTGACCTTGAGCTTATCCGTCTTACAAAACAAAAGGCTCTCACTGGCGCGCTCGATCTTGCCCTGCCACCAATAGATAGACTGGACCCCCGGCACCACATTGACACAAGCCACCAGCTTGTCCTGGACCAGCGACAAAGCCAAGTTTTCCGCCACATCCCCAGCTGGCGCGGTGATCAAAACAACACAAAAGGGCATGCTTCCCCATTCAAAAAAGACGCCTTATCTTACCAAGATTTGGGTCGATGAGGTTTTCAGCGTTCCTTTTCCATCCACAGGTCGGCAACGCTCACCCCGAACGCTTTAGCCAGCTTGATCAGCGTCTCTGCCGAGGGGTTGGCCGTCGGCTGGGCCTGTTCCATGTCCAAATAGGTGTTATAGGCCACTTCCGCCCTTTCGGCCGCCTGCGCCTGAGTCCAGCCCTTCTTCTTACGCTGCTCAAAGATATTAAGCGCCAAAAAGAACTTAGGCCCCAGCTTTTGCCGCCCTGTCTTGAGCTGAACAGCGCGCTCACGCATTAGCGCTTCAAAGCTCTTGGCTTCCCCAAAATTAACGGTCTTTCTAGTAGCTACTTTGGCCACGACTCCACCCCCTTGGGCTTACGACTTTTCCTGCGCTTGGATCTGTTCCAAATACTCTTGTAGCTGCCTTTTGTATTCTTCGCTAGGCTCGCCCTTGCGGCCAAAGTGGAACATCAATGGAAAAACCGCTTTCAGCGTTTCCGACACATAAACGTCGATCCAGATGTTATGGGGCCGCTTTTTGACAATGACGTGAGACTTGCCCAGGGGTCTGCCACTGACAACGTAAGTCTGCAGCTGCAACCGATAACAATCCAGCTCTTCCCCGTTCAAGACCTCAAAAAACAACTTACTAGCCTCTTCCGTCGCCTCGTACTGTATTTCAAACCGAGCCTTTCTTTCAGTCACCAACGCTCCCTGTTCTTAAGACCATTTGAGTATTACCCATTTTAGTGGGTAGTGCAATACTTTGATTATGTGGCCCCGATTCAAGAACCTATCCACCCGCACCCAAAATCTTACCATTTCTGACCCCACGCTGGCTCTGCTACAATCGCCCCATGCAAAAACTATGTTTTAGAGCCTTGGTCGCCGGACTGATGGTGGGATACCTATTGGCCCAGAGCGATCTGGCGCTTGCTGAGGCAACGGTCATCAAGCAGCCCAGCACCTTGCTGTACCCTGATTTTTGGCACACCCCCTTGGGGGTGCACCGGGGTTCGCCACAGATATTAAAACTGCTGCTGGGGGACAAGACCAGCTATGCCGACCCCCAGGGGGTAGCCTGCGCGCATATGGATGAGCATGGGCCGGACAGCCCGCAGATCACGGCTTTTGCGGTCAACAGCGGCAAGCATCAGATCGTCTATAACCCCAACATGATCAGCCTTCAGATCTATGGGACAGAGGGTAGCGGTCCCGGTCAATTCAGGCAACCCGTGGGGATCGCCTGCCTGCGAGACGGCCGCGTGGCGGTGGCGGATTCTGGCAATCACCGGATCGTGTTGCTGCGCTTTAGAGACAAACGCCTGGAATGGGTCGGCAGCCTAGGGACGCGCGGACATGGCCCGGGGCAGTTTGAGAACCCGCGTTGGCTGGCTTATGACAGTCAAGGCCGCTTGTACGTGAGTGACACTGGTAACAACCGCGTGCAAGTCTTTAGCCCACAAGGCGCTTTTCTTTATGCCTTTGGTTCGAACCCCAAGGCTGGCAACAACCTTGTTCAGCCACAGGCGATCGCCGTGGTGGATCCTCAAGAAAGCCTTAGCGCCGAACCCTTGGGCGCGATCTATGTGGTGGATCAGTACCATGGCCGTTTGCAAAAATTAGACCTGCAGGGTCATTTTCAAGCGCAGATCTTGCCGGCCGACATCGATAAGATGCTGGTCTATTTTTCTGGCGTGGCCCTGGACTATTACAACAATATCTGGGTCAGCGACCGCAGCAATCACCAGATACATAAATTTGACAAGCACCTGCAATACTTGGACAGCTGGGGCAAGCAGGGCACCGAGGACAACTGTTTGGATAGTCCCCGTGGCGTCACGATCTGGCGCCACTTTGGACAGGTGCTGGTGCTAGAACGCGAATCGGCCCAATACTTTTGGATAGGCGCCGACGTGCGCGATGTGCGTTTTAGTAAAGTGGTCGATATTGAAAAAAAGGTTTTTTTGCGCTTGGACTATCGCTTGACCGAGCGCGCCACCGTGGACGCCTGGATCGAAAACGAGCACGGGGAGCGAGTTTTTCAATTATTGTCAGCGCGCCGTCAGCAGCAAGGAGCGCAAACAGCTTGGTGGGACGGATCCGTGATCAGCGGCGGCAAGATCGGCGAAGGGCATTACCAATTGGTGTTTCATACCGAGGCGCTCTACTCAAGCAGTTCTTACTACAAAAAAGAGACCCGCAAAAAATTTGTGGTGCGTTGATTAGGCCACGATGACCAAACGATCCCTCAATTGGTTCTTTAATTTTTTTCGCCTTGGAAAATGCGCTCGCACGATGCTTGCGGCCTGATCCAAGCCTGCTTCAAAGCCACTGGCCAAGTCTCCCGCGCGGGCGCCCGCCAAAACCTTTTCAATGACCCCGTCCCAAACTTCTACCGCAACCTTGTTAGCCACGCTTGCATCTGCAAGCACCACCGCTTGCCGCTCATCTAAAGAAACATAGATCAATATTCCCGTACCCCCACTTGTCTTTTGTAGGTCGTGCTCGTGAAATGCCAAAAGAGCGGCTTGGCGCACCGCGGCGTATCGCGCGGCACCCGGCACACAAAGCCGTCTCAAGAAGGACCAGCGCGCCAGCAACGTCCCACCCAGGGCGGCCAGGGCGGCATCGGCAAAGATCCAAGGCCATGCTTGCCCTAGCGACTCGATGCCTGCTAGCGCTTGCCAGCTTAAGATCAAGACCCAGCACGCTAAGCCCAGCATCCATGGAGCATGCGCGTAGGACGCGCTGGACCTGGCCAACACGGGTACAAACTCCGCCACACAAAGAGCCTCGGCTCTCGCCACGGCCACGCTCACACGGGTGGCTCCCTCCGCTTTGATATGTTTGCGTGCCCACTTTGGAATCGCAGTCATCACCAACCTCCCGATGAGCCGCCACCACTAAAACCCCCGCCGCCGCCTGAATAGCCGCCGCCCGATCCCGAACCACCACCCCAGCCAGAGCCAGAACCGCCGCCCCAGTGCCTGCGCCGCGAGCTACGGCCAAAGCCGCTGCCACCAAGCAAGCCCCCGTTGAATACACCGACTAAGAGAATAAATCCAAATGCCAGTCCGACGACCAAAAGTGCGGCCGTGGGGCTCAGCGCCTGCCGTCCTCGTGGCGGCGCTATTTTATCTAAAGCTTGACCCTGGATCAGCGCTTCAATCGCGCGCACGGCTAAGGTAATCGCCCTATCCGGATCCCCCGCGCGTAAGCCGGGGCCCAGTATCTGACGGATCACACGACTGCACGCCACATCGGTGAGGACACCCTCCAGTCCTTGCCCCACTTCGATGCGGGCTCGCCGATCACGGACGCTGATTAAAAATAGCCAGCCGTCGTCACGTTTGGCGTCACCCAGACCCCAGGTGGTAGTGGCGCGCAGGGTCGCCTGTTCGATCGGCTCCCCATCCAAGCTTTGAACGATCCACACCACACCCTGGTGGCGCTGCTGTTGCCAAGCCTCACGCAAGGGCGCTTCTAAGCCTTGCCGGGTCTCTTCTCTCAAAAGAACGGCGTCGTCGAGCACAGGGCGGGGATACTTCTGGTGGAAGAGTGCGTCCGCGCCCACCTCGAC
>JANLXT010000009.1:0-4798 GCA_031365225.1 candidate division FCPU426 bacterium
GCTGCAATCTGGGTCTACGTGATTAAAGTCCGTGGACCCGATGACCACATCCGCCGAGGCGTTATTAACGCTGGGGATGCTGTTGTAGATGAGCACGCGTCTGTTATCCGTATCGGCCACAAAGAGCTTCCCCCCCGAGACGGCCATGCCGAATGGACTATTAAGCGTGTTGGCGGCCATCGTTCCGCCCTGATTGCCATTGGTGCTAAGCAAATCCGGCTGGCCCACCACCACATCGGGCAACGCACCATTGGTCGTGGGGATCTGGTTATAGATAAGGACGCGATGCCCGTTGGCGTCCAAGATGAAGAGACGCCCGTCGACAATGGCCACATCGGTGGGGTCAAGGTAATCCCCAAGTGCCTCTTGTCCAAAGTTGCTCTGCATGTCGGTCTGTCCCAGCACCACATCTGCCGCCTGGCCGTTGACCGTGGGGATCTGGTTATAAAGCAAGACGCGACCATTATATTCATCAGCAATGACCAAGCGCACGCCATCGCTGGCAACAGCCACGGGGCCACTTAGACCGCTCTCTGTGGTAGCGCCAACATTGGCCACCATATCAATCTGCCCCACCACCACATCGGCAGGCGCGTAACTAGAAAATGGCGCCGTGTTGTAGATCAGCACACGATTATTGCTCTGATCAGCGACAAAGAGCTTTGATCCGGCACATGCCACACCCATGACCTGGCCATAGTCCCTGGCCGTGACCCCAGAGCCACCTTGATTAAAGTCCGGTGTACCCAGCACCATGGACGGGTACTGCGCCGTCGAGAGCTGACAAGGCGGCCCGGACATGGTCGGGTAGGGCGTGGCCTGCGGCGTCACGCTGGGCGTGCTGCTGGGGCTATAAGTCGGGGTCGCCGAAGGTGTTGCCGTAGAGGTCGGGGTGATGGTCGGAGTGGGCGTCAACACCAAGACAATGATTTCGTTGCTCAAGCCCTGCACCAGCGGCTTGGACGTGTCTTGCACCACGATGCGGTAGGTGCCCGGCATCGTGATGCTACTTTGGTCGGCAAAGCTTCGCACCCCTAGATCGGTGGCGCCGAAAGCCACGTCGCTTGGTAGGGTCGCTGCCACTGGCGGCTGTATCGAAAAATGGATGGTTCCGCGGTAACCCGTGGCCACAGCGCCGTTGGACTTGAGGGCCGTCACCGTCAGGCTAAAGGGCCTGCCGCTGATGACGGTCAAGCCTGTCGAAACGGTGCCGCTGAGGGCCAGCACCCCGAAAGAACTTGTGCCCCCCGAGGCGGTCTGTGGGATCGGCGTATTGCTGGGGCTGAACGTGGGCGAGGGCGTCCGAGTCGGTGAGGCGCTGAAGGTTGGCGTCTGCGTCCTGCTGGGCGTCGCGCTAGGCGTGGCTGTTCGCGTAGGGCTCACGGTTCGCGTGAGAGTGATGGTCGGCGACACCGTGAAGGTCGGCGAGATGGTGAAGGTCAGCGTGGGCGTGAAGGGCGGCGGTGGGTTGCTCTTGGTCAACGTGACCTCAAACACAGAGCTATTGCCCGCGATATCTACGCCACTGAGGCGCAAGAAATAGGTGCCTGCGACAAGGTCTTGAATATTCCAGTCGTAATTATTGACCGAGATATTATTGGCACCCGACGTGATGGGCAGATACGTCCCCGCCGTGCCAGAAAGCTTGTAGTCCAACTGCCAGCGATCAAGATGGGCGTCGTTGACGAAAAAGGTGAGGTTTTTGCTCAGACCCGTCAAAATACCTTTTCGGGTGTCGACATTGTATGGCTTCGCTGGTATCAGATTAAGCGACGGTTGCAACACATCGCGCTGCATTTGTATCGTAGCGACCGACGAGTTGCCCACTTGATCCACCGCCTTGACCCACAAATGATAATTTTTTGGCTCGGCCATGGCTTGATAGAGCGCGGCATAGGTCAGGTTCTGCTCATCACCCAAGGTCCCCGCCGTATCCGTGGCCACCCTAAAGCTTGCGTTGGCCAGACCAGAGGGGATACGCCCTGGATTGGTTGACGGATCTATAAGCACAGGCAGAACTAGACGATCGGGGTCATCACCGATGGGGAAATAGGTGATGGGGACGGCGGTATTCAAGTACCCCATGCTTATGCAAAGGCACTGGAAGTAGAAACGTATTTGGGGTGGCGTGTTATCCGCCACGATTCGCACGCCTTCGCCAGCACCCGGCAGGCCATGCACAGCCGTAGCGTTGCCCAACTGATCTATCGCGCGCCATTGCACCCAATGCGCGGTCTCGGTCAGGCTTGCGGGTAGGTCCAGATCTGCGCTCAGGCCCGTCAGGGTCAGAGGCACGAAGGCGTTCCAAGTATTGATGCGGGCTTCGATGGTGGCCAAGCCGCAACCCAATCTATCGTCAGCGCTTAAGTGTAGTGAGGCAAAGCCGGGACGCACGTAGAGGTTGGTCTGTCCGCCGGGCGAATCGAGGTTCGCTAATGCCAGGGCGTTGCGTTGGTACACGCAATCCGCGCCTGCCAAGGCTCCACCAAAATAGGTGGCTCGTTCAGCCAGCGCCGTGCAAGACAACGAGCTCCAGCTGGGGCTTTGCAGGACCGGGGTCGCCTGGGGCGTAATCTGCGGCGTTAGCGTGACCTGTATCGTCGTGGTCAACGGCATGGTGGCGAAAAGCCCTCCCTCACCAAAATAAGCGCTGCCCTGGGCCGTGGCGGTGGTCGCTGGCGCCTGGGTGTCCACGTGGATGGACAGGCTGTTCGCCAGGCTGAGCAGCCCAGCATTGTCTCGGGCGCGATAGGCCAAATCCAAATCGCTATTCGCAGGTGCCGGGCTGAAGGCCGCTGTGAAGGTCAGCGTCGCCGGGCCCGCTAGGCCATAGTTGATACTGGCGATGCCGCTGACATCATCCCCTGCGGAGAAGCTGACTTTGGCGAACGCGTCCATATAGACCCGACCACTGACAGTCAACGAATTGCCCTGCACAAAGGCCGTGAGGGTGGGCGACACCGTGTCGATCCAATGGCTGATGCTGGCCCCGCTGCTCTCGTTGCCCATGTCGTCCAGCGCCGTGACCCGGTAAGCATGCTCGGCGCCATAGGTGTTGGCCGCGTCGCTATAGGTGGTCGTGTTGGCGCTGACTTCTCCCACGACCAATCCATCGCGGTAGATGCGCCAGGTAGCCAGGTCGGGCGCTACGGGTGACGCCGCCGACCAGTCGAGCTTGGCGATGATCGAATGAGCGCCCACTTGGTTAAATGCCGTCAGGCCCACGGGGTCCGGCGGGGCCACCGTGTCGATCAAGAACTGGCTGTAAGCGCTGGTCGAGTTCCCTGCCAGATCCACCGCCGTGACCGTCATGGGCACCAGCGCATCCTCGACCCTCAAGGACGCCGAGGCGGACCACTCTGCCGTGAAGCGCTGGTGGTAGAGCAAGGGGTTGCTGCCATCCTCTATCACTTGCAAGTTCACGCGGGGACCCGAGGGCGGCCACAGCTGTATCGTGGGCAAGCCGGCGACGGGTTCCGCCATGGTAACGGTGATGGTCGCCGGCGTGCGGCTGACCTTGGCTGGATGGTCGATTTGAATGGCGCTGTTGAAACTGCTATCGATGGTAAAGATCCCCGCTCCGGCGGTGACGGTCTCGGGAGTATAAGCGACCACGTTCACCGCCACCACGCCCTCGCCATCAAAACCACCGACCGTGTAAGAGCCGACCCATTTCTGGGCGGGCGTGCCCACGCCTAGGCTCACTGCCGTCAGGCTGATGCTGCGCCCTACTGCGCCGGGCAGGGTCAGGTCGACCCAAGCGCTCTGCAGCACCGGGCCGGTCTCCAGCACAAAGTCCACCTTCTGGCCGCGCCGCGCCTGGCGGGGCGTGACCTGCACCCGCAGCTGAGCGATCTCGGTATCTACCCAGAACTGGGCTTTGGCCTGGCCTGCAGCCCCAAAGAGGGTTTGCCCTTCGGCCGTGACCTCTGCCGTTCCCGACAAGGGCCCGAGGTCTGGCGTAATCTCAAAGCGACCGCGGTACTCGTTGGTGGGCCGCTGAATGGACCAGGCCTGCCCGACCAGCCCGGACTCTTGACGTGCGTCGACCGCATGCCCGCCCTCGTCCCGTAGCTTGAGCAACACCTTGCCGCCCAGGGCCGCCCCGCCGTCGATGCGCATGCTCTGCACGGTGAGGCTGCGCATCCCTATCTTGATGGCCTTACCCGTCCACCATGGCGCGGCCGGGAAGCCGGTCGCTTCGCCGGGATCAAAGCTGCGCACCACGAGCTCGTCCAAAGGATCCAACGCCAGGGGCGGCAGGGTGCTACCGTTGAGGCTGGCGCCGCCAAAAGCCGGGCTGTTCGTCGCGCTCGCGACGGCGGGAAGGACCACACTCCAAGTCTGACCCGCCAGGCTGGCGGCGTCCGCCACTCCCTGCAGGGTTACAGCAAAGCTGTCGGTGGAAGCGTCGTTGACGTGCACCGGATTATTGACCGTATAAGCCTGCCCACCGATCTGCACGGAGGCTCCTATCCAAGCCTGGGCCGTGTTCGCATTGCTAAGGTCATAGGCTCCGGTCGGCGCGCCGCTGCGTAGCACCACACGCTCATTAGCGTGGGGGTCCAGCACCACCTGGCTGCTACTGAGCGCAGAGGTCCTCGCATCCAGCACCGTCCCGTCCAGGTACGGCGCCTTAATCTGCTGCACGTCACTGACCGTCACCGGCAACTTGCCAGGCAGTTGCAGGCTCAACGCTGGCAGACCGGCCAGAGGATGGTCCGATTTGATGTAGAAGAAGACCGAACCCAATCCGGCAGGGTCGGGGCCCACATTGATGTCCAGCGAAGGGCTGACC
>JANLXT010000014.1:0-17202 GCA_031365225.1 candidate division FCPU426 bacterium
TGGGCAAGCCGGTGATCGCCCTCTTTGGTCCCACCGTTGAAGATTTTGGTTTTTTTCCGCTGGGCCCGGGCTCGGTGGTGCTACAAAACAATGACCTCGATTGTCGGCCTTGTAGTTTGCATGGCTCAGCAAAGTGCCCGCTTGGACATCACGACTGCATGCGTCAGATCGAACCCTTTGCCGTGGCGACCGCTTGTCGTCACGCGTTAGGTTTTGAGGGGGTTTATTAAGATGCCCGTCCGCCCACGTCTTTCGATCCTGCTCTTGGCTCGAGACGAAGCTGCCCGTTTGCCGGCATTTTTTGCCGCGCTCAAGTCGTTGCGCGTGCCGTATGAGATCGTGTTGCTTGAGAACCAGAGCGTGGACGGCACCCCAACCCTTGCTCGGCGTTTAGGCGCTCGGGTCATAAGCGTTCGGTGGAAGGGGTATGGCGCGACCAAGAACGCGGGACAAGCCCGGTGCCGCGCGCCGTGGATCTGGTCCTTGGACGCGGACGAGAACCCTGACATCCCGATGCTTCGCGGCGTCGAAGCTGCGCTTGAATCCTCGCCCGCGGTTTATAGTGTTAACCGCCTGAATTATTTTTTGGGTGAGCCTGTTCGACACGGAGGCTGGAGCCCCGATTGGCATCCACGCCTCTTTCCCAAAGGTAAGGCGCTCTTTGATCTGCGTCCCGTCCACGAAGGCCTGCGCGTGACAGATCAGGCCCTGCCATTGCTTCGTTTGCCAGGGGTTTTGCATCACGACTCTTATCCAAACCTTGACGCGTACATGATCCGGCTCAACCGTTATACCGGGTTGCAGGCCCGCGAGCTTTTTGAACGGCATGGCGCGCGCCCTGGACTGGCACTGCTACGGGCGGTTTTTGACGCACCCTTCACCTTCTTAAAAATGTTTGTGCTCAAACGCGGTTTTCTGGATGGATCGCTTGGATTGTATCTAGCGATACTCTCGGCGAGCTCGACATTCTGGAAGCACGCTAAGTGGTGGCATCTATCTTTTCGTGCCCGCGGTGGGCGCGCGGGGGCGCCGTGGGTGGTGTCGGATCTGGATCCACATTGGCAACCCAAGCGGCAGGAACGGCCATGAAGGCGATTCTTTTTGTCGCTCCTAATTGGGTGGGAGACGCGATCTTCTTTCTTCCAGCTGTGGACGCGGCGCGGAGGCGATTTCCGCAGGCCCGCTTTGGGTTGATGGCTCGGCCCGGAGTCTGTGCTCTGCTAAAAGAAGGACCCCGTTTTCAAGAATTGCATCCAGTCGGACCAGGCGGACGTTGGGCACGATGGAAGGTTCAGTGGAACCTGCGACGGTTTGCCTATGACGCGGCCCTCGTGTTTCCAGATAGTTTTTCATCCGCCCTGGGTGCTTGGTTGGGCGGCGCTAAAAAGCGTGTGGGGCGGCGGGGCCAAGGTCGCGATGTCTTTTTGAGCGCTGGATTTCGTCTGCCGCCGCGGGATCGCTCACAGCATGTGGCCGAAGAATATTTGGACCTTGTCCGCGTTTTGGGAGTGGAGAGCGAGACCGTGGATCTGCGTCCACGCGTGATCTTGTCGCAAGAAGGGCTCGAAGAGAAAAATCGGCTCTTTCGAGAATGCGACGTGGGCGAGGGCCTGGTGGTGGCGCTTTGTCCGACAAGCGCCTTTGGCCCCTCAAAATGCTGGCCACTGGAGCGCTGGACAGAATTGGCGATGCAGCTTCGCCAAGAGCGTTTTCAACCCGTATTTTTTTGTGCTCCCAACGAACTGAGCAGCGTCGCATTGGCTGCTGGCGATCTGCCCGTCTTGACGCCCTCGCTCTCGGGGCTGGCGGCCGCGCTGGCGGCGGGGCGGTGGTGGTAGCAAACGACAGCGGGCCTTTGCATCTTGGCGCAGGCGTGGGTGCTCGCGTGGTGGGCATCTTTGGCCCTGTTTCACCAGCGTGGAGCTCACCCTTGAGCAGCCGAGCCGAGATCCTTTACACGGCTGAGACCTGCAGCCCCTGTTTTGCCAAGATTTGCCCACTGGGGCATCACGCTTGCATGCGAGACATACGGGTTGAGCAAGTACTGCAGGCGATTCGTGGGGCATTAAAGCGATGACACCGCGGCGAATACTCTACGCTGATTTTTATGCGTTTGTCGGTGGGGCCCAAGTTAATCTGCTTTCGCTGTTTGGCGCATTGGATCGGCGGCGCTATCAGCCCTTGTTGGTTTTACCAAAAGAAGGCCCCTTTGCCACGCGCGCGCGCGCCCTCGGCGTCGAGGTGCATATCATTTTGATGGGTAAGGCGCGCTGGCGGCTCTTTTGGCGAGCGTGGCCGACTTACTTTGCGCTGAAGGCGCTTTTACGGCGTGAGCGGGTGGACCTTGTCCACGCCAATTGCTATCCAGTCAATAAGTTGGTGGCACCCGCGGCCCGCGCGTTGGGGATACCGGTGATCTGGCATAAACAGATCGCTGTGACGCAGCGGCCGGGTTCGACCACGGGGATCTTGTTTCGGTATTTTAGTCGCTTTAACGACAAGATCTTGGCGGTCTCGCGACAAGGGGTGCAGGGCCTGCGTGCGCTAGGTATCCCTGATAAAAAGATCGCGCTCTTTTATAACAACGCCGATATTCAAAGCTTGGCGCGGGCTAAACCTGTGCCGGATAAGATTCTTCGGGCGTGGGGTGTGCCTCCGGGGGCAAAGATTGTTTTGGCCGCGGGCATGCGCCGGCCACATAAGGGTTTTGACATCCTTTTGCGCGCTTGGGCCCTGACCCAAAAAATAAAAAACGCACATCTGGTCCTGATAGGCGATCCAACGCCGTCCGAAGACGCCCACGAGAAGCTCTTACGTGAGCTAGAGAAAGTCCCAGCAATGCGTGGTCGGCTCAGCGTGCTGCCTGGACAGAACGAGCTAGGCCCCTGGCTCAAGCGCGCGGATTTGTTTGTGAGCGCGTCCCGCTGGGAAGGCTCACCCTTGGTCGTGCTCGAGGCGATGGCCACGGCTTGCCCGATTGTCGCGACCGACGCGGGCGCGGGCGAGATCTTGCGGCAGGCAAAAACCGCATGGCTCGTACCCGCGGACGATGTCGCGGCCCTGGCAGGCGCGATCACGACAGCGCTTGGTTCAGCCTCCCGTCGCCGAACCTTGGCGCTGGCGGCCCAGCGCGAAGTACGGCGCAACTATTCGTTAAAAGTCTATGCCAACACGATGATGGATATGTATGATTTGCTAGTATCGAGGCACTGAGTGAACGCTGAGAAGATCTTGGTGATAAAGTTGAGAGCCATTGGCGATACGGTTCTCAGCTTGCCATCGCTGGCGGCATTGCATGCCGCCCTGCCCCGCGCGCAGGTCACCTTTCTCGCGCCCGGGCACTCGTTGGCGCTTTTTGATGACGCGCCAGCTTGGATCCAAGTCGCCGAGTATCCGCGGGATCGCTTGCGCACCCCCTGGGCTCACTTTAGTTTTTTGGCGGATATGCATGCGAGGCGCTTTGATGTCTGTGTCGCGTTGCACGCTTCCTTTCGTAGCGCGATCATTGCTTTGGGCAGTGGCGCGCCGACACGGGTTGTGCGCAATCATAGCGGCCAAGATTGGTTCAGCCGGCCACGTGCGCTTGAGCCTAAAGAGGCCAAAAATATTATTCAAAGGGATTTCGACGCGTTGCGGGCTCTTGGTTTAAGACCCACGGACATGGGCCCGCGGCTGTGGCTGTCTTCTGGGCGCAAGACGCGTGTGGGCGCGCTCGCTAAAAAAGCTGGCTTATTAAAAGGGCGTAGCGTTCTGCTCTTTCCGCATGCTGGCAAACCAGAGAAAGAATGGCCCTTGGCCAGATTCAAGGCTTTGAGTGAGAATTTGAAGCGCGCGGGGAAGAGGGTCGCTTTTGTGGTTGCGCCACACGTCGCGTTCAGCGAGCCAGCTTTACGGCTAGGACACCTGCTCGACGTGGGTGCCCTGGCTGCGTGGGCAGGCTGGGTCGTCGGCAACGATTCTGGGCCGCGGCACGTGGCGGCGGCGAGCGGAGCCAAAACATTGACGCTTTTTGGTCCCGAAGCTTTGCGCGAATGGCACCCCTACGCGCGCGCGGCGGGGCACTGGGCCTTGCGGCCCGCCAGCGGAAAGATCGCCGACCTGAGCGTGGCACAAGTCGGGAAAGCAGTGAGCCAGTGGCTAAAAAAATGAGACATCTCCCAAAACTACCCGTGTCGGTGATCGTATTAACGCATGAAGAGGCTGGTAACTTGCCAGGCTGTCTCGCTTCGTTGACTTGGGCGAAGCAAGTGGTGGTCGTTGATTCGGGTAGCCGTGATCGGACCGTCGCCATCGCGCGCGCTGTGAAAGCCGATGTCTTTGTCAGACCTTGGCCTGGGTACACGGCACAGCGCAACTTTGCGCTGTCAAAGTGCCGCCAGCCGTGGGTGCTGAGCGTGGACGCTGACGAGCGCGTGGCGTCTGATCTGCGTTTGGCGATCGGCACCGTCTTGTCCCAAAAAAGCCCGTTGGAGGGGTATGATGTTCCCGAGGTCAATGAGTACTTTGGGCGTTGGTTGCGTTACGGCGGCATTTATCCAGGACCGCACATGGTCTTTTATCGCAGGCAAGGAGCCCGCTATCAAAGCGGGGAAGCGGATGTGCACGAAGGCGTTCGCGTGCAGTCTCAAGGGCGCCTTGCCGGACACTTGGTGCACCATGCCTACCCGGATGTCACCTTGGCCTTGGACAAGCTGAATGGGTACACGGGCGTGGAGGCCCGTGGACGTCTCGACAAAGACGCCGCCAGCGGTATGTACGGCCTGCTTTGGCGCCCGTTCGAACGATTTATCAAGAATTACCTGTTCAAGGGTGGCTTTCTGGATGGCGCGCAAGGCCTGCTTTACTGTTCATTGACTGGCTACTATACTTTTATCTTTAACCTTAAGATCTGGGAAGCTCGTCGGCGCCGGGAGCGCTCATCATGGACCTGAAAAAAGTTTTTAATGTGAATGTTGACTCTGTCGAGACGCTTTCAACGCCAGAGCAGCTTCGCCTTGAACTGCCTTTGAGCGAAGCGGCGTTTGCCACCGTCGTGGATGGCCGCCTCAAGATCCAAGCAATTTTGGACGGGACGGATCGGCGGCTATTTGTGGTTTTGGGCCCCTGTTCGATCCATGATCCAGAGATCGCCTATGACTATGCCAAGCGCTTGAAAGTCCTGGCGGACGAGGTCAGTGACACCATGCTACTGGTCATGCGGGTTTATTTTGAAAAGCCCCGTACCACGGTTGGTTGGAAAGGTCTGATCAACGACCCAGACATGGATGATAGTTTTCACATTGAAAAGGGTCTACGCCTAGGCCGCGATATCTTGTTAAAAATCAACGAGGCAGGCTTGCCAGCGGGGACCGAGGCCTTGGACCCTGTCAGCCCGCAGTATCTTTCGGATCTGATCAGTTGGTCCGCGATTGGCGCGCGTACCACCGAGAGCCAGACCCATCGCGAGATGTCGTCAGCGCTCTCCATGCCGGTTGGCTTTAAAAATGGCACGGATGGCGGGGTCGAAGTGGCGCTGAATGCGCTCGAGGCGGTCGCATCGCCGCATCATTTTTTGGGCATCAATCCACAGGGACAGACCGCTGTCATACGTACGCGGGGCAACAAGTATGGGCACATCATCTTGCGGGGTGGCGGCGGACGTTCTAATTACGACGCTGTCAGTGTGGCACTTGTCGAGAAAGAGCTAAAAAACCGCAAGTTGCGGCGCGCGTTGGTTGTCGATTGCTCGCACGGCAACAGCAATAAAGATTACAAGCTGCAGCCGTTGGTCTTTGAGAATATCGTCAATCAAGTGCTTGAGGGGAACAGCTCTATCGTTGGCGTGATGATCGAGAGCAACATTCACGAAGGCAAACAACCTATTCCAAAGGACCGTACGCAACTTAAGTACGGTGTCTCTGTCACGGATGCTTGTGTCGATTGGGCGACCACCCAGGCCATGCTGCGCTCCGCTCACGCCAGGCTCAAAGGCTTCGCGCGGGCGGTTGAGACGTTGCCCGCGTGATCTTGTCAGTGCATCAGCCCCAGTATCTGCCTTGGCTCGGCTATTTTGACAAGGTCGCGGCGGGCGACCTTTTCGTTTTTTTGGACCTGCCCCAGTATAAAAAACGCGAGTTTCAGAATCGCAATAGGATCAAGGGGCCTCAGGGCGAGATCTGGTTGACGGTGCCCGTGCTCTCTAAAGGCAAGTTTGAGCAATCACTTCGGGATGTAGAGATTGACAATACTCAAGCGTGGCAACGTAGCCACTGGGGCAGCCTTAGCCTGCATTTGAAAAAGGCGCCCTACTGGGCCCAGTATAGCCCTGGGCTCGAGACCTTTTATAAACGTCGTTGGGACAAGTTAAGTGACCTAAATCTAGAGATGACGGTGTGGTTTTTTGAGCAGTTGGGAATAAAGACGCCCTGGAAAATCGAGAGCCAGATCGGGACCACGACCGAGAGCACCGAACGCCTGATTGAGCTTTGCAAAAAGACAGGGGCTCAGGGCTACCTTTCGGGTTCAGGGGGCAAGGAATACATGGACGAGGCCCGTTTTCAACAAGAGGGTCTAAGTTTAAGTTACCAGCAATACACCCATCCCACGTACGCACAGGGCTATGGTGATTTTTTGCCAACCATGAGCGTTGTGGATCTGCTGATGAATGTGGGGCCAGATAGCCTCGCGGTCCTAAGAGGAAACGCATGATTGCAACCAACAAAAAGAAGCTTTCGGTGCTCGCGATCGCGCCACATCCAGATGACCTGGAGATCGGCTGCGCCGGCACCTTGATTAAATTGGCCAGAGCGGGGCACCATGTGCAGATCGCCGTGATGACCGAGGGTGATGCGGGTGGCGAGGGCGCTCGGCGACGCGCCGAACAAGTTGCCGCCGCGAAATTTTATAAAGCGAAGGGTGTGCATTGGCTGGGATTTGAAGATACGCGCGTGCCCTTGTCCAAAGAGAGCATTGACGCGTTGGACGTGGTACTTAGGCAGGTTAAGCCTGACCTAGTTTTTGCGCCCTGGGGCGAGGACACGCACCAAGACCATCGCAACACATCCTTGCAAGTGCGCAGCGCGACGCGCTACACGCGCAACGTGCTCTTCTATGAGGTGCCGAGCACCATTGATTTTTTGCCAGATGTCTTTGTCGATATCAGCGCCACTTTCAAAGCCAAAGAGCGCGCGTTGCGGGCGCACAAGAGCCAGATCCACAAAGTCAATGTGGCAGATCTTTCGATCATTGATTGCGCGCGTGCCATGGCTAGGTTTAGGGGTTATCAGGGTCGCGTGAAAGCGGCTGAAGGCTTCAAGGCTCTGCGTCTCTTATTTGAGATCTAAGATGGATCGCGCTCCCGATCTTCAATCCACGAGTGATCAGCCCGAGGACGAAAGCCTCTTAAAAAGCCTTCGCCCCCAGCGCCTGTCAGATTACGTCGGGCAGGTCAAAGTGCGTGAACAGTTGGGCATCGCCATGGGCGCAGCGAAAGGGCGCAAAGAGACCTTGGATCACGTGCTGCTCTATGGCCCGCCAGGCCTTGGCAAGACGACGCTGGCGCAGATCCTAGGGCACGAATTGGGCGTCAATGTTCGCACGACCTCGGGGCCGGTGCTTGAGCGCGCGGGCGATCTGGCTAGCATTCTCACGAGCCTTGAAGACGGCGATATCCTTTTTGTGGATGAAATCCATCGCATGAACACGGTGGTCGAAGAAGTCCTTTATCCCGCGCTCGAAGATTACAAGATCGACATTTTGCTGGGCAAGGGACCAGCGGCACAGAGCGTGCAGCTGCGGCTCAAGCGATTCACTTTGGTTGGCGCCACCACCCGCGCCGGCATGCTTAGTGCGCCACTGCGCGATCGCTTCGGCCTGGTGCTGCGCTTAGATTTCTATTCGCCCGCCGAGCTGGCAAATATTTTACGGCGCTCTGCGGGTATTCTGCAGACCCACCTGGATGACGATGGCGCTAACGAGATTGCGTTGCGTTCACGCGGTACACCGCGCATCGCCAACCGACTTTTAAAACGGGTGCGTGATTGGGCCCAAGTCAAAGCCGATGGCAAGATCACGCGGGCGGTTGCCGATAAAGCCTTGGCGTCGCTCGAAGTTGACGCCCAAGGTTTGGATCAGGTGGATCGGCTTTATCTCTCGGCCTTGATTCAAAAATTCGCAGGGGGACCTGTGGGGTTGGATAATTTAGCCGTCACTTTGGGTGAGGACCCAGACACGCTCGAAGACGTGGTCGAGCCATTCTTGATCCAAGCGGGATTTATCCAGCGCACCCCCCAAGGGCGCAAAGCCAATCTAGCCGCCTATGAGCATCTGGGACTCAAGTCGAAAGCGTCCAACGCGCAAGGAGACTTGCTGTGAGTCCCGGGGGGATCAAGACACGGGTCGCGGGTGTCTTTATTCAAGACGAAAAGATCTTGCTCGTGCGGCACGAAAAAGATGGGCGTAGCTATTGGTTGCTGCCCGGGGGTGGCCTCGAATACAGCGAGTCCTTTGAGACAGCGCTTGAGCGTGAGCTGATGGAAGAGGCGAATCTTGTTGTCAAAGCGGGAAGGCTCCTCTTTATCGCGGAAAGCCTTCCCCCGGATGGGCACCGCCACGTCATCAATCTAGTGCTGGCTGGTGAGATCATTTCGGGTGAAGCAAAGCTCAACGAGGTCAGCGAGCGCCTTAAAGAAGTCGCGTGGGTCCCGCGTGCGGACTTGGCGTCGATGACCTTTCAGCCAGATTTCAAAGCAACTCTGCTGCGGCTTTGGGATGAGGACTTTGCTGGGCCTGCCTTTAGTTTGGGCAATGTATGGTTGGGTTGAACCCCTCCACTATCGTGGTGCTGCGTTTGCGCGCTTTTGGGGACACGGTGCTCACCACCCCCACCTTGCGCGGGCTAAAGAAGGCTTACCCCCAAGCGCGCTTGAGCGTCGTGATGGAAACGGGGATGGCGCAGGTCTTGGCGGGTCTGCCCTACATTGACGAGGTGATCACCTTTGATCGGGTGGGCTTGAAGGCTCGTGGACCCATCGCCGAATTGGTCGGGACGATCCGTTTTTGGCTTGAGCTTCGTCGCCGCCGTTTTGATTTGGCGTTAGACGTCTTAGGGACCCCGCGCACCGCGATGATGACTTGGATGACCCGGGCGCCCGTGCGGGTTGGATTTGGTTTTCGTTTTCGTTCGTTGGCGTACACACTTGTCTGGCCACCGGATCTCAAGCGTCGCTATATCGCTGATTTTACTGCTGACCTCTTGCGCGCTCTCGGGCACGCCCCGGATAGCTTAGTCACTGATTTCTTTATCCCGGAAACGAGCCAGGCCAGCATGGACGCTTGGCTAAGTGCTCAGGGACTGCTCGAGTCCCGCCCGATCTTTGTGCAGGGCGCGGGCGGCTGGGATCTCAAGCGCTATCCGATTGAAAAAATAGCGCAAGCGTTGGCCCAGGTCGCGACGCAGACAGGACGACGGGTCGTGTCACTCTGGGGCCCGGGGGAGCAAGCCATGGCCCTGGATCTGGTGGAGCGCGTTGGCAAGAGCGCCTGCTTGGCGCCCGCGACCGACTTTAAAGCCATGGGCGCGTTGCTTAAACGCGGCGGGCTGTTGTTGACCAACGATAACGCCACCAAGCATCTGGCAGGGGCCGTGGGTTGCCCGACGGTGACCGTGTTTGGCCCGACGAGTGATGTTGCCTGGCACCCTGCCAGCGACCCAATGCATCGTAGTGTGCGCTTGGATCTTGACTGCATGCCTTGCGAAGCGATGCACTGTCGGCTAGGAACGCATGCGTGCATGTTAGACCTTGAGCCGCAACGCGTCAGTCAGGCGTGTCTGGACCTCTTAGCGCGGGTGGGTGCGTGAAAATATCTGGTTTTAGCATCCTGAACAACGCCGTGCGATTCGCTTATCCCTTTCAAGAGTCCTTGCGATCACTGCTGCCTTTGGTGGACGAATTGGTGGTGGGGGTTGGGGACGCACCCGATGGAACATGGCAAGCGCTTCACGCCATGCGTGAACCCAAGATCAAAGCTTTTCGCAGTCGCTGGGACCCGCGCCAGCGTCAAGCGGGCTTGATCTTGTCTCAGCAGACCAACTTAGCGCTGGCGCGTTGCAGTGGAGACTGGGCAGTCTATTTGCAGGCGGACGAAGTTCTGCATGAAGACGACCTTCAGCGTCTTCGCCAATCGATGCATGCGCACCGTCAGGACAAGGTGGAGGGCCTGACGTTTGATTACTTACATTTTTATGGCTCGTATCAAACGACCCAGACGCATTGGCGCAAGTGGTACCGCCACGCGGTGCGGGCCATCAAACTTGGTAAGCATGTTCAAAGCGTTGGTGACGCCTATGGATTCAAGATCAAGCAGGCCGGCGGTGTTCGCGACCTTAAAGAAGCGAATTCGGACGCGCGGGTCTTTCACTACGGCTGGTGTCGTCCGCCGTTAGCGATGCGCGCCAAGCAACGCAATTTGGATAGTTTTTATCATGACGACGCTTGGCTCGCGCGGCAGGCCTCGCTCGCGGATCCCAAGGTTGCCGCTTTTTATGCCGATCGTGGCTATTTAGCTTATTTTCAGGGCAGTCATCCTCAGGTGATGCGCGAGCGCATCGCTGCTCAAAATTGGCGCTTTGACCATGGTATCGAACGCCAAGCGCCAGCTTGGATCCGGTGGTTGGACGTAGCCTTTCTTTATCCACTCAAAAAAAGATGGTCTCGATGGCGCGCCGCCTAAACGAAGAAGCTTCACCTTATAACATCGCTAACCTGTTGACCTTCGGTCGCTTGTTAGCGGTGCCTCTTTTTATTTGGCTGATGGTGGATGGAGACCGGGGCTGGGCTCTGGTGGTCTTTGGTTTGGCCGCGATCACCGATTGGCTGGATGGATTCTTGGCGCGTCGTTTTAACCTGCGCACCGCTTTGGGCGTGTTTATTGATCCTCTGGCGGACAAGCTATTGATCCTGTCGGCATTTGTGGTGTGCACGCGCCAAGGACAGGTTCCTCTTTGGCTTACTTTAATGGCGTTTGCTCGGGAGCTTTTGGTAGCCGGCGGGTACACCTTGCTGGCGGTGGTCGCTCGTATGACAGAGGTGCGCTCAAGCTTTTGGGGCAAAGCGGGCACCTTGGCTCAGTTTTTTGCCTTAGCGGGGGTTCTAGCTGGCTGGACGCTAGGCGCTCCAGAAACATGGTCCCGGGTCCTCTTGGGGGCGTTAGGGCTGGCCGTGCTCTTCAATTTCGTGACTGGCCTGGATTATGCCCTCAAAGGCGCACATGCCTATGAAGGTCAGCGTCGGGGTCGGCAAAGCTAGAGGCCTCTCTCGACAGGGCCAGTCTAAATTGCTACAATCCCCACCTGCTTCTTCCTGACGTCGGAGATGACGTGGATATTATCTGGCAGCGCTTGCTGTTGACAGTTCCTTTGACCTTGATGGCCGTGTCTTTTCACGAGGCCGCCCATGCGGGTGTGGCTCTCTGGAAAGGGGACGATACAGCTGCGCGTCAAGGGCGTACTAGCCTTTTGCCTTTTAGCCATATCGACCCGATTGGTACTTTGGCGATCCCTTTGGTGCTGGCTCTCTTGGGGGGGCCCGTCATCGGTTTTGGTAAGCCTACCCCCGTCGATCCCTCGCAATTGGATCAGCCTAAACGCGACTATTCACTGGTGGCGTTGGCGGGCCCGCTGGCTAATTTGGCGGTGGCGCTCGGATTGGCGGCACTGGGCGCGTTTGCGATCCATGGTTTTGGCTTGGATCTTGGGCTGGGAGGGACACTCTTAAGCTCCGCCATCTTTATCAACATCCTTTTGGCGGGACTGAATATTTTGCCGTTGCCAGGGTTTGATGGGCTCAAGGCACTTTATGTCTTTTTGCCTGACGCGTGGTGCTGGCGTCTCAATCGGGCTGAGCCGCTCTACCTGGTGATCCTTTTGGCAGCTGCGTGGTTGGGTGTCTTTGGCTATATCTTGCGTCCTTTATTGCTAAGCACACAGGCGCTCTGTCTTTTGGTGGGCTTACCCTCGCCTTCGCTCTGAGTTCGGCATGTACAAGGTTAATCTAGAGGTTTTTGAGGGTCCGCTTGACCTCTTGTTATTCTTGATCCGCAAGAATGAGATCGAGATCAACGATATTCCGATCGCAAAGCTCACGCAAGAATACCTTGATACACTTGCGCTGATGGAAAAGCTTGACCTCAATGTCGCTGGCGAATTCTTGGTCATGGCCGCGCAGTTGATGCTGATTAAAAGCCGCATGCTCTTGCCAGTTCAACCAAACGCCGATGGTGAGGATGGCGACGCTGAAGACCCGCGTAGCGAGCTTGTCGCGCGATTGCTGGAATACAAACAGTTCAAAGAGGCCGCGCATTCGCTGCAAGAAAAAGAGCTGCTTCAGCGTGAAGTTTTTGGTCGTCTGGGTGCGGCCGCGGTTGCCCGTGAGCATGCCGCGAAAGACGCCTTGGACGAAGAGTCGACGCTCGACGTCAATCTTTTTGACCTGTTAAAGAGTTTTCAGCGCATTTTAGATGAGTTGCCTTCGGGCGCGATCCGCGAGGTTCAGCGCGAAGAAGTCAGTGTTATTCAAAAAATGAACGAAGTCTTAGACCTGCTTGAGAACACGGAGAGCATTCTTTTTCACGAAGCTTTTGCCAGCGCCAAAAACAAGATCACGGTGGTCGTCACCTTTTTGGGCGTGCTAGAGCTAGCTAGAATCAAGTCGATCCATATCCGGCAAGCGCAACTCTTTGGTGAGATACGCTTGTACAAGCGCAAGGATCTGGGCGGCGCCGAAACCACGTCGGGCGAAGGCGATCAAGCCGCCGCGGACGAACAAGGCTGATCACGGAGGACGGGACGTTGGTGGACATATCTCAGATCAAAGCCTCTGTGGAGGCGCTCTTATTTGTCTCAGAGCGACCGTTGACCTTGAGCCAGGTTGTGGCCGCGCTTGAAGGCGCCGAACGCAAAGTGGTGCATCAGGTGCTGGATGAGTTGCGTGCGGAATATGACGCGCAGGGTCGCGGTTTCAGCCTGAACGAGATCGCGGAAGGTTGGCAGCTCTTGACCCGCCCCCAGCACGCGAACGCGATCCGCAAGCTGAGCCGGGCCAAGACCGCCAATCGACTCACGCGCCCCGCGCTTGAGACCTTGGCGATCATCGCTTACAAACAGCCTCTTACAAAGGCGGAGATCGAAGGGATACGCGGCGTCAACGCGGACGGTGTCATGCACAATCTTCTTGAGCGCCGCCTTGTTCGTACGGTGGGGCGCAAAGATGTGGTTGGGCGCCCACTGCTCTATGGCACCACCCGCGATTTTTTACAGGCGTTTGGTCTCAAGGATCTGGCCGAATTGCCCAAGCTCACTGAGCTCAAAGAGCTGCTCAAGGATGACCCCGAAGGGGAACTGTGGGAACTGGGCGAAGACGGGAAACTAGTGCCCAAGCCAGATGATGAATTTCAAAAAATCGCGGACGGAGAAACAGATCAGCTTGGAACCGATTCGGAAACTGCCGACGACGATAACGACGACGACGACGACGACGACGACGATGACGATGACGATGACGATGACGATGACGATGACGATGACGATGACGATGATAAGGCAAGCAAAACTAAAAAGGCCGGCAAAAGCCGCTAGAGGTTTATGGTGGAACGCTTACAAAAATTCTTGTCCACCGCGGGTGTGTCTTCGCGGCGTCAAGCCGAACGCTTGATGCTCGAAGGGCGGGTGACCGTCAATGGTCAGGTCAGTAAGACACTGGGTGTCAAGATTGATCCAGCGACTGATTCGGTCAAAGTAGACGGAAAACTAGTGCGGGCCAATCTACACTTTGTCTATGTGCTGTTGAACAAGCCCAAAGGCACGATTTGTACGATGGATGACCCAGAGAACCGCCCCAAAGTTGTGGATCTATTGCGCGGTTTGAAAGCGCGCGTGTATCCCGTCGGGCGCCTAGATTTTGATACCAGCGGCGCGCTCTTGCTGACCAACGACGGTGAGCTTGCCAATCTGCTCATGCACCCCAAGCATCTATTTCCTAAGACTTATTTAGCGAAGGTCAAAGGTATCCCTGGCGAAGATGTGCTCGAAAAGCTTCGGCGTGGAATTTATATCGAAGGTGGTCGTACGGCCCCGGCCGAGGTTCGCTTGGTGGCGGTCAAAGAGAAAAATTCCTTAGTTGAGCTTGTGCTGCGCGAAGGGCGCAACAAACAGGTCAAACGCATGTTTTTGGCAGTGGGGCACTCCGTGATCCGCCTTGAACGACGCGCGTTTGGATTTTTGACCTGCGATGAAATGCTACCGGGGCAATGGCGACAGCTTGAAGCGATTGAAGTGTCTCGGCTTAAAGAGGGAGCCAGCGCGCAGGCCGGACAGGCCGCCGCCGTCCCAGAGCGCAAGGTCTTCAAAAAAGCGCGGGCACCCCGTCCGTCCACCCCCAAGCCACGGCCAGCCAAAACCAGATCGTCAGCGCGGGGCGAGTCATCGCGCGCGGGTAAGCCGCGTGTTCGTAGCGCGGGTAGCGCGGCCAAACCCACCTTGCGAAAACGAGTTCGTCGGGAGCCTTCCACATGAAGCCAGAACGCCAGCTGAAAAGTTTGCGATCCGCGATCGACGGTATTGATTTGAGCATACTTGATCTGCTTAATAAGCGCGCCGGTCATGTGCAAAGAATCGGCTCTCTCAAACAGGCCCAGGGAAGCCTGGCCTTTGTGCCTCATCGTGAGCAGCAGGTGCTACGCCGTTTAGAGCAGAGCAACAAGGGCCCTTTTCCCACCGAGGCCATCCAGCCCGTCTTTCGCGAGATCATGTCTGCCTCGCTCTCGCTTGAAGGCAGGCCCCGTGTGGCCTTTTTTGGTTTGGAAGGCTCGTACACGCATCAGGCCGCTCTGTCCAAGTTCGGCGCTCTCTGCGACTACGCTCCACAGCCATCCATCCCTGCGGTCTTTGACGATGTCGAGCAGGGGCGCAGCGATCTAGGCGTTGTCCCGGTCGAAAATAGCACCGAAGGGGCCATCAACCACACCCTGGATCTCTTTGTCGAAAGCGAGCTCAAGATCTGTAGCGAGGTCAGCCAGGCCATTCGCCATATGCTGCTCAATAAGAGTGGTCGCTTGGGGACTGTTAAAAGCGTTCTCTCGCATCCCCAGTCTTTAGCCCAATGTCGCGGTTGGCTTGATCGACATCTGCCCAACGTCCCACGCTTTGAGGCCGCGAGCAATAGCACGGCCGCAAAGGTGGCCGCGTCCAAGCCTGGCGTCGCGGCGATCGCTGGCGAGCTGGCGGGACGTCTCTATGGCCTGAAAGCTGCCTCGCGCAATATCCAAGACCGCAGCGATAACCGAACCCGTTTTTTGGTGATTGGCAGGGCCATCGCCCAAAAAACCGGTCGCGATAAGACGAGCGTGCTCTTGTCGATACGCGACAAGGTGGGCGCACTCGCGTCGGTGCTACGCCCTTTTGAACGCAACAAGGTTAATCTTTCATCGATTGAAAGCCGCCCTTCGCGGCGCAAGGCTTGGGACTATTATTTTTTTGTTGATTTTAAAGGTCACCAGACCGAGCCCAAGGTCCGGCGCTTGTTGGCAGATCTTGGTCGCCAGGTCGCGTGGCTTAAGGTGCTTGGTTCCTATCCGGCGGCCTAAGCGATGGCAAATCTTTCGACTCCTCGCGCCCGCGCTTCGCTCAACAAAATCCAGATCTATGTGCCAGGTCGTTCGTTGGCGGATGTCCGGCGTGAGCTTGGGATCCGCTCTCTCGCTAAGTTGGCGAGCAACGAGAATCCCTTGGGACCAAGCCCTAAAGCCCTTCGGGCTGCCGCGCGGGCGTTGGGCGAGTCGCATCGTTATCCTGAAGGTGGCGCGCCGCTCTTAAGGCGCGCACTGGCAAAACATTTTGGCTTGAGCCCCGAGCATTTGATCGTGGGCGCGGGGTCGAATGAGATACTGGTTTTGGCGGCGTTGGCTTACGCCAAGCCGGGCCAGCGCGTGGTTTATAGCGAGTCAAGTTTTGCGGTGTACGGCATTGCCACGCGCATCGCGGGTGCGACCCCAAAGATCCTTCCCAGCCCAGATCTGGCCCATGATCTTCAAGGGCTTGCGTCGGCCGCGAAACAGGCCGCGCTTATTTTTGTATGCAACCCCAACAATCCCACGGGCAGCTGGTACGACGACGCGACCCTGCTACGCTTTATCCGCAAGATCCCTCGGCGGTGCTTGATCGTCTTGGACGAAGCGTATGCCGAATACTGTGGGCGCTCCACAAAGGTGGATGCGGCGTGGGTGCGGCGTTTCCCCAACCTTCTTATCGCTCGAACCTTTAGCAAGGCGTACGGTTTGGCGGGATTGCGCATGGGGTATGGGGTCGGCCAACCGAGCTTGCTGCGCCCGCTCGAATCTGTGCGCCAACCCTTCAACACGAGCTCGCTGGCGCAAGCCGCCGCGTTGGCCGCGCTTGGGGATCAAGCGCATGTTCGTCGCAGTGTGACTCACAACACGCGCGAACGCGCTCGCTTAAGTAAAGGGCTGCGTGAGCTTGGGATGAAAGTTTGGCCTTCCAAGGCCAACTTTATTCTTTTTGATCAGCCGGCGCCAAGCGCGCCAGGCGGAGCATCGTGGGAAGCTTACTTTTTGAGTCAAGGCTTGATCCTGCGAGCCGCCTTGCCTGGGCGACTGAGGGTCAGCGTGGGTTTGGTGGCAGAAAATGGCCGCTTCTTAAAGGCCTTGGCGCGGGGCCTTAAAGGAAACTTATGAAACCGTTTAAAAAAGTCGTGATTGTTGGTTTGGGTTTGCTGGGTGGCTCGCTGGGCTTGGCGCTGCGCAAACGCCACTTGGCTAAGCAGGTGGTGGGCCTGGTCCGTGATCCACGCCGCGCCCGTCCGCTCTTGCGTTTGGGTGTCGCCGATAGCGTCACCGTGGATCTGGGCCAAGCCTGTGCCGGAGCTGACTTGATCGTTGTTGCCACACCCTGGGAGGCCTTTGATGCGCTCTTGCCGCGTTTGGCCCGCTTGGCGCCCAAGACCGCGATTGTGACCGAAGTCGCCAGTGTCAAAGGGGCCAGCGTGCTTCAATGGCAGCGTGCGGCTCGCCCTTTGCGTTTTGTCGCCGCGCATCCGATCGCTGGATCAGAGAAGAGCGGAGCTGAACACGCCAGCGCGACCCTTTTTGTAGGCCGCCCTTGTATCGTCACACCCACCCCTCAAACCCAGGCGGGCGCGCTTAAACAGGTCG
>JANLXT010000020.1:0-11633 GCA_031365225.1 candidate division FCPU426 bacterium
TGGAGACGGGCAATCAGTGCGCGGTTTGGGGTGGTGTCATTGCCCCAGATAAATTCGCTGATGTTATCTATCAGCTGGGCCGCCTTTATAATTTTGCTTTTGGCACTCCAGAGACCAACGCCCACGGAATTTCTACTCTCGACCGCCTGCGTGTTCTGCGGTATCCTAGTCTTTATCTTAGGATCGCGTTTGATAAACATACTGTTGAGGCTACGGAAAAAGAAGGCTGGCAGACGACGTTGAGGACCCGTCCCCTGATGCTGGACACCTTTAAGAGGATGTTCAGGGACGACTCGCTGCAGATCAACGACCTTGAGACGCTGAACCAGATGCTGACCTTCATCATGGACGACGCAGGAAAGTTTCAGGCCCAGGACGGCTGCCACGACGACAGGGTCTTTGCGGCGGCAGGCGGCAGCAGGATGTTGGTGGAGCACAACTCGCCCCTGCGTAAGAGCAAGCGCCGGGGCCGCAACCGGTACAGGTCTACCCTTTCGACCGAGCAGAAATTCAACGCCATCACTGGCTACCCGGAGTAAAGCATGATCAGCGACAAATTCTTCCTCTGGCCCTACGGAATGTCCCTGGTGCCTGCTATAGAGTACCTGAAGCCGCTTTTAGACAAGTCACCCCTATTGAAACAGCTTGACGATCCTGCCATTGTAGTTGGTCCACTATCTGACCAAATAGCTATAATCTGTAGGCAGTGGAATATAAACCCAGCTTGGGTAGTCGTTTGCTTCCAAAGAGAGCAGTCGCTGATCGACGGGACGCACACCCCCGCGCAAGCCGTGGGCGCCCTGCGCAAGGCCACCGGATTCGTCGGGCAGGACGTGGGCACTGCGGCACTGCCGGGGTACTATGGAGTCAGCCTCCAAGTGTACCGCTGCGTGGAACAGAGTGCTTGGCTGCTCGGGAGGGAGCCTTCGGACTGCTGGCGCCAGCAGATCCGCACCCAGAGGACTGTGGCCCGTTTTAGGCCGGGGCTCAGGGTACGTGTGCAGAACGTCCCAGCGGACATTATAACCGGACCCAGGGACAATCAGAATTGGGCAGACTACGCCCCGATTACGGCCTCGGAGTTTTTACAGCTGTCGTACACCCCGCATTGGGAAGTGCTGGACACGAACGAGGCGCTGGCTAAAAAATACGGCGCCCAGTTCCTTTAAGGTTGACGCTGATCAGTTTAAAAGCTATGCTGGGGTTATCTAAAGAACTGAGGTAAAATGCCACCGTTTAGCACGGATATTGTTATGTCCCCTGGTGACGGTTTTTCGTCAGGGCTTAGCACGTCCAGCATGGACATTATCACGCAGGCCATGCGTGGGGCAAAGCAGGTGCAGTCCGCCGAGGACGAGCGCCTGGTCACCGCGTTGGTAAACGATTTCAAGTGGTACGCAGAGATCCGCCGGTCCGTAGCCGAGCCGATCTGGAACGAGTGCTACCGGCTGTACCGATTGCAGAACCCAGACCAGCGCAGGTCTGGTGAATGGCGCAGCAAGATCAACGTCCCCTACGCCTTCACCAACGTCGAAGACGTGGTGCCGCATATGATGGCGGCGATCTTTGAGGCAGACCCCCTCTTCAAGATCACCTCGGACAAAGACCCTAAGATGGCGGAAGCGCATTCTAAGCTTATCCACCACCAGGTCACCGAGCAGATGAAGCTCGAACTGAAGTGGTTACAGTTTCAGAAGCAGAAGGCCATTTACGGGCATACCTTCGGCTTCACAGGGTTCAAGTATGAGACGCGGGACAAGCGGGTCTGGACCCCAGTTCCGAACCCGATGGACCCTACCCAGCAGGTCCTCCAGGCACAGCGCAAAAACATGCCTGAGTACGTTGGCCCGTACTTTGAAAACATCGACATCTTCAATGTGTGGGTTGACCCCCGCGCAACTCCGGGAAACCCCAAGCGGAAATACTGGAGAGAGTGGCGGAGCCTTAGCTGGCTCAAGAAAGCCGGGATCTTTAAAAATTTGGAGATGCTTCAGGACATCGCCCCGAGCAAGCCGAACGACACACTGTACGGGACTGTGGACGTCCGTAACACGCTGATCGGCAGCATGAATATGCAGCAACAGCGCTATCAGACTCCCAATGAATACTCCGTCACGCTGGTCTTCAACATGGAAGACCGCACGATGCAGGCTTACGTTGAGGACAAGGTTCTCATTTATGACGGGGATATGCTGTACTGGCACGACCGGGATCCGATTCTGGAAGACCGTTTCACGATCCTGTCCAGCGAATACTACGGCATGGGCGTTATCGAGCCCACGATCTCTCTGATCCATGAGGGCAACACGATCCGCAATCAGCGGCGTGACAACCTCAACCTGATCATCAACAGCGCCCTCGAAATCAATATCAACGATATTGACATGGACGAGACGGAGCTGGTCAGCCGCCCCGGGCAGATCTACTACTCGCGCACAGGCCTGGCGGTCAGGCCCATACAGTATGCAGATGTGACGCAAGGCGCGTACATCGAAGAGAATAAGATTGCCGGGGAGATCAAAGGCATCACCGGACTGGGCGGAGCTCTTTCCGGCGCAGCAGATCCTGAGAAGGCAGCGGCCTCGGCAATTTCGTTGACGCAGAAGGCACAGCTCCTGCGTCTGAGGCAGGCGAACAAGCAGCAGGCAGCGGTGTTCCGCGAGTTCATCTCCCAGGTCTTCGCGCTGAACTGCCAGTTCTACCCGCTGCCGATGGTGAAGGACATTCTTTCGCCGCTCCTGTTTGAGCAGTATTACGCTCTGGCGCCAGAGACCATTGCTCTTGAAGCGAACATCACCGTTGAACCAGCTGGTGTCTACGAGAACGATGACATCCTCAGGCAGCAGCTGACCAACTTGACCAACGTGCTCGGCTCGAATCCAATGTTCGCGCAGGAGATCGACTGGCACGAATGGCTGATGAAGGTGCTCAAGGCTTACGGCGTGGAGGACGTGCCCTCGGTTCTGAAGAAGAACGGGACGCTGGACTTCGCGGAGATACAGTTCGCGCACCAAGAAAACATTGAGATGGCAGAGGGGGCGTATGTACCACCCGCCTTGCCGACTCAGAACGAAAACATTCACATGGAGATCCACCAGTCTTTGCTGAACGCGAGGCCGGACTTGTTCCAGAGCGTCGGACAGCACCTTATGACCCACCAGCAGGCCATCGCGCAACGTGCGCAACTTATGATGATGGCACAGCAAGGCGGGGGAGGCGGTGGGAACGGTCCTGGGTCCTCCCCCGCTGGTGGAAAAGGTGGGGTGAACCATAACCGCCAGCCGGACTCAAGCAGCCAAGAAGGCGTTCATAAGCAGGTAGCGAGGACCGCAAATGCGAACGCCTAAGGCCTGGATAGCTGACAAACTATTTAACTGGCTCTTTGCCCAAGAACCAGCCATGCAAGTGGTCAAAGAATCTCTCAGTACGGGGGACACACCAGAAGACCAGTTGAAGTTTTGGAACGACCTTAGCGTGTGGTTTAGCCGCAGAGAGGGGCAGGCCTACCAGCTTCTGATGCAGAAGCAGTTCGAGGCACTCTACGACGACTTGATGAAGATGCCCCTGTCCGAGAAAAACGACCGGAGCATTGCCATCCTCACAGCCAGGATTCAGGAAAGCAGCCGGGTGATGAATTTTCCATTTACGGTCAGGCAGCGGGTGAAGGCCCTCCAGGCCCATATCAAGGTTAGAAAGAGCACGGAAGGACAGTACGCATAACCCGCCTGCGGGCAGACCCCGTAGGCCACTTAGGAGTAACAAATGGACTTCGCAACGGCAGTAGCAACAGGTTCCGCCCCGTCAGCGCCAGCCTCGCCCTCAGTGAGCACCGCCGCAAACGCTGCTCCCCAGGCCCCGGCCAGCCCTATGGACAAGATCTCGCAGCTGTTCCCGCCCGCACAGGCGGCAGCGCCCGATCCGGCAGCTCCCCAAGCACCGTCACAAGCAAGCCCCGCAGCGCCAGTGCAGGCGCAACCGCAGGTTCAGCCAGACCAGGCAGCCCAGTACCAGCAGCAACTGGTTCAGGAAAATGCCAGGCTGAGGGAGCAGGCGGCGCAAGGACAGCAGGCAGCCATGCAGCAGGCGTTGGAGAAGACCACCGCCGCTTTGGAGAAGATCACGGCGATTCAATCGAATCCCGTATTGACCCCAGAGCAGAGGAAAGCACAGATCGACGCGGAGTTCGCAGAGATTAACCTGGACGCCAAATCCACCGTTAAAAAGTGGGTAGGTGAGGACATGGCCTCTCTGAAGAAAACCGTCGAAGAGCTTACTCAAAAGCTGAACACATTGGAACCCGCAGTCCAGAAAGTGGATCGTTTCTCAACGCGGGACGAAAATCTCGCGAGGCTTTTTAGCCAGGGGCATAAGGAAGTTGGCGATTCGGCGTTCCGGGAAGGCATGTTGCATCCCGACAACGTTGCTGAAGTGCAGAAGATGTTCTACGGACAAGAGACGGACGCCGCACGGATCTACAAAGATCCCGGTTTCTATAATGCTCTTCTGCAAAACGCCAAAATCCGGGCAGCCCAAGGCTTCCAAGCCACCCAAGCACAATCACAGGCCGACATGGCGGCACAGGCCAATATCGCCCAGGCGGGCGGTGGCTTCGCCCCGAACGGACGGCCCGCAGGTGCAAATGCCGGAACACCGGCGCTCACCCCAGAGCAGCAGTTTAAGCAAGGTCTTATGGGGACGCGCAAGAGCTTCGGAGATGTCATTGCAGCCGCGCAGTTCGGGAATCGCTAGTCAGCCGTAATCACGGAGTTTTTTCATGGCTTCTTCAGTTTCCTACCTCAACACCGCCCAAGCCTCAGTCGGCACGGGTACAGTCGTTGCGGGTATTCTCGCAGGTCAGCGTGTTATCGACATGGACGACACGATCCACCTGTTGGAGCCCGACGCGAACCCCCTGACCGTTTTGACCACGGCCATGGGCAACAGCGAAGTTGCAGAAAATCCCGCCTTCAACTGGCTGGAAGACGCACTTGCGGCCCGCACCGTGACCCTTGACACCACAGCATTGGTTTCAGGAGACACTGCCGGAACGCTAGTCGCTGGCGACGGCAAGAAAGTTGGTAAGTTCGACCTGTTGAAAAATCCTGTGTCCGGCGAAATCGTCCGGGTCACGGCAATTTCGACGGACACGCTCACCATCACCCGCGCCTTCGGCACCACAGCAGCTGCAGCGGTTGCGGCTTCCCAGATCTTCCTGATCATCGGCAACGCCTATGCTGAAAACGCAGGCTCGGGCACCATGCTGGCGACCAAGACGGTCCAGAAGACCAACTACACGCAGATTTTCCGTACCCCCTTCGCGTTCTCGAACACCCTGGAAGCCTCCAAGCTCTACGGCGGCGACTACAAGGCGTACCAGACCAAGAAGAAGGGCATTGAACATCAGGTCAAGATCGAAGAGCAGTTCCTCTTTGGCGAACCCAAAGAAGACACTGTGGACGCGATTCGAGGAACTGGCGGCCTGAACTACTGGATCACCTCAAACGTGTCCGCTGGAATCGGCGCCCTCAGCTACGCAGCCATGCTGGACTTTGCCCAGGTGGTTTCGCGCTACGGTGACCAGTCACAGCGCCTGCTTCTGGCAGCGCCGATCATCTGCACCGTGTTCGACCTGTGGGCTCAGGCCCGTCTTTTCCACATGACGGAAGCTCGCGTGTTCGGCGTCAAGCTGAACAAAATCACCACCAGTCACATGGATTTCTATGTGAAAAAGTCAGTGCTCCTGTCCGAGACCAGCGCCTATAACAACATGGCGTTTGCCCTGGACATGAACACGATCAAGCGTCGGCCTCTCGCATCCCGCGACACCAAGCTGAAAATGAACATCCAAGCCAATGATGTAGACGGCGAAGCGCATGAATACATCACTGAAGTGGGTCTCCAGGTTCAGAACGAAGAGTGCAGTGGCATTCTTTCTGGTGTGACGGGCGCTGCCTAACCAGTAAGGAGCACGTAATGGCAAAGTTCTTCAGCAAGCATCGTGAGTTAAGGGTACACCTGGGAGAGACCGTCTCAGAAGTCGGTGACAAAAAGATCAGCTACATGAATGTCGCCGCATTCAAGGACAACATCTTCTCGACGAACGACGACGCTCAGATCAAGCTGTTACGTGCTCACAAGTTCTTCAACAGCGCACAAACCGGGGGTTTCTTCGAGACGGATGAAAAAACGGATCGAGCCGCCCTCATTGAAAACAAAAAGCTCACTGAGCAGGGTACGGAACGAGAACTGACGACAGCAGCGACTGTACCCAGTTCAAAAGCCAAGTCCTTCTAAGTGAGCATCACAAGGAGTCAGTCCATGAAGAAGTTTCTACTGTTCGTCCTCGCTTTGTCAGTCGCGGTGTTGGCCCAGGCCGACATCAAAACTGCCACTGCGTCGGGCACCTCTGCCGTGGGTATTCTTTTCAAAACCACGTCAGCGACTGCCATCACCGGAACCGGCACCACGACCACGATCCCGCCCGGCTCGGTCCTGAAAAGGCTTATGATCTTTCCAGGAACGACCGCAGCGAATGCAGTGACCTTGACCGCTTGGGATGCTCCTAACGGAGTGACCTATTCGGCTGGGGCCAGGCAGATTATACTCCCGATGAATGCAGTCGTGCCAGCCCTGTCTGCGACAGGCCCCTACACGATTAATTTCAGCGCTGATGCAGGTACGACCGAAGGGCAAGCGCCGGGCCTGGTGATCAAAGATTACCTGATCATCGAAGCGGCTGGCACCAACACCGTGAACGCGGTGGCAGTGTTCAGCACTGGCTTGAAGAACAAGATCCAAGGAACGTTCGGAACACCGTAACCCTTTGGGGGTTTGCACCCCCGCCATGGAGGATCAGAAATGAAAAGCATTTTTTCACTGAGGGCTTTAGTCCTCTTGGCGGGGGTTCTTGCCCCTGGCCTGGTCAGCGCAGCCTCTGACCAGGCCTTTCACGGGGCCCTGATAGGGCTTCCCGTGACGGGCACTTCAGGAACGATGACCTACGCACTTTCCAGCAAGACCAACACGGTAGTTTCATCCGTAATTGACATGCGTACCTTTGGTGGTATGTACGTCACTGTGACGGGCACCGCAGGAGCAGGGGGAGCGGAGGTTCAGTTTACGAATCTCTCTTGGTCCGCCACGACCTGGTCCACAGCGGCGGTAGTGCCCGTAAACGGGAATCAGCCCGTGCGTAAGCACGGGTCCTGGGCCAGGTTTAGAGCTATCGCGAGTGGGGTGACTGCGGGTGGAGTCAGCGGAACGGTTACGGCGTTTTATGAGCCAGTAGCCGAGGCAGTTAATCCAGCAGCTGCCGCAGGAACCAACATAATCGGCGCTGTCGGAGTAACCAGCACCACTTACACAAGCTGGACAATCGCATCCGTGGCGAGTTACAGCTTGACCGGTACGACAGCGATTGATTTAGCTACCGTGGCTGGCTCAGGGCGCATTTTTAAATACAAAATAACAGCCCTTGGGCCGAACGCCGGGTTTTATCACGGAACAGCATCTAATAGCACATGGGTTGGGCCGCTTGGTTACTACGCTGTTTCAACAACCCCAGTGATAGATGATTACCTGACAACTGGAACCTACCTGAACCTATCTGCCACGGCTGCGGCTATGACGGTGACAGTGCAGGTTGAGATCAGCAAGTTGACTCAGGTTGTGCCGTGAAGTTGCTGTTAGGTTTATTGTTGGTAGCCGGAGAGCTTGGGGCGGCTTGTGCTTCGGGGTCGCTGCGTTATTGGCGCTTACCGGGTGGGGCAAATGTTACTGAAGATTGTATCGGCGATAGTATTGTCCTGAACGGAACTATTGCAGCCAATACAGTTACTTGCGGCCCAAATACTACTATGGCGGGGGTTTTCAGTTTAACAAATAAATATACAGGCTCCGCCTCCACGCTTTCTGCGTTCGCAGCAGTAAGCAGTTACACACTTGAATTTTATCTTTACTTAACAGCGGCCCCTTCGCTAGATGTCCCATTTAGGTGGGGGGCTACAACAGTAACAGAGGTTTCATTTTCAAGTGTCGGAGCAAACCCAGCCACTTTACAGTTCAGGCGGTTTAATGGAGGCTGGTCAGGGATCAACACAGGCGCAGTTTTATCGACTGGCGTTTGTTATGACATCGCAGTGACCCATAGTGGGACAGTAGGAAAGATGTATGTCGATAATGTTGAAAAATCGAGTGCGACATTCGGTGCAGTAGAGGCTACCATTACCAGCTTTACAATTGGAACGGACAGTGGAACATCATTTGCTAATGGGTATGTTTCTGGAGTTAGAATTAGCAACATCGTCCGCACTAACTTCCCCACGGTTGACCCAGTTAATTCAGTCCGTGGCATGAAGATGCGTAAAATAATGAGGATGAAGCAATGAAACTGTTTATTCTCCTCTGCCTAGCCTCCAGCCTATCTGCTCACACGCAGAACCAGATCGTTGAGCAGAAGGATATCGAGAAGCAAGAAACACGTCGAAGGCCCACGCGGGTGGTATCCCCTACGGCTTCACCTACAGCAGATTTACGGGCGACTAGAACGCCTACGCCAGAAGTATCGCCAACAGCTACGCTTACGCCGAGTCGCTAAGTGTCCTCCGCCAAAACACAGCAACGGCGTCGCAGTGCTCTAAGCGAGAATGACCTGGATAACGTTTCTTTACGCATGGAAAATGCTGTGTTGAAAGCGTTCAACTCGCACAGGGAGTTGGATCACAAGCCACTTGATCTTAAACTTAACAATATACACGTAAAGATAGCTGGGATAGGTGCTGCCGCAGGGGTGGTTGTGTTAGGCGCGAAGTCGGCGGTAGTTAAACTTCTGGGGCTTTAGAATGCGCTTTTTGTTGGCACTAATCTTTGTGCTCTTGACCTGTGGGCTTCCTTCATTGGAAAAGTCCATCGACGTGTCAAGTAACGGCCCTGTAGTGCTCGTGACAGCGCTGTCAAATAGAAGGATTAAGGTATCGTGCATATTTGTAGTGTCTACGGCGGCCACTAGCTTTTATCTTTCGGGTGAATTTCCCATGACAGGGCCCATTCCCTTACAGCCCTATTCATGCTTCTTTACCCCCTGGTATCCGGAGTTCACCTGGTTCACGCTAAATCCTGGGTTCGACCTAACGCTTACACAGACTGGTGGAGCACAGCTTAGTGGGCGAGTCTACTACACACAAGAATTACAGTAAGGGAAACTGTGAAATGGCTTGTTGGATTTTTATTCTTCTTTGCGCCTTTGGCTTTGGATGCGGGAACTCCCACATTCACACCAACATCTACTCGTTCGCCCACGAGAACGGCGTCAACGACTCGTTCTGCGACGTTTACGCGTTCCCCAACCATAACACTAACGTCCACTTGGACGCCGACAGCAACCCCGACATATACGGTGAGCCCTACGCGCACGGCCAGCCAGACGATAAGTCCTACCAACTCCCCGTCCCCAACATGGACACCTACGTGGACACCGACGAGCACAAATTCACCAACAGCGACACACACTCCAACATGGACACCGACGGCAACCCCGACGTACACGGTGAGCCCAACACCGTCCGCAACCTCCACGTCATCTCCGACGGTCGCAGGGACAGCAACCTGGACGCCGACGGACAGCCCTACATTTACGCCGACCTGGACCCCGACGGCCTCTCCAACCCCAACTGCGACTCCGACGTGGACACCAACGGATTCCCCGTCCCCCACCTGGACGCCAACAGCCACCCCTACGTACACGGTGAGCCCAACACCCTCTACAACTCCCACTTGGACACCGACAGCAACCCCGACGTACACGGTGAGTCCAACTCCGACGTCAACACATACGCCAACAGTGACCCCTACGCCAAAATATGCACAGGTTCCTCTGAACCTGTTCAACGGCATCTTTAACATGTAAGGATCTGACGTGGCCCCTATTGCAAAAACCTACGACGCGATCCTCAGCAATTACTCCACGCTGTTTTATAATCCGTCTAAGAAATTCATCACCACACAAGACGAAACGAACATGATGAACATGGCGATCACCCTATTCGCTAAGGACATCGGTGGGGTCAGGATGGTGGACACTTCAAACACCTCCGTCGCGAACCAGCGGGACTACGTCATCAGTAAGGCACACAAGAAGCTGGTACGGGCCCAGTACATACGCGCCCCAGGCCTCAGCACAGAATCCATCACCCCCTTGGACATTGTGGATGAGCGGAACATTGACTTCATTCGCCACGTTTCGATGCCCAATGATCCAGACAACAATAATTCCATAGTTCTCACAGATAACACATCTGTTGATAAGCCGAAATATGCACAATTGATCCAGGAACTCTTCACGCTCCGCCTTTACGGCACCCCCGACGTAACCGGTGACACGATCAAGCTCTGGACGCTTTCCATCCCCTCAGTGATGAGCAGCGGTGTGGAGTATGATGGCGAAGAGTACGAGGTCCCTGCCATCGCCTTCAAGATGGCCTCCCTGGCGCACAGGAAGATGAAGGACACGGGATACGCCCAGGACATGGACACCGAGTACCTCAAGGAACTGCAGAATATCCGTTCCATGAAGTTTAAAGAGCGCCGCCCCAGGCAGCTCGGAGACGGGCGCTTTGAGTTCACCCGGCTGCGTAGCGTGGACGGGAGCCACTAATGCGTGGAGACGTCACATCCCCTCGGCACGGCCAGGGGCAGATCAACGGCTTCAAGGGGCTCGTAACGAGCATCCCTGATATGCGGGCAGCTGTTCCCGGCAGCCTTCGCGCGGCGGAGAACATAGTCTTTGACGAGGCAGGTAACGCCCGTCCCCGTGATGGTTCCGCAGAGTACTGGGCAGCGACGGCGCAGCGTACGTACCTGGCGGAGATGGAACAGACGGAGAATGCCTCGTGGACGAACGGGGCGGTCTCTTCCACGGTATACAATTTCGGGTCGCAATCCCGCGTCATCTCAGCGGCAGGCGCCACGGCAATGTCCCGGGACATTGGGGCTAATAAAGATCTGACGGTCGGCGGGAAGTACGCCGCCGCAGCCATGAGCCTTGTATATTGGGTTCGCACGGCGAATGCTGCCGACGTCACGGCAGCAACCCTAGAGATCTCCAGCGATGCGGGTTTCGCTAACCGATACACCTGGAACATCCTCTCCGCTATTAACGGACTGACCGCGAACACCTGGACGGAGAAGACCGTCACCTTCGCTTCGGGCACCATCACCGGCTCCCCGTCCCTCAGCACCATGCGTTACGTCAGGATCACCCTGACGATGACCGCAGGCACCAGCCAGTACTTTGACGACGTCTACACGACGTACAGCAACTTCATGTACTCCTGGTGCTCAGGGCAATTTCACTTTAAGAAAATCGCCACCAACAAGCGCTACCACCTGGCTATGTTTGGGGAGACGCTTTACGCTGATCTGAACGAAGCGCTGGCCCCCTACAAGGTTCGCTCCAACTTTACGCGGAACCTTCCGACTTACTTTGAGAACTTTGAAGACCGCTGTGGCATCTTCAACGGAACCGACACGCCGGTTGTATTCACAGGCACTTCCTACCGCAACATAGGATATGCGGCCCCCACCTCGGATCCTACCCTGACCGCAGTGGGCGCGGGTGGGTCCCTCAACGCAGGCAC
>JANLXT010000047.1:0-25282 GCA_031365225.1 candidate division FCPU426 bacterium
CTTTGGGTGGCACCTTGATGGTCCGAAGCGTCTTTCCAGCTGAATTGATCACAAAAATAGTCCGACCGCCAACTTCCGAGGCATAAATCTCGCCGCTTGTTAATGAAGCGGTGATTCCCAAGAGACGCGAGGCCTTTGCCACAATAAAACTTTTTGCGCTCGCAAAATTTTTATCAACTTGAATAACCACGCCGCCATCAAAATTTGTGATGTAAAGGCTCTTGCCGTCAAAAGCCATGCTCCGCCACGAAGCTCCGCCAGCCAATGGAAAGGTCTTGGCCAGCTTGCCTGCGGTATACAGGCTCAACGCTCCCGAAGTAAGCACATAGACATTTCCTTGCGCGTCAGCTTTGATGTCAATGGGTTGCTCGGGGATCGAGAAGTCAGAGACCGTTTCGAGCTTAATGGCCGGGCCCCATTCCTGGATCGGTGGCGCACTACCGACAACCACTGTTGATCCAGAGGGTTTGTTGTTCATATAGAGAAAGATGAGGACGATGGCCGCAATGCCCGTTACGGCGAGCCGCCACTTTCCGGCCATTCCCGAAGGCGCAGCAACGCTAGGGCTTCCAGGACTAATTGCGGTGATGCTGGCTTGCTTTTTTTTGGGCGCTTTTCCTACCAAGCTTTTCTTCTTAACCACTTTTTCCCCCGTAAAATGAATATGTCAGTTTCTATTGCGCAATAGGTCTTGGCGCCTATTATACCTCTTTCACACCGCCCCCCAAGGCTCAGGCCTTGACGGAATGCCATTGCAAGGTCCTTGAAAGTGCCTTGTCTAGGTCAAATTTAAGTCCCAACCCCAAATCCGTCTGTGCCGCGGCGACTGCCGGAACAAAAATTGAGGGTTTGGACTTCAGCCCCGCCCGCGAGTGATTGATCTCAAACCGATCACCGGATAGGTGCCGTATCTTTTCGGCGAGCGCTCTAAGCGTAATGGCCGTCGGGCTACCAACATTGTAACTGCGCCCTGTTTCACCACGCAGGAGCAGGTTGAGCAACCACCAAGCCATGTCGGCTCCGTACATGTAGCTACGAACAGCGGTGCCGTCCCCCTGAATGCGGATAGCTTGTCCTTGGATCGTGTCATGAATAAAATTATTCACAGCCCATGGCGCATCGATAGCCTGGTAGGGGCCTACAAAGGAAAACGGTCTTGCGTTGACCAAGGGCAAGCGGTATTGGTTTCGATAGATCGTGCACAGCGATTCGGCATAGCGTTTCGCTTCAACATACGATGTCGAGAAAAGAGTTGGGTCAAATCCAAAAAAATCTTTTTCGTCCACTGGTTCTTTGGTGCTGTGAAAGCCATAAACATAACCAGAACTAATATTTAAAAACCCCTTTAACGCGGGTAGGCGCGTAGCCGCCTCAAGAACAGTCCACGTGCCTTGGGTGATGGTCTGGCTAGCATAGATCGGCTGAGAATTATGGACTCGCACATCGGGTGAGCCAGCGGCATGAATGACCCATTCGGTGTCTTTAGGCAGTTCGTGGACCCCGCGAATGTCGTCCGTAACGAGGGTGGCCAGTCCAGAGGGAGCAGCGAAAAGATGGGGGGCCTCGGCCTGAGCACGGGCGAAGCTGGTATCAATCAGAGTCAGTTTGAGCTTGAGGCCGTGGGTTCGATCCAAGTACATAAGTAGCTCACTGAGCCACAAACCCATGAAACCCCCACCCCCGGTGATGACAACGTGGGAGCCTCGCAGGCGAGAAACATCCGCGCCCGCCGCTACTTTTTCAAGGTCCTCGGTGACAAATTTTAGTTTTTTTTGGGCAGAAGCGCTCACTGGACCCCCTTTTTCTTGGCCAACATGTCCGCAACTTCAATGATCATGTCCTCTTGACCAGCCACAATCTTACGACGACCCAACTCAAAAAAGACGTCGCGAGGATCGACGGCGTATTCCTCAGCGATGCGCAAGACGTGCCGGGAGAAACCAGAAAATACCCCCGCCAGACCACTAACGATACTTACCGAAGAGATCGTGGGCACGCTTTCAACCACCAGCTTTTCAGCGATATCTCCCGCATCGAGCAACTTATAGAGATCAATTCCAGTTTTAATACCCAAGCGCTCGAGCACTGCGACCAAAACCTCTAACTGGGTATTTCCCGCACCAGCGCCAAAGCCTCGGGCGGTGCCATCCAAAATACTGGCCCCTGCTTTGACTGCAGCGATTGAGTTCGCCACCGCGAGTCCAAGATTGTTGTGTCCGTGAAAACCGACAGGGATGCTTAGAGCCTCGACCAGAGCCGTGATGCGCGCAGTGACGTCTGTCGGCAACAAGGCTCCTGCCGAGTCCATGATAATCAAAGCTTCCGCCCCATAAGCCTGCATTTTAGAAGCCTCTTCTACCAAAATCTCGGGCCCGGCCATGTGGGACATCATCAAGACGCCAAAGACTTCTTTGCCACGCTCGCGCACATAAGAAATGTGCCTCTCGGTGAGGTCCGCTTCGGTGCAGTGTGAGGCGATGCGAAAAACATCCACCCCTGCATTCACCGCTGAAGCTAGGTCTTTTTTGATTGTGGCAAAACCAGGAATGACGTGCACCCCTAGCTTGGAGCTAGTGAGTGCTTTACGCGCCACTTCTAAAACCTTCAAATCCGGTGTCGTGGCCAAACCCACTTGGAGTGAAGATGCCCCTAGCCCATTGCCATGTCCCACCTCAACAATCGGCACGTGCGCGGCATTTGCCGCGGCAGCGTAAATGCCGATTTGGTCCGCGGTCAAGCGATGCTGCACGGCATGGTTGCCGTCACGCAAAGTCGGGTCGCAGATCAGGACGCTAGGATTTGGATCTTGCATAATGTTCCGCCACCGCAATGGCTGCGCAATTGATGATGTCAAGGTTACCCGCGTACTTGGGAAGGTAATCACCCAATCCCTGCACTTTGGCCATAACGACTAAGCGCCCATTCTCGTAGATTGGATCAACGACCAAACCATAACCGGGCACATATTCGCGCACCTTTTCTACCATCTTAAGGATGCTAGTCCGAATGCCTTCCATGTTCTCGTTGGGCATCTTGACCATGACCGTGGTCTGCATGTCAACGCAGGGCACAGCCGGATTGAGCGTGAGAATGACTTTAGCTTCCCGAGCCGAAGAGAAAAGCTTGATCGCCGCCTCAGTCGTCTCAATGTATTCATCGAGGTTGATCCGCGTCGCCGGCCCGGCGCTTCGCGAGGCAATGTTCGAGACCACCTCGATATACTCAATGTCTTTTTGTACTGCCCCAATGGCGTGCGCAATGGGCACCGATGCCTGGCCACCGCAAGTGACCATGTTAAGATTTTGGGGCAAGATGGCGCCCCCAAGATTGATGCTGGGCACGCAGAACTCGCCCACCTTCGAGGGCGTCATGTCGATGACCTGCTTGCCCATCGCTTGCAAGACGGGCCAATGCTCGAGATGCGCCATGGCAGAAGTGGCATCAAAGACAAGATCGCAGCAATTTGGATCGTCTTTGATGGCCTGCAGCCCCTGATCCGAGATCCTCACGCCTAACTCGTGCGCTTTACGCATGCCAGCGGACGTTAAATTGCGCCCAATAAAAACAGCGCAATCGAGATAGGGCGAGCGCAAGCTCTTGACCAATAGATCCGTGCCAATGTTTCCGCTACCAAGGATAGCGATCCTGGCTTTTTTGATGGGACTAGCACTCATAGTCGCTCTCAAGCCCCAAGTGTTTTCGACTTGAGATGCAAGCCGCCAATCATGTTTCTTTCGAGCTCGGCCCTCGGTAGCAGTGGCGAGAGATCTTCAAGCGGTGGTGATACCAGGCTACCATCCGCTTGAGTGGCCACCGATTGCTTCGGCACAAATGGCTGCTCAGGATCCATGGTGACGACGCAGATCGCCGGGCCCTGAAGAGCTTGAAAAGCAGGGATGACCTTGTCGAAATCATCCCAGGTCCGGATCTCGAAAGACGGCATATCAAATGCTTGGGCGATTTTTGTAAAATCAGGGCAAGAGACACCCGAGGCCCGGGTGGTGCCCACATAAGGTGTTTGCCCAAAAAGAGCTTTTTGTGTGTGCTTGATCATCAGGTAGCCATCGTTGTCAAAGACGATAATCTTGATGGGTAACTGATGATGAATCACGGTTTGAAGCTCTTGCAGGTTCATCATCATGCCGCCATCGCAGTTCAGGCAAAGCACCTCACCTTTGTCCCTAGCAAACGAGGCGCCCATGGCGGCAGGCAGGCCATAGCCCATCTCACCAAGTCCAGTGGAAGTGAGTAAACGCTGGCCATCTTTGGTCTTGAGCACTTGGTGCCCACTGAGCAAGGCTGTTCCCATGTCTGTCGTGACGATCTGGTCTGGCTTAAAATGAGCATTCAGGCGTTCCATAAAGGCGTATGAATTGATGTAGCCGACTGAATCGGCGTGCCCCCGCTTGGGATCCACCCACGGGTAGTCCAACCGGTATTGATCACAACGCTTGATCCAATCTGAAAAATCACCTCGCAGGCCCTGCTCTTTTAGCAACGCTTCGATGAAAACCTTGGCGTCGGCGCAAATAGCGATCTCAGCACGGGCGCCTAATTTTAGTAACTCGATACCGTCAATATCCACCACGACAAACTTGGCCTGCCGAGCCAACTCGGACAGGTCGTAGCCAATTTGAGGTATGGCCAATCGCGTGCCTATCGCCACGACAAGATCGGCGTTTTGCAGGGTGAAGTTAGCGTTACGCTGACCATAGACCCCCGCTCGACCGTAGACCAGCGGATGATCTGAATCAATCATATCGATACCCGCCCAGGAAACCAAGGTAGGCGCGCCGACTTTTTCGACCAGCGGCTTGACGAGAGCTTCGCCCTTGGCAAGGCGTATCCCGTGCCCCAACCAGAGCACAGGACGTTTAGCGGCTCGAAGCATTTCGGCGACCTTAGCGACCGAAGCGTTGAGCTCACTAGGGTCAACGCGTGGCTCCAATCGAGCGGTAAACCGCGGCAAGCTGTCCACGTCCACTGCGACACTCTGAAGATCCATGGGTATGTCCAGCCAAACAGGGCCTGGCCGACCAGAACCAGCCTCGTCGAAGGCAGCTTCAATTTCGCGACGGATGTCGCGCGGGTCCATAAGACGCGAAACACGTTTACAAACCTTGCTCACCGCAAAACTACTGTCGTAACCCTGCACTCCCCACATCCTCAGCGGGTTATCGGGACGCGTGTGCTTTGAGGCCTCGTTGCCCGAGATGACAACACCCGGAATCGAGTCAGCCCAAGCGCTAACAACCCCCGTCAAGCCGTTGGTCGAGCCTCCGCCTGTGGTCAGGAGCGCCGCGGTGATCTTGCCGCTAACGCGGTAGTAGGTCTGCATTGCCATGGTGGCGGCTTGTTCGTGATGGACGCAAACGATCTCGGTATAACCCTTGCGCGCGATAGCATCAAAAAGGCGAACATTGCCTGCCCCGATAATACCAAAGACATGGCGAATCTCTCTTTGTGCCAGGTAGTCCGCGATATAATCGGCAACTTTTTTTGTCATGGCAGTCCCCTTCAGCTCAGTCTTTGAATCTTAGCGGCGTGCTTTTGTGAGTGCATAAAGAAAAAGTTGGTCTCTGCCGTCTCATCGGTCATCGTCACAAATTCTTTGAGCTTGCCGTCATTCTCCGCAAAACAGCGATATCCCAGCCCTGCAAAAAGCGCAATGATCTGGTTGGGGTGATAGTCAAACTTGGCAGACCACTTGCGTAGCATTTCGCTAAAGACAATAGGCTGATGCTTCTTGAGGGTCTCCATCGCGCCCTGAAAGACCAGCAGCTCGGCTCCCTCGACATCACACTTGATAAAGTCCACTTTAAAATCCAAGTCGCGCATAAACGTGTCCAAGGGCAACACCTTCGCTTTGACTTCCACGACGCCCGCGTCATCCGCTAGTCGGGCCGCCGAGGCGTTGCCCGAGCCGCCCGGATAATAATAAAATGTGAGCTCTTTGGCCTCGTTCGAAAAACCATGATTGAAAGCCTCGACATTCTTAATCGCGTTAAGCTCCAGATTGCGCTTGAGGTAGGCGAACGTCTTGGGGATAGGCTCAAAAGCCAGAATCCGACACGCTGGTTTGCGTTTTGCTAACGTATTGGAGTACCAACCAATATTGGCGCCGATATCTAAAACTCCGTCGCCGTTCTCAACCAAGCCTAAGATCATGTCGGCGTCATGCTTTTCGTAGTTCATGAAATTAAGAATCTCGATAGGGGCGATACGCTTATCGTCCCTATCGACCACTATCTTGATGCCACTTTCCCGCGAGGTCATCGTCACCTCGCCATCCTGGATGGTGATTGAGGCAATGTCTGTCTGTGGCAGCCAGGTGGAGTAGTCAAAGAGCGTCGTGTGCACGGCATGCATCTGTTGGATGTAATCTGGCTTGGAGATCTCTTTGGCCAAATATTTTTTTTGGATATCCCCTAGGCTCACTGGTAGCTCCTGACAGTGCGCAAAAAACCTTCTTCAATACCCGTGCGAGGCGCCCAACCCAGCCCTCGCGCTTTGGCGGTTGAAGGACAGGCGCGAGAGAAATTGCTGGCGATATAGGTCCCCGGATCGCGCTCTTTATAGACTACTTTCAAACCGGCTTTGGGAAAGAGCGCCACTAACCTTTCGGCCAATTGCAATATGCTTATCTCGGCGTCTTCGTTGCCAATGTTGTAAGCTTGGCCTGGACGACCCTTGAGCAGCACAGTAAAGAAACCCTCGACGGCGTCAGCCAAATAACAAAAGGGTCGAAGTGCGCTACCATCGCTCTTCATCACGATGTCTCGGCAAGCGACCAGATCCGCCACAAAATCCGCAAAGACCCTACCATCATCCAACCGCATGCCTGGTCCATAAGTATGAAACGGCCGTGCCACGACCGCGGGGACACCATACTGTTGGTTCCAAGCCACACACATCGTCTCGCCAGCGCGCTTGCCTTCGGCATAGCACGATCGCAGCTGCATGGAATCGACTTTTCCTAGCGCGTCTTCGCTTAGGGGTGAGTCGGTCGCAGGCACCTGACCGTAGACCTCACCGCTACTAAAAAAGAGGAAACCTTCGGCTCGACTACGTCGCGCCAATTCAAGCAACTGCGCAGTACCCAGCGTAGCGGAAGCCAGCGTGCCCACTGGATCAACGCCATAATACTTGGGGCTGGCCTGGCCTGCTGCATGGATAATAAACTGGGCCTCGAGTCCTGGCGGCAGGGGCTGAGTGACATCTTGGACTAGAAAATCGAGATCCTTACGACCGTCATAGTTAGCAAAACGAGCTTTGGCGCGGTCAATATCCCGCACCAGTCCTAGGATATGTATGCCCAGCGCTCGTGTCTCATTAAGATAAAGCAGTGTCTCTGTCATGTAGGCCGGCAGAAAACCATTGGCCCCGCTGATGAGGATCGTCTTACCTTTCAGCGCTTCCCAAGGCAACGCGCTGGAGGCGATGGCGGCTAAGTCATTCTCAATGACGGGATGACGCATCTGTCTCAGGCGGAAAATTCACTAGTTCTTGCTCGGTAAGATAAAAACCCTGCCGCACTTGAGAATGAATGGCCGCGATGTACTCTCCAATAATGCCTATAAAGAGTAATTGGATGCCCGAAAAGAAAAAGACCGCCACCACCAGCGTGATGATCCCATGGGGCGCCACCGGGTTGGGCGCCAACAGCGCTAGGATGACCGAAACGAGGGCAAAGAGCAGGCTGCCGGCGGCCAACAAGAGGCCCGCGAAGACACTGATACGCATGGGTAAATTTGAGAACGAGATCAATCCGTTGATCGCGGTATCGTAAAGCCCTAAAAGGTTGGCGCTGGACTTGCCGTGGCGTCGCAAGCCCCAATCATAAGCGATCCCCGTCGAACGAAACCCCGCGTTGGCGATCATGCCACGCATGTAGGGGTGGTAATCCTTGCACCCGCGAAGCGCCTCGACGACTTTACGGTCAATCAATTGAAACTCGCCGGCATCCACGGGGATGTTCACATTGGCGCTGATAGCCACCAGGCGATAGAACAGGCTACGTCCTGTTCGCATAAGCAAACTTTCTTTACGGTTCTTGCGCTGGCCGTAAACGACCTGATACCCCTGCTCCCACTTAGCCACAAAATCAACGATGAGGGCGGGCGGGTCCTGCAGGTCGGCGGCTAGCATGACCACCACACCATCGCCGCTTGTGCGCATCAAGGCATTGTACATCGACTTGAAGGCTCCAAAGTTGCGCGCGTTGCAGATGATCTTGACATGCGCGTCGGCGGCGGCGATCCGCTTTAACTCCTCAACAGTCCCATCCGTCGAACAGTTATCGGAAAAAATATGCTCCCAATCATAGCCAGGCAGCTTCTCTTCAAACAGCTTTTTGACAGACTGGGCGCACTCCCCGACATTCTTAATCTCATTCCAACAGGGAGTGACGATGGAGATTAGGCGCTTGGTTTCACTCATAAAAAATCTATCCTCATCACTACCTGCCCACAGCAGAGTTGTCGAAGGCCGGGAGTGGCCTCAATCAATGGTTCTATGCGTTTGCCCAAGCGCGCCAACCAATCGGGGCTAAACATCGGCACGAGACCGATGTAGCGGCACTCTGCCAGCTGGCCCCCACGAGCTTTGAACCAGGCCACCAGTCGCCATGGCGCATAGGACTTTTCGTGATTTTCAATGTGATAGCGCGAGGTCTTCTCGATGACCTTCATCACAGGGTTGTATCCATTCGGCTCCATCACTAAGACCACATTCGCCATGCTACAAATGGTAGCCAATTGAACGGCGGGGTCTTCTAAATGATGGATAACGCCCCGTAGAACGGCGATATCATATTTTCTTTTTGGCGCTCTCGAGCTACCCACGTCCAAGAGTCGAAAACGCAGCTGCGGCCGTCCTTGGTGTGATTTTCGCGCTATTTTGAGCGCTTCACGCGAAGTATCCGTGGCCAGCACTTCGGCGGCACCCCAATCCAAATAGAGGGCTGAATACGCGCCATTACCGCAACCAAGGTCAATAACGCGCTTCCCTTTGAAATCCGCAAGGTTGGCCAAGGCCGTGCTAATGCGTCCGTTGGCTAGGCTACTCGAAAGCCTGTCTCCTCGGGTATAGGCGTAAGTCTCTTCAAGCGCCGCTCTGGCGGGCTTGCTCACGCGAGCTCGCGAGTTTCCGACCGTAGCACCAACCCAAGCGCCACCACCAACCCCAACCCCGCGCAGAGCGCTAGCCCCCGCACGATATCAAAGGGGCTCTCGTGCGACGCGGCCAACACCAGATAATAGACTGGCGTTAGCGCCAGCATCAGCCATAGGGTGGCGCGCGAGCGGATCGCGATCAGGTAGAACAGCGTCAGCTGGAACAAGGCCTGCACGATGGTGCCCACCGAAAAGACCCGCACCAAGGGGGCCAAGCTCAGATAGTTGGGGTCGGGGCCGCATAGCAAGCGGATGCAAAAATCGGTCGCGCCCCAGACCACGCCCAGGCCGATCAGATCGATGACCAAGACCGCCGCGATAAACTTAAGCAGCAATGCCCGCGTGCTACGTCCGCCCACCAGCGCCGCGGCCACCGCGGGCAAGAGCACCATGTTGAACGCCGAAGCCAAATGCAAAAATGACTTGGACACCAGCGCCGCACGCCCGTAGTCGGCGACTTGCGCGTCGCTGTAGTAGTGCTTCGCCACAAAAAGATCTAGATAGAGCAGCAGGCTGAAGAGCGTCAGAGTTGCCGTGTCCGCGAGCGCTTCGGACCAGCGTCCGCGTTGGCCTTTGACGGCTAAGATCGGTTTCGCAGGAGCAAGGCTACGCCCCAATCCGATCAAACCGGGCACCAAGAGCAAGATCCCGATTGCCTGTCCCGCGATCATGCTGATCAGGCCACCGCCGACACCCCAAGCCATCGCCATGGGCCATCCAAAGGCAGCGCGTCCAGCGCTCTCTGCCACCAAGCTGGTCGAAAGACTACCAAAGTGATGCAGGCCTTGCACCGCGGCGCGCAGCGCTAAAAGACCGATCCCAAGGGTAAAGAGCAAGGCCAGTATCGCCAGCTCTGAGAACTTAGGCAGATGCAGATAGGCCATCGCCGCGGGAGCGAGCAGCAAGAGCAGAACCGCGGTCGCCGCCAACCACGCCAAGCCGGGCAAAGCGATGAGCTTGAGCCGACCTTTGACAGCCCCGGGGCCGATTTTTTCGGCGTCCCGCGAAAAATCTTTGACCAGCGCTGTATTGACGCCCATGGTGACGGCACCAAGCACGTTGGTCAGTGCCATCAGGGTGATCAGGCGCCCGTAGTCCTGCCCGAGGCTCTGGCTCATCAAGCGGTGATAGACCACCATCGACAGATTGGCGATGACCGTGCCAACCATGACCCAGGCGGCGCCTTGGGCGAGGGCTTTGTGGCTGCCACGCGGATGCGCCTTCGATTTAGCGGAGCGCAGGGATCTCTACCTTGGGTACGCGCAGCACCACACTGGCCGCGTTATCCGTGACAATGACACTGCCGTCGGGTGCGACGGCGACACCCACGGGGCTACCAAAAAGCACGGCACCTGGGCCACCGCCAACGCTGGCGCGATATTTTAGCTCACTATCATAGACCCAAAGCTTGTGATTGCTGCTATCCACCGCATAGATCTGGTCCTGCGCATCCACGGCCAAGTGCGGCCAAAACGGTGTTTGCGCGCGCCAGCCAGGTACCTTGACATCGGCAAGCGGCTTTAGATCTGGTAACGCGGAAAACTTTTGAATGCGGCCGTTGCCAGGATCAGCGCCAAAAACTTCGCCCTTAGAATTGATAGCTAAGCCAAAGATCTCGGCAAACTGGCCTTTGCCAGAACCACGTCCTCCTACCACTTTGAGCAGCTTGCCCGCGGGTGAGATGACCTTGATCTGGCTGTTGCCTGTGTCCGCGACATAGACGTTGCCTTCTCGATCGGTGGCGACGTTGCGCGGGCTATAGAACGTGTACTTGGCGCCACCAAACTCCACTTTGGGGTGGCCGCCCTTATCAAAGCCCTGAACGCGGCCGTTCCACGCGTCCGCCACATAGATGGTGCCATCGGGGGCCACCGCAACGCCCGAAGGCTCGTTGAACTCACCCGCACGACCCTTGCCTGGCTCGGCGCCTAAATGTCCAAACGAGAGCAGCAAGCGACCATCTTCGGCATACTTATTGATGCGGGCGTTGCCCAGATCAGTGACGTAAATATTGCCTTGCGCGTCCACCGCGACACCCCGCGGGCTGTCGAGCATCCCCGCCCCTTTGCCCGGGCTAGCAAAGCGCTGACTGATCTTGGTCGGAACAAAGACTTCAGCTTGTTTGCCCAAGAAGCGCATTCCAAAAAAAATGACGACAGCGACGGCGACTAAACCCAACAAGACGAGCGGACCACGTCGTTTACCTCGTCGGCTTTTGCGAGCGCTTTTTTTCTTTTTTTTGCTTGCCATGAAAGTCTCCTAAGATCTTAAGGACGCAGGGTCAGCACTTTGCCAGATTCGCCATCGGTGATAAAAACAACGCCGTCGCTCTCGCGCACCGCCACGCCCGTGGGCTGTTTGAAGGCGGCTTCGACGCCTTTGTCATAGGTCTTGTGCCCGCCCCCGCCCACGTTGTAGCGGTGGATCTTGCGCTTGGTGGGATCGCTGACATAGAGAAAACCACGCTTGCTATCGATGGCAAGGTAGGGCTCTTGATTGATCTGGTTCTCTTCCCAGCCATCGACCTTGATCTGCCGCAAGGGCTTGCCCGCAGGGCTAAAGACTTGCACGCGCACATTAAGGCGATCGGCGACATAAAGATTGTCTTCTTTGTCCACGGCCAAACCAAAGGGCTCTTTAAATTCACCCACGGCGGATCCGGCTTTGCCAGCCTTGCCACCGATCACGGCCAAGTACGAGCCATTGTCCGAATACTTGAGCACGCGGTGATTGCCCGTGTCCGCGAGATAGACGTTGCCCTTGCCATCCACCGCGATGGCGCGTGGTCCAAAGAGCTCATTGGGAAGCGCGCTCACTTTGCCCCACGCGCCCATAAAGACGCCTTCGGCGCTGAATTTTTGTACTCGGCCCCAGGGAAAACCCCCGTCAGGATTTGGGCTATGGAAAGTGTCGGCCACATAGATAGATCCGGCCTTATCGACCCAAAGACCACAGGGTTCTTTAAATTGCCCGTCACCCATGCCTTGGCGACCGATGGTCTTGAGCACGTTGCCGCCCGCGTCTTGCTTAACCAAGCGATGGTTGCGGCTATCCGCGACCCAGAGCGCCCCGTCGGGCGCGACCGCCAACGCCCGCGGCTTGTTAAGCCCGGCGCCTGGTTCGCTTGAGGCCGAGCCCGCGTTCTTTTTTGGCGCGCGGGTCCAAAGAAAACCAGTCATCACCGCGGCCAGCACCAAACCGATCGCTGTGTAGGTGTATGTTTTATTGATCTGCATAGCTGGGTGTCTCCCTGTCTCTATTGAAAGTAACGGTCCACGTCTTTACGTACCCACACACAAGCGTCAAAGCTACCAAAAGGCGAATTGATGCTGTCGCCCTTGGGATAAACAAACTCTGAGAACTGAGGATTGCGGATGGGCCCCCCCATCCAAGGCTCGCGGTACATAAAGAGCCTAAAGAGGCGTCCCGCCACGTCACTGGTCGAACCCGCCATCAACGCGTTCTTGTCCGGCGCCCACCAGCGCCTAAAGCGCACGGGGTAGGCGTTGTAGTTGGCTTTGAACGAATCCGCGATGCGTTGATCATGATCGGGGATATTGCCATTGTCGTAGCCTGTCAAGGCCACCGGGAAATCAGCCACCTTGTCCGCAGTCATGGGAGGGCCAAAACCGATCTGTGCGTTGGGCAGGTCACGCAGGTACCAGCTCATGGGCCACGAACAAAGATCCTCGACCGCGATCTTTAAGTACGGGCCACCCGTCACGGCCCGGCTCATGCGTGTCAATTTTGCGCTGAGCTCAACCAGCTCAACCGAGGACTGCACATACACGTGTTGCTCGCGCGGATCGGCGCCATCCCCTTGAAAGAGCAGGTTTTGAGTGCCGTGTGACAAGGTGCCCAGCGCTAGAACAAAGAGCCCCACAAAGATCCCACGGGTCATGCCTTTAAGACGTGGCCAACGCTCTAGGATGAAAGGCGTCATCACTAAAAGCAGCGTGAAAATCGCCAAGGGCAAGAGCACAAAGATCTGTTGTGACCACAGGTTGATGCTCCAGCCACTTGGCGCAAAGCTACCGTGACGCCCACCATGACCGAAAGCTCGGATCCACGCCCCCAATTCACGCGGGGCATGCACCAAGGCTTGCAGGATCTGTCGAGGAGCCATGACCGCGAAATAAGAGATCGGCAACCAAAGCACTCCCCACCCAATCCAATGTTCACCAAGATGCGGCTTTTCTCGGTCAAAAAAGTCACCCAGGTACATGGCCGCCAACAGCGTAAGCGGCGTCAATGGATGCACCGTCAACCAAGGCATGCGTTCGCCAGCGATCGTAAACATCACAAAGGACAACATAGCCCAATAGATCAAGAAAACTCTAAAGTGATTGCCCTTCTCTGGGGCAAAGGTGGACCAAGCCGCCATCGCCGAACCCGCGGTCGCTAAGCTTGCCATCACCAAAACCATCCGTGGATCTTTGGGGTATTTTTCGAGGATCAAGATGGCAAAGAAGAAGGGTAAGAATGCCACGATCTTAAGAAAAAATAGCTGCGGTTTGCCGCTACCAAAATAGACCCGCAAACCTCCGATCAGGGCAAAAGCGCAGATGCCCATCTCGTACAGCGATAGCAGGTAGACGTAAAAGGGCCAAGGTTGATCCGCACGCCCGGTCTTTTGTTCGCCCAACCAATAAGCAATTGAGTCAAAAGCACCCATGAACCAGCCGTCGAGATTGCTGAACACGGTGCTGTAAAGCAGGGTGAAAGGCACAAAGAAGATCGCCAGCATCGCCAGCCACACACGCCGGCTTTCGCGCAACTCTATGATCCCAAGCGCGCCCATGATCAAGGTGACAGGTGCGAAGGCGGCGGCGACCAACTGGGCAAAGGGGCCGCCGTTTTGCAGTAGCTTAAGGCTCTCCACCAGGTCGCGAACCTGGGACTCTTCCTCAACTTTATTGTCAAAGGTCTCCCAGGCCCATCGCACCATCAAAAAGCTTCCAATGATGCCCATAAAGATCCAGGTGCCCTCATGCGCGCTAAAGGCGACGATCCAGCCTGCTACCGCCCAATAAAGATACCGATTGGCATGGGTCTCAAACCAACGAAAGAGCCCCCAGACCAAGGTCAAGCTGCCAGCGGCCATAAAGATATCGTCGCGAATAAAGCGGCTGACATAGGTCCAGGATGGCGAGATGGCCATCAATGCGGCGGCGAACAAAACGCCCGTAACGCCCATCAGCGTGCGCCATTGCCACATAAAAATAAGCAGTCCGATGCCAAAAATGGCGGGCAAGATGCGCGCCGTGTAGTCAGAGACGCCAAAGACAAAGTACATCAGCGCATTGAAGTGATATCGAAAGGGGCCGTGGTAAGCGGGGTCGTACTTATAGACGTCACCTTTAAAAAGCTTAAAGGCATACCAAGCGTGAATGCTCTCGTCATGGTGCAAGGGCTTGTCGCCCAACTGCCACAAGCGCAGGAATGCGCCAAAAGCCACGATCAAGGCCAACCACAACAAACTGCTGTCCAGAGTGATTCCGTTGCCAGCCGCCAGTGCGGGCGCGGTGTCGCTGCGCCGTGCTGCGGGTGCCAAGCGCGTCTCGGGCTCACGCTTGACCGCCTTGGCCACGACCGCGCGCGTCTCAATCTCGGCTTTGGCTTCTAGCTTTGGCAGCTTGGTGCCGCAGCTGTCGCAAAACCGATTGGTTTTTGGATTTTCGTCCCCACATTTTTCACAGATCAAAGCCATGCTGGCTCCCAACAAAAAGTGATTTTAACGACCGCGTAATTTATAAACGACCGTGCCTTGATCTTGAAACGCGATGTCTGCGAATGACGCGAACTTGTTGAGCGCGTCCTGTCCGTATTTTTGCCGCTCAAGCGAGCCACAAAAAATATAGGTCACGCCGTATTTAGCCAAAAGGCTTTGGGCTTTGCCCAGATCCTGAGTGTTATAGATCTCGTTGACATCGACTTCTTGCTGGGTGGGCCACTGTTTGCGCCATTGGCTCTCGTGATTGCCCCAGCCCACCACCGTCGGCAGGCCAGTGTAGGACGACACGCGCGCAAAATGGGTGTAAGCGCCACCCACGGCTTCGAGAATGACCGGCGCTCCTTTGACTTCGGCGCGTAGCCGTTGGATCACAGACCAATCGCCGGGCGTGTCGCGCCGCAACCAAGCCGACCCATCCAGGGTGGGCAACATATTTTGAGTCGCGTCAAAATCGTCCCAGACCACGCCCAGCGCGCGCACGGGATAAACCAAAGCGCCCAGCGCCACGATCGCCAAGATGCTGAGGTAAATCGTACGAGCAAGATCACCCGCCAAACGTAAGAGCGCCCGCAAGGTCCACCAAAGGGCAAAGGGCAACGCCACGCTGAAAAGGATCCAGGCTTGGAAGTAGAATTTAAAGACGGTGTTCATGCGGGTCAACGAAGTGTTGCCCTCAAACACATCCCGCAGATAGAACCACTCCACACCCATCACCAAGGCGGCGGCGACCATGATCAGCGCCAAGACATAGAGCGCCTCGGCGCTATCTCCGCGCGCGGCGATCAAGAGCGCGGCCAAGCTGGCCAAGAGCAAGAAGACAGCGGTGGTCGGCCAAAACAACAGCGAAACGCTGAGCAAACCGATCCAAACCCAGACCAGCACCCGTCCAACAGGATGGGCCAAAGCCAGCGCGGGCCGTTGAAAGAACTGTAACAGCACGGCGGGCAAAGCCGGAATCGGCCCTAAGTCGCCAACGATGTTCGGCGCCTGCGTCTCGTCGCTCTCGGCTTGCTCTTCGTTTCGTGCGCCACACTGAGGACAAAAGACTTTGCCGGCGCGCAAGCGGCTGCCACAGTCACGGCAGGCTCGGATCTTGGTTCGGGATAGCATTTTCTTGGGAGCTTCGTTGCTTTGGCCTGGGTCCGCCAAGGCGCGCGCAAGGACCAACACCCGGGTGATCACAAATGGTAAGAGCACCGCGAGAAAGAGGCCCCAAAAGATGAGCGTGTCGTGCAGGCCCGTCTTGGCGCGACTAAAACCCAGACCCTGCGCGGGATTAGAAAAGAACGCCAAGAACGGCAATGCCACGAGCAACATTCCCGCCAACAACGCCAAGCCAGGCAAGAGCCAACCTTGGCTCCAGTTAGAAGTCGATCGCCCGCGCAAATGCTGTTGGGCCAACAAGCCAGCCGCGGCCGCCAGCCCGTACGCGGGCGCGTCCCACGTGTTGGCCATGAACACCGTGCCTAACGCCAAGACAAGCGCGCCAAAAAACCAGAGACGATCCACGCGCAGGGTCGCACGATTGATCACCAAGACACCCACCAACGCCAAGGCCATCCCGCTCAGCGCGACACGCTTGAGCATCCAAGCGTCCTGCCGCAAACCGAGCAAGCCAGCCACGATAGCAAATGTCAAGAGCGCGAAGGACCAGCGTTTGAGCTTGGGCGTAGGTTGCAGGGCGTCTAAAACGTCTTTGTCGTCGCTCTTGACCAACGCCAAGACCAAGCCCAAAACCAACAAGACAAAAGGAATCGCCGTAAAGTGCGGATGCATGTCGCCATGAATAAAGCTGAAGATCGGAAACTCGCTGATCAAGCCATCGCGCGCCGCCGCTTCGGTCAGACCGTTGGCTTGCAGGACTTGGGGGTTGGCGCTATGCCACCAGTGATTAAGATAAGTCGGGCCCTTGGGTCCCACCTTGGCCACGTCCTTGATCAAGCGCGTGGGTGCCCACCAATCAAAACCGCGCCCACGTAATAACTGCAGGCCGCCATCCAGATTGCCCAAGAACTGCAAAGCGGCCACGCCCGCAAAACCCGGCCACAACGCGCGGGTCAAGTTGTAGGACAAAGAGAAGATAGCGCCACCCGAGAGCGCAAAGACCAGCGCGATCACAAGATTATAAGAATAGGCCGCCGCGACACCGCTAAGCTTGGCAAAGCTGGCCATGACAAAATAGCCGTAGTAGTAGTAGTTGATGTAGTTATCGGGCGCGGCTAGCCAAGGATCATACGGTGGCATGCGCGACGTGCGGCTGAGCGCGTTGAAGAACGCGAAATCCATGAATTTTTCTTGATCCAAGATATTGGGGTGGCGCATGCGGGCCACTGCCCAAAAGAAGAACAAAAAGAAAAAGAGAGCTTCGTAGACCAGCCAAAGTCCCGCGTTTTCGTTAACAAAGGCGCGTAACTCGTCGGCATCTTTGACATAAAGCCGCCAGGCGATCCATGCCAGGCCCACCCAGGCCAAGATGATCGTCGGTGTCCCCAGCCAGACAAAACCCGCAAGATAAACGGCGTAGGAACTAAGTAAAAGACCGAGTAATTTAGAAAAGCCCAAGCCGCGGTCAGGCAAAGCTTTAAAAAGACGAAATGCGATTGGAAAAGTGAGTATGCCCAATACCAGCGCAAGCACCCACCACCACAATATGCTTAGAATTGAGGACATTATTACTCCTAAATCGAAAAGGTCTTATAAATTATACATTTTATGGCTTGACTGTCAAGTTTCGGAAAATGAACCACTTGGCGTGATAAACCTAAATATACTTACTTAACAAGTGTTTTAATGAGTAATCAAGGTCACAATCTTAACTCAGCGCCCGCCTCTGGCGTCCAGCAGTTTACGCCCTTTTTCGATGTCGCGTCTGAAGCCGGTCCCAAACTGATCCTCGGGATCCAATTCGGAACCTTTGCGCCAAATACTGATGGCATCCGCGACCCGCCCCGCGACATAAAGATCAATCCCTTTACGATGCACCCGTTTAAGCTGTTCGCGAATCTCAGCGCTACGATTGCTAAAGAAAGCGGCGGCGGCCTCATCCGCGGGATCCAGCGCCTGCACCTTGCGATAGTCTTCGATGGCGCTGATCAAACGACCCGGCTGTTTGGCGGCGGCGGCGGCACTCAGCAACAGGCCGCTCTTGCGTTCTTTTAACCCTTCACTGGCCAAGTCACGCAAACGCTTGGCTTCGCTATTGTTAGCATCAAGGTTGAGAGCGTCTTTAAATCGTTGAAAGGCTTCGCGGTAGCGTTTCTCGGCCATGAACGCTTGGCCTTCGTTGATGTTTTTGGTGACCAAGCGGATGACCTGTTCGTTGTTGCCGCCTTTTTGCAAGTCCGCCTCGAGCTGAGCCACTTTGGCTAACGTGGTCGTGTAGAAACCTTGGGGCTGAGCTCGCAACGCCTCGGGGTAAGCTTCTTTGGCGCGTTGATATTCGACCATGGCCTGAATGCGCTCGCCATTTTTTTCTAGGCCGACGGCCTTGTCATAGTAGATACGCGCGGTCTGGGTGCTGGACTCGGCGCCAAAGATCTTGGGTTTAAAGAAGTCGTTCGGCAGCTCGAGCATCGCCGATACACGATGTGTGGTCGAAAGTTCACCGTAAGGCACAAAAGCATAATCCACCGCAAACAAGCCAGCTCTAAACCCCGTGCCCGCGGTCAACCCAGAACGTACATCGCCATCCACCACCCCAAAATATTGACGCCAGCCGCCCCGCACCGCCAACGCCCCAAGATTAAGCTCAAGGCCAGCATTGGCCGCAGGCTCTCCCACAAAAGGTTGACTGCCATCCACAGCCAATGTTAATTTTCGGCGCGCCAAAGACCAAGCCAGCCCTAGCGACGCCACACTGGGAGGGGCAAAGCCTCCGCCCGCCGAACCAAGATGCCTGAGCGCGCCCCCTAAAATAAAATCTCTGCTGAGCTCCCATTGAAAGCCGGTCCCACCCGCGATCGCGCTATCCCCGGTTTTAAGGATGCTTTGAGTGGCGTATTCCGCTGAAAGACCTAATTTTAGGCTGTCATCGCTCAAGACACTAAAGCCATAGCCCAGCGTCCCCGTCATGGCATAAGCCCCGCTCTCGGTGCCTGGCACGCCTGTGCTGGAGCGCTCTTGCAAGGTTCCCAAACTAAAATAATTGACGCTCAAAGCCAACCCAGCGCTAGAGCCTACGCTCTGGCCGTAGCCTAAAAATTCTTGACGCATGCCTAACGCTGCTGACCATTCGTTGTGCATCAATCCCAGCTGATAGCCTGACAAGCGCGCCAAGCCCGCGGGATTGTAATGCAAGGCGTACAGATCACGCCCCGCCGCGGTGTAGGCTTCGCCCATGGCCACCGGGCGGGCACCGATCGCCACACCGAGTGTCGGCATGGCGATCTTGGCGGCGCTGTAGAGCGTGACATCGGCATTAGTCGCCGCACGTAAAGCCCCCGTCGACAAGATCATCAAGAGTCCCAGACCAAGTCGCTTGTTCACCGGGCGACCCCGATGCTTCTCAGCGGATAGTGAAATTGGCCCTGGCGGGCGTCGATGACATACACGCCGGGTGCCCAGCCTAAGACATCAAAGCAGGTGCTCTGCCCACGCCCAGGCACCGCCGCGGGATCACGGACTTCGGCGATCAACTGAAACGCCGCGTTGTAGACCCGCGCCTGAAACACGCCTGGACCCGCGGACGCAGGTGCCCAGTAATCCAAGCAAAGTCGATCGCTGGCAGGTTGCGGATAGGCTGTCACTTGCCCTTCGCTCGTGATCGGGGTGACGGTCGGGGTGGGGGTGTTGGTGACCAACGCGGTCGGGGTGTAGAGCGGCACATAGACGCTGGCAAAGCTAGACACGCCCGAAGGCACCCCATTGAGATAAAGGCGCATACGGCTGACCAAGGTGCGCCCTGCGGCGGCGGGCTGAACCTTCATGTAGTAGGGCGCTTGAAACACCGCGCCAGACGCGGGCACGTTCGCGTAAGGCCCCCGTCGCCATTCGGACGCAGGCTTGTCGTCGTCATTGACCCAGAACCACTCGGTGACACCAGAACCGGATGATCCCAAAACAGGGTGCGCGGGATCTTCGCTAACGCCTAAGTTGTTGGTGGCGAGGTCGCGCATCGTGTAAAGCTCAACCCCTAAAGCTTGCCCCGCGCCGATCGCGTTAGAGAACTGCACCGTGAAGCTGATTGAGCGGCCCACAAAGACTAGATTTGGGTCGCTGGCCAAGCTATGCGCCAAAGACAGCACAGGCACCAAAGGCGTGGGAGTCAAGGTTCCGTTGGGCGTGATCGTGAAGCTGGGGGTGATCGTGGGTGTGTCCGTCGCTGAAGGCGTCCCGGGTGTCGAGGTGTCGGTGAAAGTCGGTGAAATAGTAAATGTTTCAGTGATGGTGCGGGTGGGCGCGATCCCACTTAAGACTGGCACAGCGGCTGAGGATCCCACGGTCCAGGTCACGCCGACCGGCGCGGCCCAAGCGCTGTTGTTGATGGTAGAACCGGCCAAACCAAAGCGCACATCGGCCTGCAAGCTCAGGATGATGCTACCGCCTGGTGCCAGTGTAAAAGGCCCACGCGCGATCAAGCCGGGTGTGTCCGTCACGCGCCACAAATCATTGTTAGGATAATTTTCTTCGGCCAAGGCTCCTGGCCCCACATAAGCCAGCCCGCTGGGCAGTGATTCGTAAACTGTCACGTCCGTGGCATCACCACCCCCTGGCGCATTGCTCAACAGCAACGCGTAATCGACACGCTCCCCTTCCCAGCTTTGGGCGGGCCCGCTCTTGGTCAGGCTTAGGTTGGGCATCAGCGGGGTAGGTGAAGGCGTCGCGGTCAGCGTGCCTGTGGGACTGGCTGTAAAGCTGGGGCTAAGGGTGGCGGTGCGCGTTGGGGTCAGCGTGACAGTCGCGGACGGGGTCGCGCTGGGAGTCACGGTCCAACTGAGCGTGATGGTCGTGGTCGGCGTGATGCTGGGGGTCACTGAAGGACTGACGCTGGGGGTGCCAGTCCGCGTGACCGTCGGCGACACGCTAAAGCTGCTGGTCACGGTCAAGGTGACGCTGGGCGTCGCGGTCTGGGTCGTGGTCTGGGTGATGGTCTCGGTTTCACTTGGCGTGGGCGAATCCGTGAACGTCTCGGTCACGCTGGGGGTTTCACTTGGGGTGGCGGTCTCGGTCACGGTTTCGGTGACGGTCTCGGTGGCGCTGGGCGTGGGAGAGTCGGTGAACGACTCGGTGACGCTCGGGGTCGCGCTCGGGGTCGCGCTGTCCGTGTAGGTCTCTGTCACGCTCGGTGTCACACTGAACGTTGGGCTGCGCGTCACAGTCAGGCTAAAGGTGGGGCTCACCGAGGGACTTTCGGACGGTGTCGGCGAGACGGTGTTGGTCCAGTCTGCGTCGGGGGTCTCGCTGGCCGTCGCGGTCGCTGTGATGCTGAATGTAGGGCTGATGGTAGGCGATGGACTATGCGTGGGCGACGGGGTAGGCGTGGGGGTCGCGCTCGGGGTCGCGCTGAGCGTGACTGTCACCGTGCTGGTAGGGCTGGGACTTGGCGACAAGGACTGGTTCAGGCCCACGACCAGCATGGCGCTCGTGACTTCTGTTTGGCCCACGGCGCGCGCGCTGAAAAGATTGACCACCTCGCTTAAGGCGGCAGAATTGGCCTGCACCGTCAGCGTGATCGATGTCACGCCACTGGCCGTGACTGGAAGGTTCCAAGTCCACACGGCGCCGATGTTGCCAGAGGGCGCGGGCGAGGCCGAGTTGAAGGTGATCTTAGGGTCCAAGGTGTCCCAGACCGCCACCGTCCCGGCCAAGCCCCCGTCATTGGTCAGCGCCAGCACGTAGGTGTAGATCTGCGTGTTGGTGACCATACCGACGTCAGAAGATTTTTGTAACGCTAAACGTGTTTGTGGCGTCGAGCTAGGTGTCGAGCTGGGTGTGATGCTCGGCGAGGCCGTTGGCGTACCCGTGCGCGTGGCGGTCGGCGTGACCGAAGCCGTCGGAGAAACTGTGGGGCTAGGAAAACAACCCAGCGAGTAAAGACGGTCCTGCGGGATCACTTGTTTGGGCAGATACTCACTGGACCAGCTAAGCGCCGCCAAGGCGCTACCATTGTTCTCGAAATATTTAAAGAGCACGGGCACGCGATCACCCGCTGTCCGTACCCCTGCCAGAACCCCAGCGTATTCCGCTACGACAGAATCCGCCAAGGCGTCGATAAGCACGACACCATCCACGGTCAATTGCGTGCCGTTGTTGGTGTTGGTGTAGAAAGTGTAGTTGCCTGTGTACGGCAGCTCAATCTCTCCAGCCCACGTGATCGAGAATGTGTTGGAACCTATCCCCGCGGGGCTACCTGTGCCCCAATCAAAATTGACCTGTGTATCCACCTGGCGGTACTTAAAGTTTGTGAAGTCTTTGTTGTCATAATACTCACCACAGAGCCCGTCGGCGGTTCCGCTGGGCGCCACATACACAGGGGTGAAGGTCATCGTGGCGGTCGGCGAAGCGGTCGGCGAAGGCGTGAAAGAGACCGTGACTGTTTGTGTCGCGCTACGAGTGCGCGTGAACGTGATGGTGCCCGTCAGGCTGGGGGTCACCGTGGGAGTGCGGGTCGCAGTGATGGTCCGAGTCGGGGTAACGGTGCGCGTCACACTGGGCGTTGGGGTGGCTGTGCGCGTTGGGGTGGCTGTGCGCGTGGTCGTGGCGGTGCGGGTGGCCGTGCGGGTCTGCGTCGCCGTGCGTGTGGTCGTCTTGGTGGCGGTGCTGCTGGGCAAGCGCAACAAAAAGCCACCGTAGATCCGCGAGGGTGTTCCGACACCCGCGGGGGTGGGGCGTGCCTCAAAACTGGTGCGCGACACGCCCTGCAAGCTGACCGCCCCCGAATCCTGAAGGATCCAAGTCGCCGAGGTCGACGTATTGCCCATGCCGCTGACCACCACCCACGGAGAGATCCACGGCCCGCCGCTCATGCCAGCGAACACGTCCGCGCGCGCGGACGCGCAGAGCGTCCCCACGAGAAGCGTGGTCCAAAGCGTCAAGCGACGCCTATGTGAAAAATAGCGGGTCAATTATTTGTCGATGACCATGTAGTAAAAACGCATACCTGCGACGGTGCTTGGAGCCCTTACCGTGAATTGGCCATTGATGACCTCGGCGGGATCCACATAAAGCGCATTGGGAACCGTGCCACCCAAGGTGATGTCGATCTGCGGGGTGACCAAGACTAGATCCCCAGAACCGCAGTAGGCGCACAGGACATCCCACGCTCCCTGCGGACCCGATCGACTATCAACATAGCTATCGGCATTGTCTTCAGTCAGCTTTAGCTTGCCCGTCACGCCAAGGGCATAGCCACTGTCGCCGCCGCGCGCCGCGCTATTGTAAGCGCGCATGGCTCGACCCGAAGCGCTGCTGTTGTCCCCTTGCACGGCATAACCAGAATTGCCCGTGGTCGTTAATCGTCCGCGAACACCATAGACGACCTCCCCTGGATTGGCGTTAACGCTCCCAAGCACGCCACTGCGGTCCTGCCCTGCGCCCGCCACATAACCTTCGACCCCGCGCTGCCCCGCGCTGCCTCCGGGGGCCTCGCCATACACGCCCCGCGTGCCACCCTGTCCATAAATACCACTGGCGCCCGCGCCCAACGCACGACCCCAAACACCCTTGCCCGCGCCAGGATTGGCCACTAGCTCACCATAGATCGCGCTACCATCCGCGCTTGCGGCATAGCCCTCCACGCCGCGGGTATCCGCGCCACTGCTACGTAACGCCCGCCCGATCACGCCTTGGGCCGCGGCCTCTCCGACCACGCCCGCCACACCCGTTCCATCGGCGTTGGCCACACCCCAAACGCCCTTGTTAAGGCCCACACCATAGACCGCCGCTCCCCCCACGCTCGACAACGCCTGACCATAAACACCAAAGGCCGTGGCTGCGCCCGTGGCCTCACCCTGCGTCCCCACGCCATCGACACTGGTGGCTAAGCCATACACACCCCAGGCAGCGCCTGTACCCGCAGTCGCTTCGCCACGCACGCCTCGACTGGGCGCAAAGGCATACAAACCCGTGCCCGCAGGACTGGCCGCGCTCGCGTAAACGCCATAGGTCGCGCCAAGGGTCGCGCTAGAGTCCGCCACAATCGCTTTACCGCCTGAGCTAGAGCTGCGCCCGATCAAGCCAGCGCCAAAGCCGCTGCCGGTGTGTTGCCCTTCAACGCCCACCCCGCTGGCCGAGCCATTCAATCCCAGCAACGCGCTCGCAGGAGCGCTGTTGGTGGCTTGCAAGCCCGGAGCGTTGCCACTGTTGGTGATCAAGATCCCGCGTAAAGTTGAATTGACCTCGATCCCTGTCACGGGTGTCTGGGCAGTTTGGCCCGCGACCAAACTGCTGCCGCCCACACGCAGGCCCACAGCGCTGGCGCTGGCCTGCATGCCGTAGATGCCATGTGTCCACACGCCGATGCTGGCTGACGAACTAAGCAAAGCTGCCGCGCCGCCGCCTGCGGTCGCGCGCACACCCACCCCAAAGTTGCTGATCGCCAAGATCGCGGACGCCGAACTGTTATCGAGTGGTGTCGTCGCGCCCCGTATCGCAAAACCCGACGCGTCGGTGGCCGTGGCCGAGATGGCGTTGCTGGCACTGACACGCAAGCCCTGCTGCGTCGCGCCGTTGTTGGTGTTGCTGACCAAGGCCCCGTAACCGCCCACAGCGCTGCCCACCACGTCCAGCGGAAAGGGTGAGCTGACCACGGCGGGATCCAAGCGCCCGGTGTTGTCCAAAACAGGGATGTTGCCCGAGCCACTGCCCGGGATCAGCCCGCGCAAAGAATCGGAGTTCAAGGCATAGGCCGAACCCAACAAACGCTTGCGGGGGGTGAGTATCTGCCCATTGACCTGCACCTCGACCCACAAACCATTGGCCATCTGATCCACTGCGACGCCGCTGAGCGGGATCTCAACATTAAAAAGGCCTTGCGTGCTGGGCACCACCGTCTCGGCGTGTGTCATCAACGCCGCGCCGCCCGTCACCACATCAAAGACCTGAAAGGTCAGATTGACGCTCGAGTTATAAGGTATGCCGCCCGAGTCCGTCAGCTGGCCTTGGTAGTTGACGATCCGCGTCGTCAAGGCAGGCGGGATCACTGGCGCGGCGCTCATCAAAGGTCCTGGCGCTAACAACGCGAGACCGAGCATGGCAACGATTGAAATTTTAATTCTCATGGTCGTGCTCCAACAAAAGCCACGCGCAAACTATTTTTGTGGTGGCGTTTCCAGCGAACGGTAATATCCGCGCTGGTCGTAAAGTCGTATCAAAGCCAGATCTAAAAAGGTTCTTACGCCATCCCGAACTGGCCGCACCTTGGTCTCGGGCGAATTGA